>NZ_NWMQ01000008.1:0-133791 GCF_002901215.1 Paracoccus sp. SY | reverse complement strand
GACATCTCGACCCTGGCCGAACCTGAGGTGGTGGACGACCTGATCGCCAACCGGATGAACAGGGCCTGACGCAAGCGGGGCCACGCGCCCCATGACAAGGCGGCCTCCGGGCAGGAGGAACCGGGTGCCGCCATACCGATCCGACGAGCAATCCCCCAAACGCGATTCACCCTGAATCGCGGCCGGAGAAGGCTTGACCGTCGGAATCCCATGCCAGCCGGCGGCTGGTTCAACAGGAGGAGGATTGATGGCTTATGCATCGCCCGACGCGACGACCCGTTCGCGTCCCATGACGTCCGAGGAAAAGAAGGTCATCCTGGCCTCGTCCGCGGGCACTATCTTCGAATGGTATGACTTCTATCTCTATGGTTCGCTGGCGGCGATCATCGGGGCGCAGTTCTTCACCGCCTTCCCCGAGGCCACGCGCAACGTCTTCGCCCTGCTGGCCTTCGCCGCGGGCTTCCTGGTGCGTCCCTTCGGCGCCCTGGTCTTCGGCGCCCTGGGCGACCTGATCGGCCGGAAATACACCTTCCTGGCCACCATCCTGATCATGGGCTTCTCGACCTTCCTGGTCGGCCTGCTGCCCGGCTATGCGTCCTGGGGCATCGCCGCGCCGATCATCCTGATCGTGCTGCGGATGCTGCAGGGCCTGGCGCTTGGCGGCGAATATGGCGGGGCTGCGGTCTATGTGGCCGAACACGCGCCGCAGGGTCAGCGCGGCTATTTCACGTCCTTCATCCAGACCACCGCCACGCTGGGCCTGCTGCTGTCGCTGGTGGTGATCCTGCTGGTCACCTCCTATGTGAACGCGAACTATCCGGCCGTGCCGCAGCTGGGCCTGGACGGCCAGCCGTTGCTGGACGCCACCGGCGCGCAGGTCATGCTGGAGCCGTTCAAGGCCTGGGGCTGGCGCATTCCGTTCCTGGGTTCGGTCTTCCTGTTGCTGATCTCGCTTTATATCCGCCTGCAGATGAACGAATCCCCGGCCTTCAAGAAGATGAAGGAAGAAGGCGCGCAGTCCAAGGCGCCGCTGAAGGAAGCCTTCGGCAACTGGAAGAACGGCAAGATCGCCCTGATCGCGCTGCTGGGCCTGACCGCCGGGCAAGCCGTGGTCTGGTATTCGGGCCAGTTCTATGCGCTGTTCTTCATCCAGAACGTCGTGAAGGTCGATCAGTTCAGCGCCAACGTCTTCGTCGCCTGGTCGCTGATCCTGGGCACCGCGGGCTTCATCTTCTTCGGCTCGCTGTCCGACCGCATCGGCCGCAAGCCGATCATCCTGGGCGGCTGCGCCCTGGCCGCCGCAACCTATATGTGGGTCTTCCCGATGCTGACCAGCGTCGCCAACCCCGCGCTGGCTGCGGCGCAGAACACGTCCGTCACGGTCACGGCCGCGCCGGACGACTGCTCGTTCCAGTTCAACCCGGTCGGCACCGCGCAGTTCAACAACAGCTGCGACATCCTGAAAGCCGCGCTGTCGCGGTCGTCGGTGAACGTCCAGGAAACGATCGATGCGCCCGCGGGCACGATCGCGTCGGTCCAGATCGGCGAGACGGTGATCCAGTCCTATGACGCCAACACGCTGACGGGCGATGCCCTGGCGGCCGAAAAGGCGCGCTTCACCGCCGAAGTCAACGCGGCCCTGACCGCCGCCGGCTATCCGCTGACGGCCGCCGACAACACCACGATCGCCAAGGCCAACCACTTCTTCGACATCTTCAAGGGCCAGAACATCCAGGTCGTGCTGATCCTGACCTATCTGATCGTGCTGGTGACGATGGTCTATGGTCCGATCGCGGCGCAGTTGGTCGAGCTTTATCCGACCCGCATCCGCTACTCCGGCCTGTCGCTGCCCTATCACATCGGCAACGGCTGGTTCGGCGGCCTGCTGCCCGCGACCGCCTTCGCGATCTCGGCCCAGACCGGCAACATCTATGCGGGCCTGTGGTATGCGATCGTGATCGCCGTGATGACGGTGATCATCGGGGCGATCTTCGTGCCGAACGACAGCCACAAGAAGGACATCTTCGCGGACGACAACGTCTGATCCCGATCCGGGCCGGGGGCGATCCCCGGCCCGGCATTTTCCCTGCTGTCCAGGAAAGCTTGGCTCATGGCGCGCATTCTGGTTGTCGAGGACGAGGACAACATCGCCATGGCCCTGGAATTCCTGCTGGCCCGCGACGGCCATGCCCATTCCCGGCTATCCCAGGGCGGGGCCGCCGTGGCGGCGATCCGTGCGGAACGGCCCGACCTGGTGCTGCTGGATGTGATGCTGCCCGACATGTCGGGCTATGAGATCGTGGAACTGCTGCGCGCCGATCCCGGCATGTCGGACGTGCGCATCCTTCTGATGACCGCGCGGGGATCCGTGGTGGAAAAGCGGCGCGGCCTGGCCTTGGGTGCGGACGGCTTTATCGCCAAGCCGTTCGAACTGTCCGAGCTGCGTGCCGAAATGATGCGGCTGCTGGCCTAGCGCCCGCGTTTCTGCCACAGCGACCACAGCCCCAGGCCGATCGCGATATAGATCGCATTCACCAGCAGCCCCGCCAGAACCTGGGTGGTCATCGGTTCGGGCCGTGTCGTGGCGCCGGTCAGCGGGATGATCACCGCCACGAAGACCGCGCCCGCCACCAGGGGCAGCAGCATCCCCGTGATGGGGCGATTGCGCAGGGTGGTCAAAAGCAATGCCACCAGCAAGCCGATCCGAAACAAATCCCCGGCCTGCGCCGCCAACAAGTCGCCCACTGATCCATCCCCCTTGTTTTTCCGCAGCTTACCCGATCCGGCAAGGCGCGGTCTACAGGGGGATTTCAGGCTGGTCGGGGTCGATGGGAAGCTGCGGATCATCGGGGGCGTCCGGTTCGCCGGCCCCCAGGGGCGGAGGAGGCGGTGCGCCGGGCTTGCGGCGGATCACGATATCGCCGTTCTCCAGCCGCTCGGGTGCCTGGTAGTTGCCCAGGTCATCGACCAGGACCGACAGATCATCCAGGACCGGCGCCAGATCCGCCAGCGCTCCGCCCATGCCCTGGCCCAGCTGGTTCAGCTGCGGGCCGAATTCATTCCACAGGTTTTCGGCGATGATCCCCAGGCCGCGTTCGACAAGCCCGATGCCGTCCTCGGTGTCGGACTGCGCGGAGGCCGTCAGCGGCCAGGCCAGAATGCCCAGGATCAGAAGGCCGCGCATCATACCTCCATCTGCCCGCAGGATCGGGACGATGCTACGCCCGCACAGGCATCCTGTCGAGGCGCAACGAAAAAGGGCTGGCCCAAGGCCAGCCCTTATACCTGACGGAACCGAAGTTCCGTTCAGAAATCAGCTGTCGTCGTCGTCCGAAGCAACGGCGGCGATGACGCCCAGCAGCAGCAGGGCCGGGACAACCAGGCCAGCGTTGGTCGAAGCGGGACGCTCCTCGACAACGACGGGCTCGACGTCGACGACGGGGGCGACATAGCCACCAGCCAGAGCCGAGGTGGCGGTCAGGCCGAGAGCGGCAGCGAAAGTAGCGAATTTGGTCATGATCATGCTCCGTTTCGTTGAAGGCTGCCGTCACCGGCAACATCGAGGCGACAGTTACACAATCCCCAGACGTTTGAAAGCTGCATTGGTTCAAATCCGTCGCTGGTTCGCGGCAACTGTTGCATATTGGCCAACACCCTTGCCGACCATCAGTTCCGCCCTGAAATGGCGTGCGGACAAGGTGTTGCAATCCTGCACTAGGCCCGGCGAAACGCTTGGGACACCATGAAAATAGCTGCAGCGGCCGTGATGATCGAGGGGCCGGCAGGAGTGTCCAGATGAAGGCTGGCCCACAATCCTCCCATCACCGCCAAGGCGGCGATCAGCGTGGCGTTGCCGACCATGCGTTCGGGGCTGCGCGACAATCCGCGGGCGGCTGCTGCAGGAACGATCAGCATGGCCGAAATCAGCAGCGATCCGACGACTCGAATCGACAAGGCCACCAGAACGGCCAGGGCCAGGGAAAGGACCAGCCGTTCGACCCTGGGGTCTATTCCCGCGGCCATGGCCAGTTCCTCGTTCAGGGAGGCGGTCAGCAGCCGCTGCCACCGCCAGGCCAGCAGCGCCAGCACCCCGGCAGCCCCCGCCCAGATCAGCGCCAGGTCGCCCCGGCCCACCGCCAGGATGTCGCCGAACAGATAGGCCGACAGGTCAGACCGGGCCTGCGGCACGAAGCTGATGGCGACAAGCCCGATCGCCAGGGCGGAATGGGACAGCACGCCCAGCATCGTGTCCATTGCCTGTCCCCGCGCAACCAGGGCCGATACCGCCAGGGCCATCGCCAGCGCGACCAGCATCGTCCCGGCATAGATCGAGACCTGGAAGGCCAGGCTGATCGCCACGCCCAGGATCGCCGCATGGGCGGTGGCATCGCCGAAATAGGCCATGCGCCGCCAGACGACGAAGCTGCCCAGCGGCCCGGCCACGGCCGCGATGCCCAGGCCCGCCAGGACCGCGCGGATGAAGAAATCGTCCAGCATCAATGCGCCCCGGCGTGGTGGTGGTGATCGTGATCGTGGTCATGATCGTGGTGGTGGCGATACAGCGCCAGCGTGCCTTCGGATTCGGCCCCGAACAGGGCGCGGTATTCGGGGGCGCTGCTGACATGCTGGGGCGTGCCCTCGCAGCAGACATGGCCGTTGAGGCAGATCACCCGGTCAGAGGCGCGCATCACCACCAGAAGGTCGTGGCTGACCATCAGGACGGCCGCGCCGGTCTGGCGGCGCACCTCCTCGATCAGCTTGTAGAAGGCGACGATGCCCGGTTGGTCCAGCCCCTGCGTCGGTTCGTCCAGAACCAGAAGCTGTGGGTCGTGCAGCAACGCACGGGCCAGCAGGACACGCTGGAACTGCCCGCCCGAAAGCTGGGTCAGTTGGCGGGCCTCGACCCCCTCGACCCCCGTGCGGGCCAGGACACGGGCCGCGTCGCGGTCGCCCACGCGCCGGGGCAGGGACAGGAAGCGGCGCACGGTCATGGGGATGGTGGTGTCCACCTGCACGCGCTGCGGGACATAGCCGATCCGCAGCCCCGGCCTGCGTTCGACCCGGCCCGCCGCCAGCGGCATATGCCCCAGCAGCGCGCGCACCAGCGAGGACTTGCCCGACCCGTTCGGCCCCACGACCGTCACGATCTCTCCGGGACGGATCTGGAAATCGACGCCTTGCAGGACCGTTTCGGACCCGCCGGGACGCAGGATCGTCAGGCCGCTGGCCTGGATCAGGGCGGTCATGGCCGGGCCGCGTCGGCGCAGGCGGGGCAAAGGCCAAGGGCCTCGATCGTGGCGCGTTCGACCTGGAAGCCTGATTCAGCGGCCAGTTCCGTCAGCGCGTCGCGCACGGGCGCGGCGGGCAGTTCGGCCAGCATGTCGCATTCCCGGCAGATCAGGAAGGCGGGCGCGTGGTCATGGCCCGGATGCAGGCAGGCCGCAAAGGCGTTCAGCCGTTGCAGGCGATGCGCCAGCCCGTGTTCGACCAGAAACTCCAGCGCGCGATAGGCGACGGGCGGCTGGCGGCCGAAGCCTTCGGCCGCAAGGCGGTCCAGCACCTCATAGGCGCCCATGGCGCGATGCGATTCCAGCAGGATCTCCAACGTCCGCTGCCGGACAGGAGTCAGGCGGGCGCCGTTGGCGGCCAGCCGGTCGCGGGCCTGGTCAAGCACGCGGGTCTCGCAGGCCCGATGATCGTGCGGGGCAAAGGCGGAATGAGGATCAGGATCGGGCAATACTGTTACTTTATCACATTCTGTTTGACTTGTTATGATGTAACATGAATAAGCATGGCCCTGCAAGAAACCAACCTGTCGAGGTGACATGATGCGCATGACCCTTTCCGCCCTGGGCCTTCTGGCCGCCGGTCCCGTGCTGGCCGAACCACCGCAGGTGGTGGTGGACACGCCCGTCACAGCCTCGCTGGTCCAGCAGGTGATGGGGGACCTGGGGCAGGTGCAGGTGCTGCTGCCAAAGGGGGCAAGCGCGCATCACCACCAGATGCGCCCCTCGGACGCGCGGGGCTTGCAGGACGCGGGGCTGCTGGTCTGGACGGGACCGGAACTGACGCCCTGGCTGGACCGCGCCGCATCCTTGGTCGGGGGCGATGTCGCGCAACTGCGTCTGCTGGACGTGCCGGGCACCCATTTGCGCGGGTACGACGACGGGCACGACCACGACCACGATCATGACCACGATCACGCGCATGGCGGCGTGGATCCTCATGCCTGGCTGGACCCGGACAACGCGCAAGCCTGGGTCGCAGCCATTGCCGACACGCTGGAGAAGGCCGATCCCGACAATGCAACCGCCTACAGGCAGAACGCAGCGGCCGCGGCCGAGGAGATCCGCCGCCTTGATCAAGACCTGCGCGCGCAGCTTCAGCCCCATGCCGGGGCGACGTTTGTCGTCTTTCACGATGCCTACGGCTATTTCACCGAACATTTCGGCCTTGAGCCGGCCATCGCGGTTTCGCTGGGCGATGCCAGCACCCCTTCGGCTGCAAGGTTGAAAGAGATTCGCGCCCGCATCACGGATGGGCACGCCATCTGCGCCTTTCCCGAATATGGCAGCGAGCCCAAGCTGGTGCAGGCCGTGACGGAAGGCAGTTCGATCCGGGCCGGCAGCGAACTGATGCCCGAAGGCGGCGATCTTGAGCCGGGGCCGCAGCTTTACGGGCAGATCCTTGCGCAGATGGCGGGAACCATCAGCGACTGCCTGTCGGAGTAAATCCGCCCTTCGGCATATTTCCGACTCTTTTACTTTGACAATCCAGACTGAATTGGTCAGATTTCAGGTGAAGGAAGACGGACCCCAATTCCAAGAGGCTGATCATGACCGCAGTACGTCCCGCAGACTTCGCGCAACCCGGCACCAGCGTCCTGGCCCGGATCCCCCAGCATGACGCGACCCAGTTGACCCGGGGGGGCAACCAGGCGCTGATCATCCTGGACGACCAGATGTATCAGCTTCGCATCACGCGCGCCGGCAAGCTTATCCTGACAAAGTAAGTCTGCCCCGGCCCTGGGGCCGGGAAAGATCCCTCAGCCGCGCGGCTTGCCGCCCGGCCGCCCACCTGGACGACCGCCGGGCTTGCCCGAAAAGCCACCCCCGGCACCCCCGCGCGCGGGCTTTGGTCCACCCGGTTTGCCAAAGGGCTTGCGATCCCCGCCGGGCTTTCCGCCCGGACGCGGACCGTCGCCCCGAGGCTTGAAGCCGCCCTCGGCCCGGTCGCCGCGCGGCTTGAACCCCTTGTCGCCGGGCTTTCCCTCTGCCCGCGGCTTGAAGCCCCGCCCGGCGTCATCGGCATCGCGGCGGGGCTTGAACCCACCTTCCGCACGATCACCCCGAGGCTTGAAACCGCCTTCGGGCCGGTCGCCGCGTGGCTTGAAGCCACCCTCTGGACGATCGCCCCGGGGCTTGAAGCCACCCTCGGGCCTGTCGCTGCGTGGCTTGAAGCCGCCTTCGGGGCGGTCGCCCCGGGCTTTGTAGGCCGGCTTGCCGTCCGGGCGGTCGCCGGCGGGCTTGCCGAAGCGGGGACGGTCGCCGGACGTGCTGTCGCGATCCGCGCGGGGCTTGTCGGACCAGGGTCGGGCGGGACGGTCCCCGTCGCCCTGCGGGCGCTTGCCGCGGAACTGCGGACGGTCGCCGCCGTCCTCGGACCGGGGCTTGCCGGACCAGGGACGGGCGGGCCGGTCGCCGTCATCCCGCGGACCCGGCTTGCGGCCGAAGCGGCTTTCGCCGCCGCCCTCGCTGCGGAAGCTGCGGGCAGGGCGGTCGCCGTCGTCGCGGCGGGGGCCGCGCGGGCCTTCCGCGCCGCGCGGGCGCATCTCGCGTTCCTTGGGGGCGGTCTCCTCGCCGGTCAGCAGCCCGCCAAGCTGGTCGCGCAGCACGCGCTTCTTGACCTCGACGACCTCGTTCTTTTCCATGCCGATCAGCTTGAAGGGGCCATAGCCGATGCGGATCAGGCGGTTCACCTGCAACCCGACATGGGCCATGGCCCGGCGGATCTCTCGGTTCTTGCCTTCGCGGATGCCGACGGTCAGCCAGGCGTTCGCCCCCTGCTGGCTGTCGAGCTTGATCTCCATCGGGGCGAATTCCTCGCCGTCGATGGTCGCACCGCGGCGCAGGGGGGCGAAGGTCATGTCGCTGGGCGTGCCGTTCACGCGCACGCGGTAACGCCGCAGCCAGCCGGTCGAGGGCAACTCCAGCCGGCGCTTCAGCTCTCCGTCGTTGGTCAGCAGCAGCAGGCCTTCGGAGTTCAGGTCAAGCCGGCCCACCGTCATCACGCGCGGCAGGTCGCGGGGCAGGGCGTCGAACACCGTCTGCCGGCCCTTTTCGTCCGATTCGGTCGTCACCAGGCCCAGCGGCTTGTAATACAGCCACAGCCGGGTTTCCTGCGGCTCGTCCAGCTTTTTGCCGTCCACGACGATCCGGTCCGTGGGCAGAACGTCAAGCGCGGGGCTGTCGATCTTCTTGCCGTTGACCGAGACGCGGCCTTCCAGGATCATGCGCTCGGCCTCTCGGCGGCTGGCGACGCCGGCGCGGGCCATCACCTTGGCGATGCGGTCGGGGGCCGGGGCAGAGGCCGGGATGGGGGTCTGGTCGGCGGATTTCGGGGTGCTGTTGTCGGTCATGGCGATATCTCCTGCGCATCGCTGCGGTGGCAAAGCCGCGCTTCTATCGGGCGCGGCGGGGCAAGGAAAGGGCGACTTGCATGGCTGCCGCGCCCTTGCGACAAGCGGGCATGACCCGCTTCACCTCTCATATGGCGCTGGCGCTTGACCAGGCAAGGGCCGCCGCCCGTCGGGGCGAGGTTCCGGTGGGCGCGGTGGTGGTGGCCCCCGGCGGCCGTGTGGTGTCGGCGGCGGGAAACCGGACGCGCGAACTGTCCGATCCCACGGCCCATGCCGAGATCCTGGCGATTCGCGACGCCTGCCGGGCCGCCGGGTCCGAACGGCTGCCGGGCCATGACCTGTGGGTGACGCTGGAACCCTGTCCGATGTGCGCGGCGGCGATATCGGCCGCGCGGATCGGGCGGCTGTATTACGGGGCCAGCGACATGCGCATGGGCGGCGTCGAACATGGGGCGCGCGTGTTCGACCATCCGCAATGCCATCATCGCCCCCAGGTTTATGACGGGATCGGCGCCGACCCGGCGCGGGCGCTTCTGATGGGGTTCTTTCAAAGCCGCCGATGACGGTTGCACCCGTCGCGCGGCATGGCTATACCTGCCGCCATGCGGGTGTAGCTCAATGGTAGAGCAGCAGCCTTCCAAGCTGAATACGTGGGTTCGATTCCCATCACCCGCTCCAAACCCCCTCCATTTCACTCGACGGTGCTGCCCCTTCGCAGGATGGATTGCAGCTGCATCGTGTTGGGGTTGACGCGGACCAGGTGGCCATCGACGATCGCATACCGGCTGCCGGGCAGTTCCGATCCCAGGCCATAGATGCCCGGCATCTCGATGAAATCGACGTTCTCGGCCGGCAGGATGTCGCCGGGCATGAGGGGACGCGCCGCGGACAGCGGGGCGCTGGCCCGGATCGTTTCCTGCGCCTGCGGCGTGTGGTTGCTGAAAAGGGCGATCAGCGTGGCTGCCACGGCAGCGGTCGCGATCGCCATCACCTTGCGTATCATGTCCTTGGTCCGGCTTGTCCGTCCGTTCGTCTGGGAAAAACCGGAAAGGCGGCGCCCTGGTTCCCTTATCCTGTCACGGTTCCGTCTTGTTCGCGGTTTTTATTCACGAAGCGTGGCAACATTGCCGAAAAGTCGCGCCCGCGCCCGTCCTCCTGTTCGACGAAGCGGTGATAAAGCTGTTGCGCAAGCGCCCCCATCGGCGTGTCTGCCCCGGCCGAGGACGCCGCCGCCTGCGACAGGTTCAGGTCCTTCAGCATCAGTTCGGCGGCGAAACCGGGCTTGTAGTCGTTGTCTGCGGGCGATTTCGGACCCACGCCCGGCGCCGGGCAATAGGCGTTCATCGACCAGCTGTACCCCGAGGATGTGGACACGACGTCGAACATCTTCTGCCGGTCGAGGCCCAGCTTGTCGGCAAGGGCAAAGGCCTCGCAGGTGGCGATCATGGTCACGCCCAGGATCATGTTGTTGCAGATCTTGGCGGCCTGGCCGGCACCCGCGTCGCCGCAATGAACGGCCTTCTGGCCCATGATATCGAACAGCGGCTGGGCCGTTGCGAAGGCATCGTCCGGCCCGCCCACCATGAAGGTCAGCGTCCCGGCCTGCGCCCCGCCGATCCCGCCCGAGACCGGCGCATCCAGTGCCCCGAGGCCCGCTGCACGGGCCTGTTCCGCGACCGCGCGGGCACTGTCCACGTCCACGGTGGAACAGTCGCACAGGACCGCACCGCGCTTCATGGCCGGGATCACCTGATCTGCCACCATGCGCAGGATCTGGCCGTTGGGCAGCATGGTGATGACCACATCGGCATCCTCCGCAGCCTTGGCGGCGCTGTCGGCCAGGGTCAGCCCCTCGGGCCGGGCGGCGGTGTCGAAGCCCGTGACCTCATGCCCGGCCTGCGCCAGGTTCAGCGCCATCGGCGCGCCCATGTTGCCAAGTCCGATGAATGCGATCTTCATGCCGGTTCACTCCAGGTCAGTTCGTTCGGTCCCAGGGGCGCCAGCAGCGCCGCGACATTGTCGGGGCTGGCATCGGCCATCCATTTGGGCTTGCGGTCCTTGTCGATGATCTGCGCGCGCACGCCTTCCAGGAAATCGGTGTCCTGCGTCGCGCGATATGTGAAGCGGTATTCGCGGGCCAGCGATTCCTGCATCCGGCCGTCGCCCCGCGCCGCCCGCACCATGGCCAGACCCGCCGCCATCGACAGGGGCGAATTGGCCTGCAGGATCTTGAGGGTCTGGGCGTTGCCGTCCTGCTCAAGGGCGTCGATGATGTCGGCCAGGGTTTCCTGGGCGAAGGGCGACAGGTCCATCGTGCGCAGGGGGGCGGTCGGCGCGTCCCCACCCTCGATCAGCGAGACGTCGCCGGTATCCTCCAGCCGGGCGATCAGGTCGGGCCATTCGGCTTCGGGCAGATAGGTGTCGGCAAAGCCCGCATGGATCGCGTCGCCCGCGCCCATCCGCGCGCCCGTCAGCGCCAGGTATTCGCCGATCCGGCCCGGCGCGCGGGACAGAAGCCAGGTGCCGCCCACGTCGGGGATCAGGCCGATGCCGGATTCGGGCATGGCGATCTGGGTCGTGTCGCCGACGATGCGGTGGCTGGCATGTCCCCCCACGCCCACGCCGCCGCCCATCACGAAGCCCTGCATGAAGGCGACGATGGGTTTCGGATAATCCGCGATGGCCGCGTTCATGCGGTATTCGTCGGCGAAGAAGCGTTGCCCCGTCGCGTGTTCGCCCGCCAGCCCGGCGCGATAGACCGCCGCGATGTCGCCGCCCGCGCAGAAGGCCCGGTCCCCCTCGGCGTCGATGATGACAAGCGCCACATCCGGGTCGTCGCGCCAGCCGTCCAGGGCGCGATGGATCGCCAATGCCATCTCGTGGCTCAGCGCGTTCAGCGCCTTGGGCCGGGTGAAGGTGATGCGCCCGGCGCGGCCCGCCTTGCGGATGTTCAGGTCTTCCACGTCTTACCCCCGTTCGGCCAGCATCGCCCGCGCGACGATCAGGCGCATGATCTCGTTCGTGCCTTCCAGGATCTGATGCACGCGCAGGTCGCGCACGATCTTCTCGATCCCGTAGTCGGCCAGATAGCCGTATCCGCCATGCAGTTGCAGGCAGCCATTCGCGACCTCGAAGGCGCGGTCGGTCACGTGCAGTTTGGCCATCGCGCAGAACTTGGTCGCATCCGGGGCGCCGGTGTCAAGCTTCCAGGCCGCCTGGCGCAGGAAGATGCGCGCCGATTGCAGCGCGGTCTCCATCTCGGCCAGGCGGAATTGCAGCGCCTGGAACTGGTCCAGGCTTTGCCCGAAGGCGCGGCGTTCGCCCATATAGGTCAGGGATGCGTCAAGCGCCGCCTGCGCACCGCCAAGCGCCGCCGCCGCGATGTTCAGCCGCCCGCCGTCAAGCCCCGCCATGGCATAGGCAAAGCCGCGCCCTTCCTCGCCCAGCAGGTTGTCGGCAGGGATCTGGCAATCGTCGAACTGGACCTGCGCGGTGGGTTGGGCACGCCAGCCCATCTTGTCCTCGGGCGCGCCGAAGGACAGGCCGGGGGTGCCGTCTTCGACGATCACCGCGCTGATGCCCTTGGGGCCATCGCCCCCGGTGCGGACCATGGCGATATAGGCGTCCGAATAGCCCCCGCCCGAGATGAAGGCCTTGGTCCCGTTCAGCCGCCAGCCCCCGTCCGTCCGGTCCGCCCGTGTCCGCAGGGCGGCGGCGTCCGATCCGCTGCCGGGTTCGGTCAGGGCATAGCTGAAGACCTTCTCCATGCTGCAAAGGCCGGGCAGCCAGCGGGCCTTGGTGTCGGGCGACCCGAACTTGTCGATCATGCCGCCGCACATGTTGTGGATCGACAGGAATGCCGCGACCGAGGGGCAGGCCATCGACAGCGCCTCGAAGACCAGCACCCCGTCCAGCCGCGACAGGCCCGATCCGCCATGATCCTCGGACACGTACAGCCCGCCAAGGCCAAGGGCTGCCACATCGGCCCACAGATCGCGCGGGATGGTGCCTTGCCTTTCCCAGTCATGGGCATGGGGGCCGATGCGATCCGCGCCGAAATCGCGCGCCATGTCGAAGATGGCGGCCTGTTCCTCGGTCAGGGCGAAATCCATGTCCTCATCCCCATGAAATTGAACATGCGTTTAATTGCAACACCAGGCGGGGGCTTGGCAAGGTCACAGACCGTGATGGAACTCGGCGATCAGATGCCGGACCAGTTCGCGCATCGCCTCGGGGGGCGTGGCGCCTGCCGCCATGGCTTGCGACAGCACGGCGCGTTGTCGGGCGGCGGACCCGCCGGAGGCCGCCATCTCTCGCGCCCGGGCGACCTGCGGCTGGCTGCCCAGGGCGTCGGCATCCTGGGCGATCAGGGCCAGCCATTCCTCCAGCCCCTCGGCAAAGGGAATGATCCGCCCGGCGCCAAAGTCGATCAGCCCCTCGGCCATGCCGTATCGGGTGGCGCGCCAGCGGTTTTCCTCAATCAGGAAGGGGTCGTATTGCCGCCACCGCTGGTTCTGCCGCGACAGGCGCCACAGCATCCGCAGCGTGGCCTGGTTCAGCGCGGCCAGGGTGATCGTGTCCTCCAGGCGGGGCGAGGCGTCGCAGATCCGCGTTTCCAGCGTCGGGAACCGGGACGACGGGCGCAGATCCCACCAGATTTTGCTGCTGTCCTCCAGGACGCCCAGGCCGACCAGAACCTGCACCGACCGCTCGAACTCGTCCCAGCCGCCGAATTGCGGGGGAAAGCCCGTCCGCGGCATCCCGCCGAACACCGTGGTGCGATAGGACGCAAGGCCGGTGTCGCTGCCCTGCCAGAAGGGGCTGGAGGCCGACAGCGCCAGCAGATGCGGCAGGAAATAGGTCATCTGGTTCATCAGGTCGATCCGCTGGGCGGGCGATTCGATCCCCACATGGACATGCATCCCGCAGATCAGCATCCGCCGCGACACCGCCCCCATGTCGCGCGACAACTGGTGATAGCGGTCCTTGTCGGTATGGAACTGATCGCGCCAGTCCGCGAAGGGATGGCAGGATGCCGCAATCGGCGCGAGGCCGTAGTCGCCCGCGATCCGTCCCACCGTGCGGCGCAGATGTGCCAGATGCCCGCGCGCCTCGGCGATGTCGGCGGACACGGGCGTTCCGACCTCGACCTGGCAGCGCAGGAACTCGGGGCTGAAGCGGTCGCCCAAGGCGTCGCGGCAGGCGGCCATCATCGCATCGGGCGCGGGGGCCAGATCGCCCGTGTCTGGGCTGACCAGCAGGTATTCTTCCTCGATGCCAAGGGTCAGGTCGGGTGCGTCGGTCATGGGCGGGCCTTGATGGTTTGGACCAATGGAACCCCGTGCCGCCCGCCCATGCAAGGGCAGGCCGCAGCTTTCCTGTCCCGAAGCGACTTTTCCCCAGGGAATGCGGGCGGTCTGCGGTAAGGGGAACCTTGCTGCTGGCCGGACTGGGTGGCCTGGCCCTGTCGCGCCGGCGCCAGCGGACCTGATCGCCAGACGCCACATGGCAGAAGGGCGAGGTTCGAACCCCGCCCTTTTCCGTTTCAGTCCATGGCGCGGAAGTTGAATTCCCCGCCTTCCTTGATGCCGGACGGCCAGCGGGCCGTCACCGTCTTGGTCCGCGTATAGAAGCGGAAGGCGTCGGGGCCGTGCTGGTTCAGGTCGCCGAAGCCCGATTTCTTCCAGCCGCCGAAGGTGTGATAGGCCAGCGGCACCGGGATCGGCACGTTGATGCCCACCATGCCGATGTTGATGCGGCTGGCGAAATCGCGCGCCGTGTCGCCATCGCGGGTATAGATCGCGGTGCCGTTGCCATATTCGTGGCTCATCGCCAGGCCGATGGCTTCCTCATAGGAACCGGCGCGGACGGTGGACAGGACCGGGCCGAAGATCTCGGTCTTGTAGATGTCCATGTCGGGGGTCACGCGGTCGAACAGGTGCGGGCCGACGAAGAAGCCGTTCTCGTATCCCTGCAGGTTGAAGTCGCGGCCATCGATGACCAGTTCCGCGCCCTGGTCGATGCCCGACTGCACCAGCCGCAGGATGTTTTCCTTGGCCGCCTTGGTCACGACCGGGCCATAGTCCACGTCGTTGCCGGCGGTATAGGGGCCGACCTTCAGCTTCTCGATCCGGGGGACCAGCCGTTCGATCAGGGCGTCGGCGGTCTTTTCACCCACCGGGACCGCGACCGAGATCGCCATGCAGCGTTCGCCCGCCGCGCCATAGCCCGCGCCGACCAGGGCGTCGGCCGCCTGGTCCAGATCGGCGTCCGGCATGATGATCATGTGGTTCTTGGCGCCGCCGAAGCACTGCGCGCGCTTGCCGGTCGCCGCCGCGCGTTCATAGATGTATTGCGCGATCGGGGTCGATCCGACAAAGCCCACGGCCTGGATCACCGGGTTGTCCAGGATCGCGTCCACGCTGTCCTTGTCGCCGTTGACGACCTGCAAGACGCCGTCGGGCAGGCCCGCTTCCTGCAGCAGCGCGGCCAGCATCAGCGGCACGGAGGGGTCGCGTTCGGACGGCTTCAGGATCATCGCGTTGCCGGCGGCAAGGGCAGGGCCCATCTTCCACAGCGGGATCATGGCCGGGAAGTTGAAGGGCGTGATGCCCGCCACGACGCCCAGCGGCTGGCGCATGGAATACATGTCGATGCCGGGGCCGGCGCTGTCGGTGAATTCGCCCTTCAGCAGATGCGGCGCGCCGATGCAGAACTCGATCACCTCAAGCCCGCGCTGGATGTCGCCCTTGGCGTCGGGGAAGGTCTTGCCGTGTTCGGACGACAGCGCCTCGGCCATCTTGTCCATGTCGCGGTTGATGAGGCGCACGAACTCCATCATCACGCGGGCGCGGCGCTGCGGGTTGGTCGCGCCCCATTTCACCTGCGCCTCGGCGGCGCGTTCGACGGCGTGGTCAAGCTCGGCCTTGGTGGCCAGGGACAGGCGCGCCTGAACCTCGCCCGTGGCGGGGTTGAAGACGTCGCTGAACCGCCCGGACGTGCCCTTGTATTCCTTGCCGTCGATCCAGTGGTGAATCTCTTTCATCGCATCCTCCTTGGTTGGCCGCAGCCTAGCCTTGCGGATTTGCCAGATAAAGGGGAAGGATGGCAAAGACGTTTTGCGCTTTTGCAAAGGGGCGGGCATGGATTGGGACGACCTGCGCATCTTCCTGGCGGTGTCGCGGACCGAAAGCCTGTCGGGGGCGGGCCGCAGGCTGGGCATGGACGCCTCCACCATCGGGCGGCGCATCGCGCGGCTGGAACGGGCGGTGGGTGCCGCGCTGTTCGCCAAGACCCCCCAAGGCTATGTCCTGACGGCCGAGGGGGCGCGGCTGGTCGCCCCCGCCGAGGCGGCCGAGCAGGGCGCCAATGCCGCGGCCGAGGCGGTAAGGCGGGAGGCCGGGCTGACAGGCCAGCTTCGCATCGGCGCGCCCGACGGTTGCGCGAACTATCTGCTGCCGCAGGTGGCGCGCGATATGTGCGCTGCCCATCCGGGGCTGGAAATCCAGATCGTCGCCCTGCCGCGCGTGGTGAACCTGACCAAGCGCGAGGCCGACATGGCGGTGGCCGTGTCCCCGCCCGACACGGGGCGGCTGACCGTGCAGCGGCTGACCGATTACCACCTGCACCTGGCCGCGCATGGGGATTACCTGCGCGATGCCGCACCGATCCGCGACCTGCCCGACCTGCGCGATCACCGGATGATCGGATACATTCCCGACATGATCTTCGACCGGGAACTGGATTATCTGTCGGAAACCGGGGTGCAGGTGGCGGCGATCACGTCGAATTCGGTGTCCGTCCAGATGCAGGCGATCCGGGCCGGGGCGGGGCTGGGGATCGTCCACGACTTCGCCATTCCCTTCGCGCCGGGGGTGGAACTGGTGCTGCCCGACCGCATCGCGCTGAAGCGCAGCTTCTGGCTGGTCCGCCATGCCGACGACCGCGCGTCCCGCCGCCTGACGCTGTTGGCGGAACTGCTGGCCCAGGGCCTGCGGGCCGAGGTGGCGCGGCTGGAATCCCAGGTTGTCGGGTCACGCCTTTGTCGCCCTTGACGGATCACGATTCGGGGAAAATGATGGCCTTAGCACAACCGCCGTGGAGGATGCCCCATGCTTGTCAACCAGATGCTGTCGATGAAATCCAATTCGGGCAAGCCGGGGATCGAGGCGCAGACGATCGTGACCATCCGTCCCGATGCGACCCTGGCCGAGGCGGCGAAGATGCTGTCGGAAAAGCGCATCGGCGCCGTGGTGGTGTCCGAGGACGGCAGGAAACCGCAGGGCATCCTCTCCGAACGCGACATCGTCCGGCAACTTGGCGCCCATGGCCCTGACGTGCTGTCCACCCCCATCGCCGAGGTGATGACTCGCGACGTCCAGACCTGCACCATGGGCGACGACGCCCTTGTGATCCTGGAACGCATGACGCAGGGACGCTTCCGCCACCTGCCGGTCGTCGATGGCGACGGCAACATGCTGGGGGTGGTGTCCATCGGCGACGCGGTCAGCGGCAGGCTTCAGGAGCTTGCGGCCGAGAAAGAGGCGCTGACCGGCATGATCATGGGGGCCTGATCCAGCGCCAAACGCTTGCCATCGCGGCGGAAATCGGTTTTCCCTGCATGGCAGGCAAGCATAAGGGCGCCCATCCATGCGCATCGGTCTTTACCCCGGCACGTTCGATCCGATCACGCTGGGCCATGTCGACATCATTCAGCGCGCGATGGCCCTGGTGGATCGTCTTGTCATCGGCGTCGCCATCAACCGTGACAAGTCGCCCTTGTTCGGGCTCGAGGAACGGGTGGCCATGGTTCGGGCCGAATGCGAACAGATCGCCGCCCGCACCGGGGGCGAGATCGTCGTTCATCCCTTCGAGAACCTGCTGATCGACTGCGCCCGCGACGTGGGCGCCCAGGTGATCGTGCGCGGACTGCGCGCGGTCGCCGATTTCGAATATGAATTCCAGATGGTCGGCATGAACCGCGCGCTGGACGCCAGCATCGAGACCGTCTTCATGATGGCCGATGCCCGCCGCCAGGCCATCGCATCGAAGCTGGTCAAGGAAATCGCCCGCCTGGGCGGCGACGTGTCGAAATTCGTGACGCCCTCCGTGGCCGAGGCCCTGGTCAACCGGTATCGCGGATAGGGCTTGCGGCAATTCGCCGCGCTGCTAGCATCGTTCCCGAACGCGCGCCTTGTCCTGATACCGGAGGGATCCTTGACCCGATCCGACTTGCCCGCGCGCGATCACCACAACCTGCCCGATGAGATCCCCGATCCCCGACACATCGCCCTGTCGGATCTGTCACAGGCCCTGACCCTGGGCTGGCGCGACTTTCGCCGCGCACCCGTCTTCGGGCTGGTGTTTTCGGCCTTCTATGTCCTGGGCGGCTGGGCCCTGGCCTCGGTCGCCCTTGCGTCGGGGCAGGACTGGTGGCTGATCCCCTTCATCCTGGGCTTTCCGCTGATCGCCCCCTTCGCGGCGACGGGCCTTTACGAGGTCAGCCGCCGGATCGAGGCCGGCGAACCCCTGGACACCCCCCGCATCCTGCGCGTGGTCTTCGAACAGCGCCAGCGCCAGATCCCGTCGATGGCGATGGTGATCCTGCTGCTGTTCATGTTCTGGGTCTTCGTGGCCCATACGGTCTTCGCGCTGTTCATGGGCGTGTCGGCGCTGACCAACATCACCTCATCACCCGAGGTGCTGCTGCAGGGCAGGGGGCTGGTCATGCTGGTCCTGGGCACGATCATCGGCGGCGGCTTCGCGGTGGTGCTGTTCACCTTCACCGTCGTGGGCCTGCCCCTGCTGATGGAGAGAGAGGTCGATTTCATCACCGCCATCATCACCTCATGCCGCGCGGTGGCGGAAAACCCGGGCGTCATGGCTGTCTGGGCGGCGATGATCGCGATCTGGCTGTTCCTGGCGATCCTGCCGGGATTTCTTGGATTGCTGGTCGTGCTGCCGGTGCTGGGCCACGCAAGCTGGCATGTCTATCGCCGGGTGATGGCGGACTAGCCCCGTCCGATGAAGGGCATGTTGGTGGCCATCACCGTCATGAACTGCACGTTGGCGCCATCGGGCAGGCTGGCCATGTGCAGCACGGCATCCGCAACGACCGCGACATCCATCAGCGGCTCAGTGCCCGGCGCACCGGTGCTGACCTGCATCAGCAATTCGGTCGCCGCATTGCCGATGTCGATCTGTCCGCAGGCGATGTCGAAGGGGCGCCCGTCCAGCGACAGGGACTTGGTCAGCCCCGTGACCGCGTGCTTCGAGGTCGTATAGGCGACCGACCCGGCGCGCGGCGCATGGGCCGCGATGGATCCGTTGTTGATGATCCGCCCACCTTGCGGGTGTTGCCCGCGCATCAACCGGAATGCCGCGCGGGCGCACAGGAACATGCCCGTCACATTGGTCGCGATCACGTCCCGGAAGGTGCCGGGGTTCATCTGGTCCGGCGTCGCAGGGTCCGCCCCGCGCCCGGCATTGTTGAACAGCACGTCGAGGCGGCCCCATTCCGCATGGGCGCGGTCAAAGGCGCTGTCCACGGCACCCTCATCCGTCACGTCGCAGGGCAGGATCAGCGCGGGGGCGCCGTCCGCCGTGTCGTGCAGGGCGTCTTCCCTGCGTCCCAGCAGGGCGACCCGCCAGCCTGCGGCCAGAAAGCGCCGCGCGGTGGCCCGCCCGATGCCGCTGCCCGCGCCCGTGATGATGATGGATCGCGCCTGTTCCATGTCAGACCACCTTCTGCTGTTGCTGCCCCAGGCCGTCGATACCCAACCGCATGACCTGGCCCCGGCGCAGATAGACCGGCGGCTTCTGCCCCATGCCGACGCCCGGCGGCGTGCCGGTGGCGATGACGTCGCCCGGATGCAGCGTCGTGAAGCGAGAAACATAGGACACGATCTCCTCGGGCCCGAACACCATCGTCGCGGTGGTGCCGTCCTGGAAACGGTGGCCGTCCACCTCAAGCCACAGGCGCAGGGCGCGCCGGTCCGGAATGTCGTCCGCCGTGACCAGCCAGGGACCGATGGGACCAAAGCCGTCATGGCCCTTGCCCTTGTCCCAGGTGCCGCCGCGCCGCAACTGCCAGTCGCGTTCGCTGATGTCGTTGATCACGCAATAGCCGGCGATATGATCCGCCGCCCGTTCCGGGGCGATATGGCTGCCGCCGTCGCCGATGACGATGCCCAACTCGACCTCCCAGTCGGTCGCGGTCGAATCCGGGGGCAGGGGCAGGTCGTCGTCCGGCCCGGCGATGCAGCTTGTCCATTTGGTGAACAGGATCGGCTCGGCCGGGACATCCATCCCGGATTCGGCGGCATGGTCGGCATAGTTCAGGCCCACCGCCAGGAACTTGCCCACCTGACCCACGCAGGCGCCAAGGCGCAGATCCCGCTGGGGACTGCCCGCGACCAGCGGCAGCGTGGCCGGATCCAGGGCGCGAAGCGCAGCCAGGCCCCGGCGCGTCAGGCAGTCGCCCGCGATGTCCGAAACATGCGCCGAAAGGTCGCGCACCTGGCCCTCATCGTCCAGAAGTCCCGGCTTCTCTGCGCCCTTCGCGCCATATCTGACAAGTTTCATGCATCCTCCCCTGCGTTGCCGGGCAAAGCCTAGCCCAAGTGGCGCCGCGCGATTTTCCCTGATTGCCCGATGCTTTATGCGACAGCGGGCGAAAGTCGGCACGGAAAAACGGCCCGCACTGGGGCGGGCCGTCATGTCCGAACAGGATGTTTACTCCGAAACCGGGGGCGCCAGCTTCTTCGTGGGTCCGTTGGCGATCGGATCTTCCTGCCGCTGGACCGAGCCTTCGAAATGCGCGCCGGATTCGATCGCGATAGTCTTGTGGATGATGTCGCCTTCCACCCGCGCAGAGGCCGACAGGCGCACCTTCAGGCCGCGGACCCGGCCCACCACGCGGCCGTTCACGACGACCTCGTCGCCCACGATTTCGCCCCGAATGGTGGCGCTTTCGCCGATCACCAGCTGATGGGCGCGGATGTCGCCCTCGACCGTGCCCTCGATCTGGATGTCACCTTCGGTACGGATGTTTCCCACCACGGTCAGATCCGAGGACAGGACCGATGGCGCGGCCTTGCGCGCAGGCGACGAAACCGGGGATTCGCCGCGCTCGGGCAAGGGGGCCTGATAGGATTCGGGTGCAGGGACGCTTGGGGCGGTGGGTGTCTGGGGTTTTTCGGTCACTCGGGTCTTACTGAACATTGCTCGCAGCCTTGATGAAGCTCATCGGGTCAACGGCCCGACCGTTCATGCGCACTTCATAGTGCAGGTGCGGCCCGGTCGAGCGTCCTGTGTTGCCAATATCACCGATCAGCTCGCCTTGCGACACCCTTTGGCCCACCCGGACACGAATCCGCGACAGGTGGCCGTAACGGGTTTCGACGCCCAGTTCGTGTTCGATCTTGATCAGGTTGCCATAGGCGCCCTGACGGCCGGCAAAGGTCACGACCCCGTCGCCGGGGGCAACGACCGGCGTGCCGGTCGGGGCGGCCATGTCGATGCCTTCATGCGCGCGTCCCCAGCGGCGCCCGAAGCCCGAGGTATAGCGGAAGGAATTCTTGAGCGGCATCGCCAGCGGCAGCTTTTCCATGGCGATGCGATAGGTGTTCATCTGGTCCAGCGTGACGATGATCTGGTTTGCCTTGGATTCGCCGTTGGTCAGTGCCGCGTTACCGCGGGTCGAACGGCCCATCGGGGTCAGCGGACCGCCCTGGCCGGAGTAACCTTCGCGGATGGTTTCCAGCACATCCTCGGGGTCCATGCCGACGGACCGGAACACATCGTCCAGCGGCTCGACCGAGATGGCCACGGCGTTTTCCAGCTGGGTCAGGATTTCATCGTTGCGCGCCAGGATCTGTTCGCGTTCCAGGGATAGTTCCTCGACCGTCTGGCGGGCGGCCTCGGCCTCTTGCAGGGCGGTGGCGCGTTCGTCGGCCGCCTGGCGCAGTTCGCCGGTCATGATGTCCAGGGCGGCCGTGACCTCCTCGGGGTGGGCGGTGTCGGGCTGGACACCCGTGGCCTGGGCCATGGCGCGGGCGCTGTCGCGTTCGCTGATCGCGTTGCGCAGGGTCGATTGAACGACGTCAAGCCCGGCTTCCAGTTCGCGGCGCTGTTCTTCGGATTGCAGCAGCTGGGACTGCATCTGCGACACCTGGTCCAGGGCTGCGGCAAAGCGGTTCTGGGCGGCAAGCGCCTCGGCCGCGCGGGCGTCGCGTTCCTGGGACAGTTCGGCCAGCCTTTCCTCGAACGCGGACTGGGTGATGACGATGCTGTCGCGCGACGATCCGGCACTGATCGCGTCGATGGCCAGGACCGAACTGGCAACCAGCGTCCAGCCGAAGGCCAGGGTGATGCCGCTGATCGCGGCCAGTTGCGTCAAGGGGCGCAGGCGAACGAACCGGCTATCGTCATCCGACCGCAGGAACAGGCGCTTTTCGGGCAGGACGCGTTCCAGCGAAGCGTTGAGGCGGTTCGTCACGTTTGGCAAGTCATGTCCCCCGACGGCCTGCCCGATCTTTTCGGGCGATCTGGTTCCAGTTGCAGCGGGTTAAGCCCATGTGTGCCTTCCTGGCAACAAGGGCGATGATTTCGGTTCCCTTCATGCGCGGAACATCGCCCCGCCGGGCGAGAATCCGCCGAACCACGCAAGATATAGCTTCTAAGTCTCGGAAATTTCATAAGGTAGTGGTCCGTTCCGATCCCCTGGAATGCGCAAGGGGCGGTCAATGGGCGGCACGGAACGCTGATGGCAATCGGGACGCGGGCAGATCCGGCAGGAGATCCCGATGGGTTCGAAGGCCCGCGGCTTGGTCAGATCCAGCCCGTCGGCATAGACGACGCTGCCCGCATGGGCCACTTCGCAGCCCAGGCCGATGGCAAAGCGGCGCACCGGCGCGTTGAAGGCGCCCGCGTGCTTGGACACGTCGCGCGACATCAGCAGATAGCGCACCCCGTCCGGCGTTTCCGCCAGTTGGCGCAGAAAGCGGCCCGGCTGCTCGAACGCCTGGTGGACGTTCCACAGCGGGCAGGCGCCGCCGAAGCGGGCGAATTGCAGCCGGGTGGCGGAATGGCGCTTGGTGATGGTGCCGGCCTGATCGACGCGCACGAAGAAGAAGGGCACCCCCTTGGCCCCCGGCCGTTGCAGGGTGGACAGCCGATGCGCCACCTGTTCCAGCGAGGCGCCGAACAGATGCGACAGCCGTTCCAGGTCGTGCCGTTCCGCCTGCGCGGCAGACAGGAACGCGCGATAGGGCATCAGCGCCGCCCCCGCGAAATAGTTGGCAAGGCCCACCCGCGCGACGTCTCGCGCGGTCTGGCTGCGGAAGCGGGCCAGATCCAGCGTCGCCTCCAACAGGTCGGCCTGACGTTCCAGGGCAACCAGGTGCAGCAACTGGAACAGCTGCGTCGGCTTTTCGGCGGCGGCATTGACGTGGATTTCGGAGCCCGTGCGGCGGAACACGGCATTGGCGGGCAGTTCGGCGCGCGTCACGCGGATGCCGCGCTGCGCCAGGGCCGCCACGCCCGCATCCCACGGATCCAGCCGTTGTCCCGCCGGGCAGGCAAAGCGTTCCGCCGCGCGGTCCACCGCGTCGATATAGTTGTCGCAATAATGGAAGAAGTCGCGCACCTCCTCCCACGGGGTGGAGAGGGCGTTCTGCCCCGAGGCACCGATCGCCTCGTCCAGGGCGGCCAGGCGTTCCTGGCCCTGCCGGTGGGCGCGGTAAAGATCCAGGAAGGCGCGGGCCAGCACCGGCGCGTTGGTGGCGGCAAGGCGCAGGTCGGCCAGGGGCGGAACGGCATCGAACAGGGGATCGGCCAGGGCTTCCTGCATGTCGATCACCATGCGTTCCGCATCGCCCGCCGCCAGCGTGGACAGGTCCACCCCGAATTCCTGGGCCAGCCGCAGCAGCACGCCCACCGAGATCGGGCGGTGGTTGTTTTCCATCTGCGACAGATAGGGCAGCGACACCCCCAGCCGGTCCGCGAACCGCTTCTGGGTCAGCCCGCTGCGCGCCCGCGTTTCGCGCAAGGAAGTGCCTGCATAGATCTTCTGCGTGGCCATGACGTCCCCCCACCTTTGCAAAAGCCGCATTAGCGTTTGCAAAGCGGCCAGGGCAAGGGCCGCGATGATGGGGAAGGGAAGGGCGCGAGTCAGGATCATGGGGGGATCATCGCGCGAACATCCTAAGATATCGTTGCCGCTTGCGAAGCCCGTCCCACCGGGCTTTCATTGCGCCATGAAACAACGCAGCGGCAGCCGCATCCTGACCGGAACCCGCATCCGCGAACGCCGCCTGGCGCTGTCGCGGCGGCAGGCGGATGTCGCGCGGGCGGCGGGGATTTCGGCCGCCTATCTGAACCTGATCGAACACAACCGCCGCCCGGTGGGCGACCATCTGGTCCTGCGCCTGGCCGCCGCGCTGGAGGTATCGGCCGCGGAACTGGCCGAAGGCCGCGAGGAGGCCCAGATCGCCGCCCTGCGGGAGGCTGCCGTGCGCCTGCCCGACGACGTGGCCCCGGAACTGGACCAGGCGCCCGAACTGCTGGCCCGCTTTCCCGGCTGGGGCGCGGCCCTGATCGCCACCGCGCGGCGGGCCGACGCGCTGGAACGCCAGCTTGTCACCCTGTCGGACCGGATGCGGCAGGACCCCTATCTGCTGACCACGCTTCACGAGGTTCTGTCCGCCGTCACCTCGGTCCGGTCCACCGCCTCGATCCTGGCCGAGGGGGGCGAGATCCCGCCCGACTGGCGGCAACGGTTCCATGCCAATCTGGATGCGGACAGCCTGCGCCTTTCGAACACGGCGCAGGCGCTTGTGGCCTATCTGGACAGCTTCGACACCCAGGACGCGATCTTCACCCCGCAGGAGGAGGTCGAGGCCTGGCTGGCCGCCGGCGCCCCCCCGGTCGAGGAGGCGGGCGACCTTGCCTCGGACGCCGCGCGCGCCCTGGCGCGTGTCCATCTGCGGGGGTTGGAGGATGAGCGCGCGGCCTTGCCCGACGCCGTCCTGGCGGTTGCGGCCGAGGATCCCGATCCGCTGCGCATGGCCGCGCGCCTGCGCCAGCCGCTGGATCTGGTCATGCGGCGTCTGGCGGTGCTGAAGCCCGCTGGCTTCGAATCCGCGGGCCTGCTGGTCTGCGACGGGTCGGGCGCGCTGATCCTGCGCCGTCCCGCGCCGGGCTTTCCCTTGCCCCGCCCGGGCGACGCCTGCCCCCTGTGGCCGCTGTTCCAGGCGCTTGCCGCCCCCCAGACCGCCATCGCCCGGCTGGTCGAGGCGCCGTCGGGCCGCCGCTTCCGCACCCTGAGCCTTGCCACCCGCCTTCAGCCCCTGGGCACGGACGGGCCGGTCCTGACGCAGGCGCAGATGCTGATCCTGCCCGAGGATCCGGGATCATCCGGCCGCCCGGACCTGCTGATCGGTCCCGCCTGCCGGATCTGCCCGCGCGCGGATTGCGTGGCGCGGCGCGAACCCTCGATCCTGGCCACCGCGTGAAGACAGGCTTTGACAGCCCTGACCCTGGCGTCACATTATGCACCGAAACGCCGGAGGGAGGGGGCCTTGGCGCGATGCTCGACATCCTGATGATCGAGGATGAACCCAACATCGCCGAGGCGGTGCGCTTCATCCTGACCCGCGAAGGCTGGCAGGTGGAACTGCATTCCGACGGCCTGGGCGGGATCGAGGCGATCCGGGGGGCCAAGCCCCGGCTGGTGATCCTGGACGTGATGCTGCCGCATCGGTCGGGAACGGAAATCCTGGCCGAACTGCGCGGCGATCACGACGCAAGCCTGGCCGCGACGCCGGTGCTGATGCTGACCGCGCGGGGGCAGGCCTCGTTGCACCTGCCGCAGGCGGATGCGGTTCTGGCCAAGCCCTTTGCCAATGACGACCTGCGCGCCATGGTGCGCCGGATGCTGAACTGAGCCATGCCGGACCAGCCGCTGTTTCTTGAACGCGCCTCGTTCCGCCGCAGGCGGCTGGGCGATGCCGCCCGCGTCCTGCCGGTGCTGGCGGCCTGCCTGATCCTGGTCCCCGTCTGGTGGATGCCGGCCGAGGTCAGCTTCGCCTGGGGCGCGGTCTGGCTGTTCGGCACCTGGGCGGTGCTGATCGCCGCCGTCTGGGCGCTTCACCGCGCGCTGCGCCGGGCCGATGCCGCGACCCTGCGCGCCCGCCGCGAGATCGACCAGGACCACGACCATGCCCTTTGAGGCGCTTGTCGCGGGCTGCCTGGCCTATGTCGCGCTGATGTTCGGCGTGGCCTTCGCCGCCGACCGTGCCGCCGCGCAGGGCAGGGTGCGGTGGCTTGACCATCCTGCCGTCTATACGCTGTCGCTGTCGGTCTATTGCTCGGCCTGGACCTTTTATGGGGCGGTCGGTTACGCCAGCCGGTCGGGGCTGGAATTCGCGACGATCTATCTGGGGCCGACGGTGGTCTTCACGGGCGCCTGGTGGGGGCTGCGGCGGCTGGTGCGGGTCGCGCGGATGCACCATGTCACCTCGATCGCCGACCTCATCTCGGCGCGGTTCGGCAAGTCGAACCGGCTGGCGGCCTTTGTCACGCTGATCGCGGTGATCGCCGCCACGCCATACGTCGCGCTGCAACTGCAATCGGTCAGCCTGTCCTTCGATGTCTTCGCCACCGACAGCCTGACGGATATCCCGCTGGCGGGCGGGGGCGGCACGGCGTTGTGGGTGGCGGGCGGTCTTGCGCTGTTCACCATCCTGTTCGGCACCCGCAACCTGGCCGCCGACGAACGCCACCACGGCGTCGTCACCGCCATCGCGCTGGAGGCCATCGTCAAGCTGATGGCCTTTCTGGCGCTTGGCGTCTTCGTGGTCTGGGGTCTGGCCCATGGTCCCGCCGACATGCTGGCCCGCATCGCAGAACGCGCGGGCGATTCCGGCTGGGTCCTGAAACCCGACCGCTGGACCGCGCTGCTGTTCGTGTCGGGCGCGGCGGTCGTCGTGCTGCCGCGCATGTTCCAGGTGCTGGTGGTCGAGGCCGCGGACGAGGATCGCCTGTCCGTCGCGGGCTGGGCCTTTCCGGCCTATCTGTTCGCCATGTCGCTGTTCGTGCTGCCCATCGCCGTGATGGGACAGGAATTGCTGCCCCCGGATGCGAACCCGGACTTGTATGTGCTGACGCTGCCGGCCCAGTCGGGCCAGAACTGGCTGGCCTTCCTGGTCTTCCTGGGCGGATTCTCGGCGGCGACATCGATGGTGGTGGTCTGCACCATCGCGCTTGCCACGATGATCTCGAATCACTGGCTGATGCCGCTGTGGCTGATGCTGCGCCGCAAGCCGCAGGGGGACGACCCCGAGGATCTGCGCGGTTTCGTCCTGAACGCCCGGCGCCTGGCGATCCTGGCGGTGATGGCGGTGGGCTGGCTTTACTACCAAGCCACGGGCGGCACCACGGCGCTTGCGGCGATGGGGCTGGTGGCCTTCACCGGCATGGCGCAGGTGCTGCCCGCGATGATCGGCGGGCTGCTGTGGCGCGGCGCCAACCGGCGGGGTGCCTTTGGCGGGGTGGGCCTGGGCTTTGCGCTGTGGCTGGCCACGATCTTCCTGCCCTCGGTCGGGATCGGCAGCCCGTTGCCGGTGCCGCCCGGCGTCGATCCCCTGGCCTTCGCGATCTTCCTGTCGCTGGCGGTCAACACCCTGGCCTTCATCGGCCTGTCGATCTTCGGAATGCCCGACCCGGTCGAGCGTCTGCAAGGCCTGTCCTTCGTCAGTGCCGTCGATCCGATCCGCCACAGCCGCATCGCCCGCGGGTCCGATCAGGTGGAGCCCCTGCTGGTCATGGCCCGCCGCGTCTGGGGGTCCGAGGATGCGCTGCACTTCTTCCAGTCCGAGGCCGCGTTCCAGGGCAAGTCCGGCTATCTGCCCGACCTGACGCCGCGCTTCCTGACGCGGCTGGAACGGCGGCTGGCGGGGTCCATCGGGGCGGCCACGGCCCATGCCATGATCGACAGCGTGGCGGGCGGGTCGGAACTGACCGTATCGGACCTGATGCAGGTCGCGACCGAGGCGCAGCGCGCCAAGGAGGAAGCGCAGCGGCTGGAAAACGCCACCACCGAACTGGCCCGCACCGCCCGCCAACTGCAGGAAGCGAATGACAAGCTGACCGCCCTGTCGGTGCAGAAGGATGCCTTCCTGGGCCAGATCAGCCACGAACTGCGCACGCCCATGACCTCGGTCAGGGCCTTTTCGGAAATCCTGCGCACCCCCGACCTGTCGGATGCGGACCGGGACCGTTTCGCGAAGATCATCTATGACGAAGCCGGGCGCCTGACCCGTCTGTTGGACGACCTTCTGGATCTGTCGGTCCTGGAAAGCGGCCAGGCGCAACTGTCGATCACGCCCGCCAACCTGCATGACCTGATCGAACGCGCGCTGTCCGCCGCATCCGCCACCCGGCCCGAACGCGTCTTCCGGGTCGAACGCGAACCGCTGGCTGAATATGTGGGCATCATCACCGACGCCGATCGGCTGTTGCAGGTCCTGATCAACGTCATCACCAATGCCCGCAAGTATTGCGACGCCGAACCCCCGGTCCTGTCGATCCGCGTCCGCCGGACCTTGCGGGGCGGGGCGCAGATCGACATCATCGACAACGGATCGGGGATAGAAGCCGCGCGCCAGTCGCTGATCTTCGAGAAATTCTCTCGCCTGAACGATCCGGCGCGGGCCGGGGGGGCGGGCCTGGGGCTGGCGATCTGCAAGGAGATCATGGCCAACCTGGGCGGAGAGATCACCTATCTGCCAGGCCACGGCGGCGCGGCCTTCCGCATCCTGCTGCCCCGGCGACCCCCGGTGCCGGTCAACGCGGGATTGCGGCGCGCTTAAACCTTTCTCAACCGCTTCTTGCCACAGTGCGGATCAGGGAATGCGATTCGGGATGGTCATGGCGCAATCTGGACAGGCAGAACTGCTGAGGACGCTGCTTCGGGTGCGCGGCCGTGGCGCGGACAATCCCGCCCGCCTGCCGCAGCCGCAGCCCTTGTCGCCCGCCCGCGCCGCCGCAAATGCCGTGGGCCGCGCGGCCGAACGGCTGTACCGGATGCCCGTCCTTCCGGTCGATATCACCGCGGGCGCGGCGACCTTGGCGGAACTGCCCGAACTGCTGCCGGACCAATCGCTGCTGATCGTGCTGCAGGGGCCGGGCGACCAGATCGGCGTGATGGCCCTGTCCTTCGAAACCGTGACCGCCCTGATCGAGGTTCAGGCCCTGGGCCGCGTCACCGCCCGGCCCGCCGAACGGCGCAGGCTGACCCGAAGCGACGCCGCGATCTGCGTCGATTTCGTGAACGCCCTCATGTCCGAACTGGGGACCGAGATGGAGCAGGTCGAGGGGTTCGGACCGATCCAGGGCTATCGCTATGCCACCTATCTGGACGATCCGCGCCCGCTGGTCCTGATGCTGGAGGATCGGCCCTATCGCAGCCTCAGCTTCGATCTGCGGCTGGGTGGCGGGGAGGCCCGCAACGGCACGATCCTGATCGCGCTGCCGCACAAGGCCGATCCCCGTCCGGCGCCGGTGCATCGGTCCGCAGTCGCGCAGGCCCCTGCGCCGACCCCGTCGCAGGCCACGCTGGCCGGCGCCATGGCCGCCGCCCCGGTCGAGGTGGTGGGCGTCCTGTGCCGCCGCAGCATGACCCTGGGGGAATTGCGCGCCCTGGTTCCCGGCAAGCTGCTGGCGCTGCCGCGCGTCACCCTGGCCGAGGCGCGGCTGGAAACCCGCGACGGCCAATTGCTGGCCACCGGCAAGCTGGGCGAGGCCGAGGGCTGTCACGCCCTGCGCCTGCACGATCCTGCCCGGAAGGCGGCGGATCCGCAGCTTGGCCCGATTGATCCGCCCGCCACGATGCTTCCCTCGGACCTGGGCGAGGCTGACCCGTTCCGTTCCCGCCAGACAGCGGGGGCAAAGGCCGGCGCCGGCATGGCGCCGCAGGCCCTGGGGGCATGAATCGCGCTTTACACTTGAAATCCGGGCGTGTCGGTCGCATTTAACCCCCGTCCCGAATCAGGCGGGGCGATTATCACGGAGTGACCATGGCCAAGGAAGAAATGCTCGAATTCCCCGGCGTCGTGAAGGAACTCCTGCCGAATGCGACGTTCAAGGTCGAGCTGGAAAACGGCCATGAGATCATCGCGCATATGGCAGGCAAGATGCGCAAGAACCGCATTCGCGTCCTTGCCGGCGACAAGGTGCAGGTCGAGATGAACACCTATGACCTGTCCAAGGGACGGATCAATTACCGCTTCAAGTGATGCAGGCGCCGCGATGACCACGCCCCTTGCGGCCGTGGAACGCCCGCGCCTGATCCTCGGCTCGGCCAGTCCGCGCAGGCTGGACCTTCTGGCCCAGATCGGCATCCTGCCCGATCAGGTCCGCCAAGCCGATATCGACGAAACGCCGCTGAAGGGTGAGTTGCCGGACCGTTACGTCCGGCGGATCGCGCGTGAAAAGGCAATGGCGCTGGATTCCGGCATGGACGATGTGCTGCTTTGCGCGGACACGACGGTCGCGGTCGGCCGCCGGATCCTGGGCAAGCCCACCTCGCGCACCGAGGCAGGGGATTTCATGCGCCTGATGTCCGGTCGCCGCCACCGCGTGCTGACGGCCGTCGTCATCCGCCACGGGGACAAGCTTCGCGACCGGCTGGTCGAAACGACCGTGCGGATGCGACCCATCACCGCCGCCGAACTGGACGCCTATCTTGATGTGGGCGACTGGGAAGGCAAGGCGGGCGGCTATGCCATCCAGGGCGCTGCGGCCGCGTTCATTCCCTGGATCCAGGGATCGTTTTCATCCGTCGTCGGGCTGCCGCTGGCCGAAACCGCCGCCATGCTGGCAAGCTGCGGCATCACCAGGAAGGAAGTCCGGTCATGAAGGGACGTCAGGTCGTTCTGGGCGATTTGTTTGGCGCCGAGGCCGCCGCCCTGATGGAGGACGGCCAGCTGACCGATCTTCTGGTCGATGCCAAGGACCTGGCGCCGCTGGTGCCGGGCGACATCTGCCGCGGCGTGGTCGAACGGCTGATGAAGGGGCAGGGGGGCGTCTTCCTGCGCCTGCCCGACGGACAGCGCGGCTATCTGCGCGACCGATCCGGCCTCTCCGAAGGCCAGGCATTGCTGGTCCAGGTCACGGGTGTCGCCGATGAGGGCAAGGCGATCCCCCTGACGTCGCGCATCCTGTTCCGGGGCCGTCATGTGCTGGTGACGCCGGGTGCGCCGGGGATCAACGTCTCTCGCCGCATCCGGGACGAGGAAGCGCGGGCCGAACTGACTGCCCTGGGCGCGGCGGCCAACCCCTCGGAAGGCACCGGCATCATCTTCCGCAGCCTCTGCGAGGCGGCCCATCCCGACGACATCGCCCAGGAACTGGAAGGTCTTCTGGATCTGGCGGGCAAGGTCATGGCGGAACAGGCGGGATCGCCCGAACTGCTGCTGGGAGCCGCGTCTCCGCATGAACAGGCCTGGATGGAATGGGCCGATCCCGAACCCGACGCGATCGAGGAAGGCGAGGACAGCTTTGACCGCTGCGGCGTGCTGGAGGCCGTGGATGCCCTGCTGACGCCCGCCGTGACGCTGCCCGGCGGTGCCCATGCGGTGATCGAGCCGACGCGCGCCCTGGTCGCCATTGACGTGAACACCGGCCAGGACGGCAGCCCCGCGGCCGCGCTCAAGGCCAATATCGCCCTTGCCCGCGACCTGCCGCGCCAGTTGCGCCTGCGTGGTCTGGGCGGGCAGGTTGTGGTCGATTTCGCGCCGGTCCCCAAGCGCGACCGCGCCACGCTGGACCAGGTGCTGCGTGCCGCGTTCAAGGGCGAAAGCGCCGAGACGTCCCTGATCGGCTGGACCACCATGGGGCTTTACGAGATCAACCGCAAGCGCGACCGCATCCCCCTGCACCGCCTGGCCGGGGGGGCGGACTGATGGCCTGCCCGATCTGCAGCAAGCCGGGGGTGCCGGCCTATCGGCCGTTCTGTTCGAAACGCTGCGCCGACATCGACCTGGGCCGCTGGCTGCGGGGCGATTACGTGATCCCCGGCGCATCCCAGGACGACCTGTCTTCGGACATGAACGGGGAAATCGAAAAAAACAGCGGCGAGGGACTGGACAGTCGCCCCAAGCGACCGTAAACACCGCCCCACACCCCGCCTGACGGCGTCAGGTTGCCCGGATAGCTCAGTTGGTAGAGCAGCGGATTGAAAATCCGCGTGTCGGCGGTTCAAATCCGTCTCCGGGCACCACTTCAACCAAGAAGATCGGTGATTGCTTCCTTGGAAAGCTTGTGCGGCGGTCGGCTGACCTGGTGACTGGCGCGGTTCCGAGCCAAGGGTTCATCCATCAACTGCTGCGAACCGGCCTATGGCATCGCCTGTGCCGGACAGCGGCTTGCGGTGGCATGGGGCGGCGCATTCCTGTCGCATCTTCTTCAACAGGCGCTGCAGTCCTGCCAAGGAAGCCAGATGTGCGGTGGGACCATCGCCCCGCCCCTCCTTTCAAGACAATCCTTGAAAAGGCCATGCATCGGGCGGCGATTTCAGTCGCTTGTCGAAAAGAACAATGCATCCGAAAGCCCGTTTCCTCGTTGAGCATGGGAAAACCCTGCCGAACAAGGAGCCGCCCGATGGTCAACTTCCTCATCACCACCGCCGTCATGTTCCTCGACGCCATCATCATGTTCGGACTTGCCGTCGCCTCCGTGCCCTGAGGGCCGAGGCCGCGCAAAGGCCGTTGCCCCCAGACCCCGGATGGCCCAACTTCGCCGGGTCCACAGAAGGACATAGATGCACAGGGGCCTGATCTGAACCCCCGTGACGGTTTGTCTTCCGCGCGATGCGCCGCCGATTCTGTTGCATGTCTGATCTGTGGGAACACCCTGACGCACAGGATCACGGCCAGGATGCCACCCCCAGCCGCTTTTCCAGCCCTGGTTCGACAAGCGCACCCATCAAGTGCCGGCGTCAGCTAAGCCCGTGACGCGCGCCACCCCGTGCAGTCCGGCAGCCAGCGGAAAGGGGCGACCCGAGGATGACGGGCGCCCCTTCGACGGCTTCGCAGGACAGATGGCCTTACCCCGCCAGCAGGGCCGCGTTGCCCCCCGCTGCCGTGGTGTCCACGCACAGGTGGCGTTCATGGACCACATGGGCCAGATCGGGCATTCCGGTGACAAGGGGAACGATCGCCCCGTCGCGTGCCGCCAGGGCCTGCGCATAGGCGCGGCCTTGGGTATCATCGCCCCACCACAGCGCCGCAGCCATCGGGGGCAGGCGGGTCAATGCCTCAGCGGGGAGGGGGCCGTCCACGCCCACGGCATCGGCGCCAAGGGCGGCAACGGCGGCGATCTGCGCAGCAACCGTCTGCGCGCCGGGGCCAAGGCACAGGACCGGCGGGCGGGTATGGGCGGTCAGGCGGTTCAGCTCTCCGGTCGGGCCGGGCATCAGGCGTTCGTCGATCTTGCGTGGACGATGCGTGGAAAGCTGGTTGCGGATCCGGTCTTCGTCGGCCTGGCCCTGCCAGTCGCCCCCGGCGGCCGCGGGCGCATCGGGGGCGAAGAAGCGGGTGACATAGCACGGCCCGCCCGCCTTGGGCCCGGTGCCCGACAGGCCCTCGCCCCCAAAGGGCTGGCTGCCGACAACCGCGCCGATCTGGTTGCGGTTGACATAGATGTTGCCGACATGGATCGCATCCGACACCTCTTGCACGCGAGAGTCGATGCGGGTGTGCAGCCCGAAGGTCAGTCCGAAGCCGCGCGCGTTGATCTCGGCCACCACGCGGTCCAGTTCATCGCCCCGGAAGGTCGCGACATGCAGGACGGGGCCGAAGATTTCGCGGTCCAGGTCGCCGATACCCCCCACGCGCAGCATGGTCGGCGGAACGAAGGTGCCCTGCACGGGCACGTTCCGCCTGTGAATGACCCGGTTGCCGTTTGCGGCGACATAGCCCGCGATGTCGTCCCGCGCCCTGGTGTCGATCACCGGGCCGACATCGGTCGCCAGATCCCAGGGATCGCCCAGGACCAGTTCGTCCATGGCGCCACGGATCATCTCGATCACATGGGGGGCGATGTCTTCCTGGACATAAAGGCAGCGCAGCGCCGAGCAGCGTTGACCGGCGGACCGGAAGGCGCCGTTCACGATGTCGCGGACGGCCTGTTCGGGCAGGGCGGTGCTGTCCACGATCATCGCGTTCAGCCCGCCGGTTTCCGCGATCAGGGGCGTGCCGGGGGTCAGGTTCGCGGCCATGCTGCGCGCGATGGTCTGGGCGGTGGCGGTCGATCCGGTGAAGACCAGGCCGCGCACGCGGGGATCGGCCGACAGGGCCGCGCCCACCACGCCGCCGCGTCCCGGCAGCAGTTGCAGGGCGGCAAGCGGCACACCCGCCTGATGCATCAGCCGCACGCCCAGGGCCGCGATGATCGGCGTGGCCTCGGCAGGCTTGGCGATCACCGCATTGCCCGCCATCAACGCCGCCGCGATCTGGCCGGTGAAGATCGCCAAGGGGAAGTTCCACGGGCTGATCGCGCCGATGATGCCGCGCGGCGCGCCGGGGTTCGTCTCGCCCTCGGCGGCGTAGTAGCGCAGGAAATCGACCGCCTCGCGCAGTTCGGCCACGGCATCGGTCAGGGTCTTGCCGGCTTCCTTCGCAAGGATGGCGAAGATGGGGCCGAAGTTTTCCTCGTAAAGGTCGACGGCGCGGCGCAGGACGGCGGCACGGTCGGCCGCGGGTGCGTCCCAGGGGCGCGCGTCCTCGATGGCGCGCGCGGTGGTGTCTGCGTCGGCCATCATTACCGTGGCAAGTCTGGCGCCGGTGGCGGGGTTCGTCACGTCCTGCACGGTGCCCGAGGGTTCGCGCACCGTCAGCGGCACCACGTCGGCCAAAGCCACGTTTCGCGCGGCATTGATCCGCGCCAGGGTCTGTTCGTCCGACAGGTCGAACCCGGCCGAATTGCGACGCGACGCGCCATAGAGATCCGCAGGCGCCAGCAGCGACGCCGGGGCCTTTGCCGTGGCAAGCGCGCCGAAAGGATCGCGGGCGACCTCCTCGGGCATCACGGCTTCATCGACGATCTGGTTCACGAAGCTGCTGTTGGCGCCGTTTTCCAGCAGGCGCCGCACCAGATAGGCCAGCAGGTCGCGATGCGCGCCGACGGGGGCATAGATGCGGCAGCGCCCGCCGGTTTCGCGCAGCACGATGTCGTGCAGCCGTTCTCCCATGCCATGCAGGCGCTGGAATTCGAAGCGGGTGTCCCCAGCCATTTCCAGGATCGCGGCAACCGTATGGGCGTTGTGCGTGGCGAATTGCGGATAGATGCGGTCGCCGTATCCGATCAGCTTGCGGGCATTGGCGATATAGCTGACATCCGTGCCGACCTTGCTGGTGAACAGCGGAAAGCCCGGATGGCCGTCCACCTGGGCACGCTTCATCTCGCTGTCCCAATAGGCGCCCTTGACCAGGCGCACCATGATGCGGCGGTCCAGCCGCACCGCCAGATCATGCAGCCAGTCGATCGTCTGGCCCGCGCGCTTGCCATAGGCCTGCACGACGACACCAAAACCGTCCCATCCGGCCAGCGAGGGGTCGGACAGCACCGCCTCGATCACCTTGAGCGACAGGACCAGCCGGTCCTGCTCCTCGGCGTCGATGTTCATGCCCATGTTCGCGGCCTTCGCGGCCTGCGCCAGACGCAGCACCACGGGCACCAGATCGCGCATCACGCGGGCTTCCTGCGCGACCTCGTATCGGGGATGCAGCGCCGACAGCTTGATCGAGATGCCCGGGTTCTGTTCCACCGACCTCTTGTCGCAGGCTTTCGCGATGGCGGCGATGGCATCGCCATAGGCGCGGGCATAGCGGGCGGCATCGGCGCCGGTCATCGCGGCCTCGCCCAGCATGTCATAGCTGTAGGTGAAGCCCTGCTTCTCGCGCGCCCTCGCGCGGTCCAGCGCATCGGCGATGGTCTGTCCCAGCACGAACTGGCGGCCCATTTCCTTCATGGCCCGGCCCACGGCGGTGCGGATCACGGGTTCGCCCAGGCGGCGGACCATGCGGCGCAGCGTGCCGGCCTGATCGTCGTCCAGAACCTTGCCGGTCAGCATCAAGGCCCAGGTCGAGGCATTGACTAGCGAGGACGAGGCCTCGCCCAGGTGCTTGCCCCAGTCGGACGGGGCGATCTTGTCCTCGATCAGCGCGTCGATGGTGGTCTTGTCGGGCACGCGCAGCATCGCCTCGGCCAGACACATCAGGGCCACGCCCTCGCGGGTGGACAGGCCGTATTCGGCCAGGAAATGCTCCATCAGGGACGGGCGCGCCTCGGCCCGGATGCGGCGCACCAGGTCGGCCGCGCGGTCGCTGATCGCGGCGCGGGTCTGGGGCGACAGGGCGGCCTGTTCGGCCAGCCGTTCCAGAAGCTGCCTTTCGTCTGCGAACTTTGCCTGGGTGGAAAAGACGCTGGGGCTGACGGAAGACATGGCCGATCTCCTTGACTGGATCGGACAGGTTTATCATAGGTCCGGCAGGCCGTGCGCCTGAAGACGGCGGGCGATCTGGTCCGATAGAACATTTTGGGGGCGATTTTCAGGATGAACGTCAAGCTGGACGCCCTGGACCGCAAGATCCTGGCCGAACTGACCCGCAACGCCCGCATCCCCATCGCGGAACTGGCGCGAAAGGTGGGCCTGTCCAAGACCCCCGTGGCCCTGCGCATCCGGCATCTTGAGGAGATCGGCCTGATCACCGGATACCGCGCGATCCTGTCGCCCCTGAAACTGGGCCTGACCCATGTCACCTATGTCGAGGTCAGCATGAGCGACACGCGCGAGGCTGCATTGCAGCAATTCAACGCAGCCGTCCGCGCCATTCCGGAAATCGAGGAATGCTACATGATCGCGGGGGGCTTCGACTATCTGGTCAAGGTCCGGTCCCGCGACATGGCCGATTTCCGGCGCATCATGGCCGAAAAGATCTCGGGTCTGCCCCATATCAGCAACACCTCCAGCTATGTCTCGATGGAGGCGGTGGTGGAACAGACCTTCACCTTCGGCTGAACGCCTGTTCCCTTTCCGCCAGAAGCACTTTGGGCAGCGCCTGGGCAAAGGCGCGCAGCATGTCCGGGCAGGTCAGGGCTTCCGGGAAGATCGCGTGGCTTTGTGCCGCCAATCTCCATTCGGCTTACCTGGGCGTCACGGAAGAAGCACGGGATTTGACGGTCTGCACTGTCAGGCCTCCGACCGTGATGCGCTTTGCAAAGAACCCAAAGGCGAAGGGGATCGTTGGGTGTCGGAGAAGCGGCAGACCGGCAATCAGACCGCCATCACGGCTGGTTGCCGTGCCATCCGGGGGCAGGCACTGCCAAGCCCGGCATGGTGGTAAACGATCTGTCAGGGAATAATGGCGGAGAGGGTGGGATTCGAACCCACGGAACCCGTGAAGGCTCAACGGTTTTCGAGACCGCCGCATTCGACCACTCTGCCACCTCTCCGCGGCGTGGTGAGGCGGGGATTTAGAGGGGTGGGGGTTGAAGCGCAAGTGGTTTTGTCGAAAAAAACACCTGTGTCACGAAAGGATGCCGGATGCTGCGGTTCTTGTGCCTTTGTCTTCTGGTCGCGGTGGGGCAACCGGCCCATGCGCAGCCGCGCCAGCCTGCGCCCCACCACCAACAGGCCGCCCATGTGCTGTGGGATGTGATGCAGCTTGACCGGCTTGCCCCCGTCCTGCGCGACGAGGCCGTGGCCGAAGCTGCGGACATGGCCGCGACGATGTTTCCGCGCGGCGGCACCGGACGCTGGCTGCGGCAGGTCGCGGCGATCCATGCGCCGCCGCGTGTCCAAGCCCTGTTCACGCGCGGCGCGTCGGAATCGCTGTCCACGACGGATCCGGCCGATCTGCAAGCGGGCCTGGCCTTCTATCGCACCCGTCTTGGTCAGCGGCTTCTGGCGCTGGAAACGACTGCGCGGGTGGCGATGCTGGACAAGGATGTGGAGGCTGCCGCCGAGGCGGCCTGGGCACAGGCGCAGCAGCGGTCGGCCCCACGCGCCCTCCGCATTGCCCGGCTGATCGAGGCGGCGGACCTGGTCGATCCGAACGTGGCGGGCGGGTTGAACGCCTCCATTGCCTTTGCCAGGGGGTTCCAGGCAGGCAGCGGTTCCCCGATGCCGCTGGCCGAGGGCGAGATCATCCAGAACGCCTGGGCCGGGGAACCGGAACTGCGCGCCGACACCGAACGCTGGATCGGCGCCTATCTGTTTCTGGCCTATGCCTCGCTGGGGGACAGGGAACTGGAGGCCTATATCGCCTTTGCCGAATCCAGCGGGGGCCGGGCGCTGTCGCGGGTGATGTTCGCAGGCTTCGACCGGGTCTTCACCCAGACCGCCCATGACATGGGCCTGGCCGCCGCGGCCGAGATGCGCGGGCGGCAATTGTGAACGGTTCTGTCCTGTTGACGGGCATCCTGGCGCTGCCCCAGATGATGGATGTCTTCGGCCTGACGGGAAGGCCCGAAACGTTGCCGGGCACCTTGGTCGGCGGTGCGCGGGCCGGGATCGACCGGAACGGCTGGCCCAGGCTGGCGGCGGGGCAGGGGACCGTCGCCGCCCTACGCGTCGTGCCGAATGCGGCGCTGAACCGCTATGCCGCGGTGATGGGGCTGGAGCCACGGGACGGCATCCTGGGGCTGGGGTCCGGCACGGCCGAGGGAGAGCCGCAGGTGCCGCTGGCCGCTGCCATCGCGCGCCATGTCCTGGCCGCGCCCGCCGATCGGCCCGTGGAAGACATCGCCGCACGCCTGCCGATGATCGGGGTGATCGCGGCATCGGAACTGCGCGGTGCGGCCAGCCCCCCGTCCGGCGGATCGCTGGTCGATCTGCGGGCGCCCGATGCCGTGAAGGCCGTGGCGTGGGACGAGCCCCATGCGGGCTTCTTCTCGCTGCAAATCTGCCAATTGCGTCACGGCACCCATGCGGGCGGCATGACGCCCCTCCTGCGGCGAGAGGTGCTTGTTTCTGGCGACGCGGTCGTCGTGCTGCCCTGGGATCCGGTGCGCGACCGTGTGCTGCTGATCGAACAGTTCCGGGTCGCCCCCTGGTTGCGCCACGATCCCCAGCCCTGGCTGCTGGAGGCGGTCGCGGGCCGCGTCGATGCCGGCGAAACGGTCGAGGATGCCGCCCGCCGCGAGGCGCGCGAGGAAGCGAACCTGACCGTCACGCGGCTGTTCCCCGCGATGCACCATTATCCCAGCCCCGGCGCGCTTGGCGAATACCTGTATCTGTTCGTGGGCATCGCCGACCTGGCGGATGGCATCGAGGGCATCCACGGCCTGGAAAGCGAAGCCGAGGATATCCGGGGCCATCTGACGTCCAGGGCGGAACTGACCCAGATGGCCTTGTCGGGACAGCTGGCAAGCGGGCCCCTGGCCATGATCGCGCTGTGGCTGGAACTGCGCCACCAGGCGATTCGCACGGAATTGGGACTCGGTTGATCCGGGCTGCGGGGTTGTGCCTCTGACGGACCCGTGTGTAGGTAACGCGGAACTGGACCCCGACGGATAGGTTGCTTGACCATGCGAATTTGCCCTGACCTGGCCGACATGATCGGCAACACGCCCTTGATCCGCCTGCGCCAGGCCAGCGAGGCGACGGGCTGCGAGATCCTGGGCAAGGCCGAATTCATGAACCCCGGCCAGTCGGTCAAGGATCGCGCGGCGCTCTACATCATCAAGGATGCGGTGGCACGCGGCGTCCTGCGGCCCGGCGGCACCATCGTGGAAGGCACGGCGGGCAACACCGGCATCGGGCTGGCGCTTGTCGGCGCCTCGATGGGCTTCAGATCCGTGATCGTGATTCCTGAAACCCAAAGCCAGGAGAAAAAGGACATGCTGCGCCTGGCGGGGGCAACCCTGGTCGAGGTTCCGGCGGCCCCCTACAAGAATCCCAACAACTATGTCCGTTATTCCGGCCGTCTGGCCGAGGCCCTGGCCCGGACCGAACCCAATGGCGCGATCTGGGCCAACCAGTTCGACAACACCGCCAACCGCCAGGCCCATGTCGAAACCACCGGCCCCGAGATCTGGGACCAGACCGGCGGCAAGGTGGACGGCTTCATCTGCGCGGTCGGTTCGGGCGGCACGCTGGCGGGCGTGGCGCAGGCATTGCAGCCCAAGGGCGTGAAGATCGGCCTGGCCGACCCCGAGGGCGCGGCGCTGCACTCCTTTTATACCACGGGCGAATTCGACGCGCCCGGAAGCTCGATCACCGAAGGCATCGGGCAGGGGCGCATCACCGCCAACCTGGAAGGCTTCACCCCCGACTTCAGCTATCGCATCCCCGATGCCGAGGCGCTGCCGGTGGTCTTCGACCTGCTGGAACACGAAGGGCTGTGCCTGGGCGGGTCGTCCGGCGTCAATGTCGCGGGCGCAATCCGCATGGCGCGCGACATGGGTCCGGGCCACAGGATCGTCACGATCCTGTGCGACTATGGCAACCGCTACCAGACCAAGCTGTTCAACCCGGACTTCCTGCGCGCCAAGGGCCTGCCCGTGCCTGGCTGGCTGACGCGCGAAGCGCCCGACATTCCCGAAGTTTACGAAGGCTGACCCCCATGATCCGCGCGTTCCTGGCTGTCGTCCTGACGGTCCTGACCATCCATGTGTCGCCTGCCTGGGCGCAAGAGCCGGCGGTTCCCAATTACCAGACCTGGGAACGCGTCGCGACCCAAAGCGAGCAACTGGTGGGCGAGGCCGACACCCCGGCCGCCCAGTTGAACGACATCCGAACCCGCGTCGTCGATTGGCGCCGGCAGTTCGAGGCGGCGCAGGGCATCAATGCCGACCGGATCGCCACGCTCGAAAGCCAGATCGCTTCCCTGGGTCCCGCGCCGGCTGAAGGCGCCACCGAGCCCGAGGACATCGCCAACCGGCGGTCGGAATTGCAGGCGCAGCTTTCAGAATTGCAGGCCCCCCGGCGTGCCGCCGTCGAGGCCTTCAGCCGCGCGGATTCCATCGTCCGCCGCATCGACCAGGCGTTGACCGAACGCCAGGTCAGCGAACTGGCGCGCTTGTCCACCTCGCCGCTGCTGCCGGGCAACTGGCTGCTGGCGGCATCGGAAACGACGCGGCTGGTCAACGGGATCTGGGAAAACACCGGCCAAAGGATCGCCGAGCGGGCGACCTGGACGGAACTCCGCCCCCGTTTGCCGCAGGTGGCGGGTTACCTGATCGCGGCGCTGCTGCTGCTGACGCTGGGGCGGCATTGGGTGGGAACGCTTCCCTCGCGCGTGTCGGCGCGGGCAATGGATTATTCGCGCGCCGTGCTGGCCTTCGTGGTCTCGCTGGGGCAGATCGTGCTGCCGATGATCGGGATCTATCTTCTGATCAGCGCCCTGACGGCGACGGGGATCTTTGGCCCCTGGACCCGGCCCTTCCTGGACGCGCTGCCTGTCGCGGCGGTGATCCTGTTCGGCGCCGCCTGGCTGGCGCGGCAACTGTTCCCCACCAAGGCGGTCGCCTATGACACGCTGAACGTGCCGCCGCAAAAACGCCAGAACGCCCGCTGGCTGGTGAACGCGCTGGCGCTTGCCCTGGCGGTCCACCATGTCGCCTCGGTCGCCTTCCTGCCGCTGTCGGGTCTGGCCGAGCGCAATGCCAGGCTGCAGCGCGTCCCGCTGGATTTCGCCGAAGGCGCGGCGGTCGTCTGGCATTTCGTGCTGATCGTGATCGCCGGGGCCTTGCTGTTCAAGCTGGGCGTCATCCTGCGCCGCCTGAAACCCTGGGCCGACCAGACCGGCACCAGCTATCGCCATCGCGTCCTGTCCCTTGCGGGCACGCTGAGCCGGCCCCTGGCCATCGTGGCGGTGATTGCGGCCGCCATCGGCTATGTCAATATCGGCAACCTGCTGATCTGGCCCTGGATCCAGACCCTTGCCATGCTGGGCCTGCTGATCCTGTTGCAGGATTTCGTCGCCGATCTGTTCAACATGCTGAAACGCGGCCAGGAAGGCGCGCGCGACGGGCTGGCGCCTTTGCTGATCGGCTTTGCCTTGGTGCTGCTGTCGATCCCCGTCTTCCTGCTGATCTGGGGCGCCTCGGGCAACGAGCTTGCCGAATACTGGGTCCGCTTCCGCCAGGGCGTCACGCTTGGCGGCGTGCGCTTGTCGCCCGGCGCGGTCCTGATGTTCCTCTTGGTCTTCGCCCTCGGCTATTCCATCACCCGTGCGGTGCAGGGGGCGATGCGCACCTCGGTCCTGCCGAAGACCAAGCTGGACGCCGGCGGGCAGAACGCGGTCGTGTCCGGCATGGGCTATGTCGGCATCATCCTGGCGGCGATGCTGGCCATCACCTCGGCCGGGATCGACCTGTCGTCCTTTGCCATCGTTGCCGGTGCGTTGTCGGTCGGCATCGGTTTCGGCTTGCAGAACATCGTGTCGAACTTCGTGTCCGGCATCATCCTGCTGATCGAACGTCCGGTCAGCGTGGGCGACTGGGTCAGCGCGGGCGGACAGCAGGGCATCGTCAAGCGGATCTCGGTCCGCGCGACATCGGTCGAGACCTTCGACAAGCAGCAGGTCATCATCCCGAACAGCGACCTCATCAGCCAGCCGGTGACCAACTGGACGCGGCAAAGCAAGACGGGGCGGATCATCATCCCCATCGGCGTCAGCTATGGCAGCGACACGCGCCAGGTCCACCGCATCCTGACCGAGATCATCGAGGATCAGCCCCTTGTGACCATCGACCCGCCGCCCTCGGTCCTGTTCCGGGGCATCACCGTCGATTCGCTGAACTTCGAGATCCGCGCGGTGATTTCCGACATCGGATCGGGCATGTCCGTCACGTCCGAGGTGTATCACCAGATCGTGGAACGCTTTGTCCACGAAGGCATCGGGATGCCCTTCACCACCCGCGACATCTGGCGCGACACGGACGACCTGCCCGATGCGGACAAGGAAGACGACAAGGCCGGCCTGCCGCCGGGGGCGCAGGCGCAAAAGCAGCAGCAGGGCGCAAGCTAGGGATCGGTGGCGGGTCTGGCCGTGTCGATATCGGCCAGGCCTTCGCGCGACAGCAGGATCGCGACGGGGCGGAGCCAGGGGATGTGCCAGCAGACGATCATCACGGCCACCATGATCGGCACCGCCAGGAAGGCCCCGGCGATGCCCCAGATCGCGCCCCAGAAGGCCAGCGACAGGATGATCCCGAAGCTGGACAGTTGCAGCGTCTGGCCGGTCAGCATCGGGTCCAGGATATTGCCCAGCACGAAATGGACCAGCAGGCAGGCAAAGCCCACGGCGATGGTGGCGGTGGAATCGCCGGTCAGCACGAAGGCCAGGGCGACGGTGATCCCCCAGGCGATGACCGAGCCGATATTGGGGATGAAGTTCAGCACGAAAGTCAGCAGCGCCATCGCCATCGCCAGCTCAAGCCCGGCGACGACATAGATCAGCCAGACACCGGCCGCGGTCAGCGCGCTGACGAATGTCTTGACCACCAGATAGCGGTTCACCCGCCGCATGATCGAGGCCATGATCAGCCGCACCCGCAGCGCCTGGTCGGGATCGCCCGTCAGCCGTTCGACCTTGATCGGCAGCCAGACCCGTTCGGCGAACATGAAGCCCACGAACAGGATCACCAGCAGGCTGCCCGACAGCAGCCCCGAGGCCTGCCCGGCAAGCGAGCGCAGCCAGCCGGTGATGTTGAACTCTGTCAGCGCGGCCAGCAGGCGGGTCTGGGCCTCGGGGCCGAAACGCTCGATCAGGGCCGTCAGCGCCACCTGCACGGATTCGGCATAGGTGATGGCGCGGCCCACGACCTCGTTGATCTGGGCCATGATCGTGGTGGACAGCCAGATCAGCCCCAGGGTGATGCCGATCAGCGCCAGCGTCGTCGCCAGCCAGTTCGGCACCTTGAGCCGGGTCGAGATCGCCTGGATCGCGTCCGAGGTCAGCGAGAACAGGATGATCGCGATGGCCAGGCAGATCAGCACGAAGCGCGCCTGGAACAGCAGGAACAGGACCAGCGAAAAGGCGATGATGCCCAGGAACCCCGTCTGGAGCCTTTGCCGCAGCACCTCTTCGCTGGATGGGGTCAAGCTGTCCTCGTCTTGAAAAAGGCCCGGCAGATGCCGGGCCCTGGTTCATGCTTCGGCCGGTTCCTCGTCGCCCTGTTCCGCGATGCGCGCCACGGAGACGACTTCCTCTTTCGCGGCGGTGTTGAAGACCCTGACGCCGCCCGCGCTGCGCGACCGGAAGCTGATCCCGTCCACTGGCACCCGGATCGACTGGCCCGTGGATGTCGCCAGCATGATCTGGTCGTCCATCTCGACCGGGAAGCTGGCGACAAGCGCACCGCCCCGCATGGCCTTGTCCATCGCCATCACGCCCTGGCCGCCGCGCCCGCGCACCGGGTAATCGTGGCTGGAACTGATCTTGCCCGCACCCTTGGTGGTGATGGTCAGGATCAGATCCTCGGCCGCCGACATTTCGGCATAGCGTTCCTGGGTGATCGCCGCCTCCACCACGGTTTCCTCGTCCTCGTCGGCCTCGGCCCCGTCGTCAAGCGCACCTTCAACCGCACGGCGCATCTTCAGATAGGCGGCGCGTTCGGCGGGATCGGCCTCGAAATGCCGGATCACGGACATGCTGACCACGCGGTCGCCATCCGCCAGCCGGATGCCCCGCACGCCGGTCGAATCGCGGCCCTTGAAGACGCGCACGTCGGTCGTCGGGAAGCGGATCGCCCGGCCCGATGCCGTGACCAGCATCACGTCGTCGTCCACGGTCGCCATCCGCACGCCCACCAGTTCCACGCCCTCGGGCAGCTTCATCGCGATCTTGCCGTTCGACTTGACGTTGGTGAAGTCCGACAAGGCGTTGCGCCGCACGTCCCCGTCCGAGGTGGCGAAGACCGCCTGATAGTTTTCCCATTCGGTTTCCGGCGCATCGACCGGCATCAGCGCGGCGATGGACACGCCGGGTTCGATCGGCAGGATGTTCACGATGGCCTTGCCCTTGGCCGTGCGCCCGCCCAGCGGCAGGCGCCAGGTCTTCAGGCGATAGACCATGCCGTCCGTGGTGAAGAACAGCAGTTCGGTATGGGTATTGGCGACGAACAGCGTGGTGACCACGTCGTCTTCCTTGGTCGCCATCCCCGACAGGCCCTTGCCGCCACGGCGCTGCGACCGGAACTCGGCCAGGGCCGTGCGCTTGATATAGCCGCCCGAGGTGATGGTGACGACCATGTCCTCGCGCTCGATCAGATCCTCGTCCAGCATGTCGCCGGACCAATCGGTGATCTCGGTCCGCCGGGGCACGGCGAACAGGTCGCGCACCTCGCGCAGCTCGTCGCTGATGATGCCCATGATCCGTTCCCGCGATCCCAGGATCGCCAGATAGTCGCGGATCGAATCGGCCAATTGCTGCAATTCGTTGGTGACTTCCTGGACGCCAAGCTGCGTCAGGCGCTGCAGGCGCAGGTCCAGGATCGCGCGGGCCTGGGTTTCCGACAGGTTGTAGGTCCCGTCGTCGTTCACCGGATGCAGCGGATCGTCGATCAGGCGCAGGTATTCCAAGATTTCATGCGCGGGCCAGCGGCGTTCCATCAGCCGTTCGCGCGCCTCGGCCGCGTCGGCAGAGGACCGGATCGTCGCCACGACCTCGTCCACGTTGCTGACCGCCACGGCCAGGCCGCACAGCACATGGCTGCGTTCGCGGGCCTTGCGCAGTTCGTATGCGGTGCGGCGGGCCACCACCTCCTCGCGGAAGGTGATGAAATGGGTCAGGAAGTCGCGCAGCGTCAGCTGTTCGGGCCGCCCGCCGTTCAGCGCCAGCATGTTGCAGCCGAAGCTGGTCTGCAGGGCCGTGAAACGGAACAACTGGTTCAGCACCACATCGGGCGTGGCGTCGCGTTTCAGCTCAACCACGACGCGGACACCCTGCCGGTCGGATTCGTCCTGGACCGAGGCGATGCCCTCGACCCGCTTTTCCTTGGCCAGTTCCGCGATGCGTTCGATCAGGCTGGACTTGTTGACCTGATAGGGCACCTCGTCCACGACGATGGCCCAGCGGTCCTTGCGCAGTTCCTCGATATGCGTTTTCGCGCGGATGATGACGCTGCCCCGGCCTTCCAGGTATGCCTTGCGCGCGCCGGACCGGCCCAGGATCAGCGCCCCGGTCGGGAAGTCCGGGCCGGGGATGATTTCAAGCAGGCGTTCGGTCGGCAGGTCGGGGTTGTCGATCAGTTCCAGCGTGGCATCGACCACCTCGCCCAGGTTGTGGGGCGGGATGTTGGTCGCCATGCCGACGGCGATGCCGCCCGCCCCGTTGACCAGCATGTTCGGGAAGCGCGCGGGCAGGACGGTGGGTTCGCGGTCCTTGCCGTCATAGTTGTCCTGGAAATCGACCGTGTCCTTGTCGATATCCATCAGCAGGAAGTTCGCGGGCTTGTCCATCCGCACCTCGGTATATCGCATGGCGGCGGGGGGATCGCCGTCCATGGACCCGAAGTTGCCCTGGCCGTCCAGAAGCGGCAGCGACATGGAGAAATCCTGCGCCATCCGCACAAGCGCGTCATAGATCGCGGCGTCGCCGTGCGGGTGATACTTACCCATCACGTCGCCCACGGGCCGCGCGGACTTGCGATAAGCCTTGTCATGGGTGTTGCCGGACTCGTCCATCGCATAAAGGATGCGGCGGTGAACGGGCTTCAAGCCGTCGCGCAGGTCGGGGATCGCGCGGCTGACGATGACCGACATGGCATAGTCCAGATACGAGGTCCGCATCTCGGCGCTGATGTCGATCACCGGGCCGTCATGGGGCATCACCTGGCGGGTCGCAGCGGCGGTATCGTCACCCGCCTCGGGGGTCTCGGGCAGGTCGTCTTCGGGGGTGTCGGCCACGGGATTTCCTCAACATCTTGTTGGGTTATATATAGGCAACCTCCCCCTTGGGGGCAATGTTTGGCGGCACCCCGAACACGGTTTAAGACCGCCTTACGACCGTTTCGCCGCCATTCCCCAGACGACCGCCAGCCCGACCGAAAAGACCGCGTTCCAGGCGGCCATCGACAGGCCCAGGAACCGCCACGCCACCTCGTCGCAGCGGACCACGGGGGCCGATTGCAACCGTTCCATCAGATCCTGCGCGGACATGGTGGCCAGGTTTCCGATCGTGCCTGAACAATGCGTCGGACCCTGCCACAGCTTCCATTCGACCCCCGTGTGATAGATCGCAAGCCCCATCGCGGCCCCCGCCGCGATCATGCCCAGGATCGCAAGTCCGCGCACCCGGCCGGTCCACCACACCAGCACCGCCACGACGATCGCCATGACATGCGGCCAGCGTTGCAGGATGCACAATTCGCAAGGCGCGTAACCCGCCGCCTGAAAACCCAGGGCGGCGATCAGAAGGCCCGCCGAACCGGCCCCTGCCAACAGGGAAAGTTGTCGTCCGTCCATGATGCCCTCGTCCTTGATTTGGCTTGTGGATCGTCCCGCGGGACGGCGGCGTCAAGCGCCTTGCGATCTTGTCGCGGCGCTGTGATTGCCGCGCCAGGGGATGCCGCGACGGGAACCGGCGGCATGGCCCTTGTGTTTTGGGGTGGAAGGCCACTTTGGCCAAGGGAGATGGCGGCAATGCAATGGCGTGGACGGCGCGGCAGCAGCAATATCGATGACCGGCGCGGCATGGGCGCCGCCGGGGCAGGGGGCGTCGGCGTCGTGGGGATGCTGGCGATCCTGGCCGTGGGCTATTTCTTCGGCATCGACATCACGCCGGTCGTGCAGGGACTTGACCAGGGCCAGCCGCAAGAAAACCGTCCGCTGACCCAGGAAGAACAGGAATGGGGCGAATTCGTGTCGGTCACGCTGGCCGACACCGAGGAAGTCTGGGGCCAGGTCCTGCCGCAGCAGGCTGGCATCGACTATGCCGAACCCCGGCTGGTGCTGTTCAGCGGCGTCGTGCAGTCGGCCTGCGGGGGTGCGTCCTCGGCGATGGGCCCGTTCTATTGTCCGAACGATCAGCGGGTCTATCTGGACACCGACTTCTTCGACATGATGGCCAGCCGCATGGGGGCAGGGGGCGATTTCGCCTATGCCTATGTCATCGCGCATGAGGTCGGCCACCATGTCCAGAACCTGACCGGCGTGCTGGGTGAAACACAGCGGCTGCGCAGCCAGGTGGGTGATCGGCAGGCCAACCAGATCTCGGTCCTGACCGAACTTCAGGCCGATTGCTATGCGGGCATCTGGGCGCGCCAGGCGCAGCAGCGCTTCGGCACGCTGGAGGAAGGGGATCTTGAGGAAGCCATGGGCGCGGCCGAGGCCGTGGGCGACGACGTGATCCAGTCGAATGCCGGGCGCACGCCGATGCCCGACAGCTTCACCCATGGCAGCGCGGCGCAGCGTCAGGAATGGCTGATGCGCGGCTTCAATTCGGGCGACATGGCCCAGTGCGACACGTTCCAGGCGGCGGGGCTGTAAGCCCCCGCAACGAAAGGAAAGGCAATGCTGACGCTTATCACCCTCATGACGCTGGGCCTTGCGGCCCTGGCAGTCCGTCGTCCCCAGCCGCAGCCCGTCCGTGCCCGTCGTTAACGCGGAATTCGCGGGGCGCGGCCTTCTTCCAGGCGCGCCCAGTCCGGCCACATTTCCAGCCATTCCAGGACGGCGATCGACAGACCTGCCGCGACGACCAGCAACACCAGCTTGACCATGCGGGCGCTTGGCGGATTGCGCGCCCATTTCGACGCGCGCAGCAGCCAGATCAGGTTGTTCAAGGCAATAGCCTCCTGCTAGACCGGGCGACAGGATCAGAAACCAGATCGCCTGACAAGACAGAACCCTGCGAGACACCATTGCCCCATCATCAGGATTCCCGCGACCTTCCCTATACCGCCCAGCAGATGTTCGACCTGGTGGCCGACATCGAAAGCTATCCGCAGTTCCTGCCGTGGAACAGCGCCGCACGCATCCGGTCCCGCGAAACCCGTCCCGACGGATCCGAGGAAGTCGCCGCCGATCTGGTCATCAGCTTCAAGGTCTTCCGCGAACGCTTCGGCAGCCGAGTGGTGCTGTGGCCCAAGGCCGATCCGCTGAGGATCGACACCGAATACCTGGATGGCCCGTTCAAGTACATGCGCAGCGGATGGACCTTCATCGACCGCCCCGAAGGCGGTTGCCATGTCGAGTTCTTCGTCGATTTCGAATTCAGGAACGCGATCCTGCAAAAGCTGATCGGCGTGGTGTTCCACGAGGCGATGGTCCGGATCGTCCGTGCCTTCGAAAGCCGCGCCAAGGTGCTTTACGGTGCGAAGGTGGGGTAAGGCCCCACCCGGCAACAACAAGCCGCGACGGGCGGGATTTTACCCGCCCACCCGCCTTCAGCTCAGGGCCGCCTTCAATGCTTCAGCCCGGTCGGTCCGTTCCCAGCTGAAGGCGGTTCCCCGGTTCAACTGATATGGCTGGCGCCCGAAATGCCCATAGCTGGCCGTCGGGCGATAGATCGGGTGCAGCAGGTCCAGATCGCGGATGATCGCGAAGGGGCGCAGGTCGAAGACCTCGCGCACAGCGGCCACGATCTTGTCGTGCGGGACGGTCTCGGTCCCGAAGGTGTTCAACGAAATCGACGTGGGCTGCGCCTCGCCGATGGCATAGCTGACCTGGATCTCGCAGCGGCTGGCAAGCCCGGCTGCCACGATGTTCTTGGCGACCCAACGCCCGGCATAGGCCGCCGACCGGTCCACCTTGGAGGGATCCTTGCCCGAAAACGCCCCGCCGCCATGGCGCGCCATGCCGCCATAGCTGTCCACGATGATCTTGCGGCCCGTCAGCCCGCAGTCGCCCACCGGCCCGCCGATCACGAACTTGCCCGTCGGGTTGATGAAATACTTGGTATGGTCCGACAGCCATTCGGCGGGCAGGACGGGCTTGATGATCTCCTCGATCACCGCCTCGCGCAGGTCCGACAGGGTGATTTCCGGGTTGTGCTGCGTGGACAGCACCACGGCGTCGATCGCCTCGGGGCGGCCGTCTTCGCCGTAACGCAGCGTCACCTGCGACTTGGCGTCGGGACGCAGCCATTTCAGCGTGCCGTCGCGGCGGACCTTGGCCTGTCGTTCCACCAGCCGGTGGGCATAGGTGATCGGCGCGGGCATCAGCACGTCGGTTTCGTCAGAGGCATAGCCGAACATCAGACCCTGGTCGCCCGCGCCCTGGTCTTCCAGGTTGTCGCGATCGACGCCCTGGTTGATCTCGGGCGACTGCTTGCCGATGATGTTGATGACCGAACAGGTCGCGCCGTCAAAGCCCACATCCGACGAGGTATAGCCGATGTCGTTGATGACGCCCCGGACGATGCCTTCCAGGTCAACCCAGGCATTGGTCGAAATCTCGCCCGAGATGATCGCGACGCCGGTTTTCACCATCGTCTCGCAAGCGACGCGGGCGCGCGGATCCTCGGCCAGGATGGCGTCGAGGATCGCGTCGGAAATCTGGTCGGCAATCTTGTCGGGATGGCCCTCGGACACGGATTCCGAGGTGAACAGGCTGTATTCTGTCATGAACTCAATACCGGTAATGATCTGACTTGAAGGGACCTTCGGGCGTCACGCCGATATAGTCGGCCTGTTCGCGCGACAGTTCTGTCAGCTTCGCGCCCACCTTGTCCAGATGCAGCCGCGCGACCTTTTCGTCCAAGGCCTTAGGCAGGATATAGACGCCCGGCGCGTATTCATCGCCCTTGGTCCACAACTCGATCTGGGCCAGGACCTGGTTGGTGAAGCTGGCTGACATCACGAAGGACGGATGGCCCGTGGCATTGCCCAGGTTCAGCAACCGGCCCTGGGACAGCAGGATGATGCGGTTGCCCGAAGGCATCTCGATCATGTCCACCTGGTCCTTGATGTTGGTCCATTTGTGGTTGCGAAGCGCGGCGACCTGAATTTCGTTGTCGAAATGGCCGATATTGCCGACGATCGCCATGTCCTTCATCTCGCGCATATGCTCGATGCGGATGACGTCCTTGTTGCCGGTGGTGGTGACGAAGATGTCGGCCGTGGCGGCCACATCTTCCAGCAGGACGACCTCGTATCCGTCCATCGCGGCTTGCAGGGCGCAGATCGGGTCCACTTCCGTGACCTTCACCCGCGCGCCCGCGCCGCGCAGGGACGCGGCCGAGCCCTTGCCCACGTCGCCATAGCCGCAGACGACCGCGACCTTGCCCGCCATCATCGTGTCGGTGGCGCGGCGGATGCCGTCCACAAGGCTTTCCTTGCAGCCGTACTTGTTGTCGAATTTCGACTTGGTAACGCTGTCGTTCACGTTGATGGCCGGGAAGGGCAGCAGGCCCTTCTTGTGCAGGTCGTACAGGCGGTGGACGCCGGTGGTCGTTTCCTCGCTGACGCCCTTGATGGCGTCGCGCTGGCGGGCGAACCAACCGGGCGTTTCGGCGATCCGGCGGCGGATCTGGGCGAACAGGGCCTCTTCCTCCTCGCTGGTCGGGACGTCGATCAGGCCGGTTTCGCCCGCCTCGACCCGCGCGCCCAGCAGGACATACATGGTGGCATCCCCGCCATCGTCCAGGATCATGTTGCAGGTGCCTTCCGGGAACTGGAAGATCTTGTCGGTATAGGCCCAGTATTCGGCCAGCGTCTCGCCCTTGATGGCGAAGACGGGAACGCCCGATGCCGCGATGGCCGCCGCCGCGTGGTCCTGGGTCGAATAGATGTTGCACGACGCCCAGCGGACATCGGCGCCAAGCGCCACAAGCGTTTCGATCAGCACGGCGGTCTGGATGGTCATGTGCAGGCTGCCCGCGATGCGCGCGCCTGCCAGGGGTTTGGCCGCGCCGTATTCCGCCCGCAACGCCATCAGGCCGGGCATTTCCGTTTCGGCGATGTCCAGTTCCTTGCGGCCGAAATCGGCCAGCGAGATATCCCTGATGATGTGGTCTGTCACGGCGGTTCGTCTTTCATCTGCTGCGGTCGTGGATGGGATAGCCCAAGGCCGCCGCGACCGAAAGGGAAAATGGCTGCCGTGCCCGACGCCGTCCAGGCCACCGGGATGTGGCTGCGGCGGAACCCCAGATCCGCCGCAGCCCGGAAGACGGCGGTGCGCCACGCGTCTTCCTTTCCTGCGACAAGCACGCTGCGGGCGACGGCAGCCACCCTTCGAAGCAGCAAGCTGTCAGATAAATCTGAAAATATGATTAAGCCGGGGTCGGCCCGTGGGGCAGGTTGACCGCGATGTTAAATGGCATCACTGAAACAGCCGGCAGCCCGAGGTTCTTACCCCCTGCTGCGGCGCTTGCGCCTGGTCGTGGCACGGGCGATCCTGGTCACGAAATCCGCCATTGCCTGTTCTGCCGCCTCCAGCGGGGAGCGGGCGTTCCGGGGCGTTTCCAGGCGCCCTTCGACGATCATCTGCGCCAGGCCGACGGCGAAGGCGCGCGACGACAGGACCAGCATCGGGATATCCTCGTCGGCGCGCAGGTGGCCTGCATTGCGCGCGCGTTCCAGCATCCGCGTCATCAGGTCGATCACGGAATCCAGATAACGGCGCAGGTCAGGTTCGCGCGCAGCATCAAGCCCGGGATGGCTGGAGATCAGCCGGAACTGGACCCGATGATCCACAGCCCAGCGGATATAGGCCTTGCCCAAGGCAAGGAACTGGGCCACCGCGTCGTCGGGATTGACCTTCACGACCGCCTTGGTGCAGGAATCCATCAACCGGACCAGGGCCTGTTCGGCCACCGCGATCAGCAGGCTGCGATCATCGGGAAAGATGCGGCGAAGATCATCGACGGGAATTCCGATGCGCCTGGCGACACCGGGAAGATCGGGGTCGCGGCTGTCGGGATCCGCGATGATCTCCAGCGTGGCCACCACCGCCTGTCCGTGCAGACCCAAGCCCTTCATGATGTCGTTGTGCTTGGTCACGCGGCTGTCCTGGTCAACAAGGTTCATGGCGGGGCAAACGTGCAGGCGTGGCGCCGGACGCCCCTCCCATAACTTGAACCGATCCTTTCGTTGCTGGTTCCCTGCCAGTGTCGCCGACAAGCGAAGATGTGGCCGATCCATCGGATGCACGGCACTGTCGCAGACACCACAAGACCCTATCACCAGACATCAGGGACATGCGCCGACGATCCCGACACGGGTTCCATCGACGCAGCCTAACATGCCGCGGCCGGTCTGCGAACTTCGCCAAATGGTCAGGTCAGGGATTTCAGCCTTCGGCGCGGGACTGGCGCTTGCGCTCGTGCGGGTCCAGATAGCGCTTGCGCAGGCGGATGTTCTTGGGCGTGACCTCGACCAGCTCGTCGTCGTTGATATAGGCGATGGCCTCTTCCAGCGACATGCGGACCGGGGGCGTCAGGCGAACGGCCTCGTCGGTGCCGGATGCACGGACGTTGGTCAGCTTCTTGCCCTTCAGCGGGTTCACTTCCAGGTCGTTGTCGCGCGAGTGTTCGCCGATGATCATGCCGGTATAAAGCTGTTCCTGCGCGCCGATGAACATCTTGCCGCGCTCTTCCAGGTTCCACAGGGCATAGGCGACGCTGACGCCGTTCTCCATCGAGATCAGCACCCCTTGGCGGCGGCCCTGGATCTGGCCCTTGTAGGGGGTCCAGCCGTGGAAGATACGGTTCAGGACGCCGTTGCCGCGCGTGTCGGTCATGAATTCGCCATGGTACCCGATCAGCCCGCGCGAGGGCACATGGGCCACGATCCGTGTCTTGCCCACGCCTGCCGGGCGCATGTCCACCATGTCGCCCTTGCGATCGCCCGTCAGCTTTTCGATGACGACGCCGGTATAGTCGTCGTCCACGTCGATGATGACTTCCTCGACCGGTTCAAGCCGCTGGCCGTCTTCCTCGCGGAAGATCACGCGGGGGCGGCTGATCGACAGTTCGAATCCTTCGCGGCGCATGTTCTCGATCAGCACGCCCATCTGCAATTCGCCGCGCCCCGAGACGATGAAGGCGTCGCCGCCCGGCGTATCCTCGACCTTGATGGCGACGTTGACCTCGGCCTCGCGCATCAGGCGTTCGCGGATCACGCGGGATTGGACCTTCTTGCCGTCCTGTCCGGCCAGCGGGCTGTCGTTGATGCCGAAGGTCACGCTGATGGTGGGGGGGTCGATGGGCTGGGCGGGCAGGGCGGTGTCCATCTCAAGCGCGCAGATGGTGTCGGCGACCGTGGCCTTGGACATGCCGGCCAGCGTGACGATGTCGCCGGCCTGCGCCTCGTCGATGGGGGTCTGGGTCAGGCCGCGGAAGGCCAGCACCTTGCTGATGCGGAACTGTTCGATCCGTTCGCCGTCGCGCGACAGGGCCTTGACGGTGTCGCCCGCCTTGGCGCGCCCAGCCTCGACCCGGCCGGTCAGAAGGCGGCCCAGGAAGGGGTCGGCCGACAGCGTGGTCGCCAGCATCTGGAAGGGCTCGGCCACGCGCGTGATCTGCTTGGGCGGTTGGACATGCGACAGGATCAGGTCGAACAGCGCCGACATGTCCTTGCGCGGACCGTCCAGCGTGTCGTCCGCCCAACCGCCGATGCCGCTGGCATAGACATGCGGGAAATCCAGCTGTTCGTCATTCGCGCCCAGGTTGGCAAACAGGTCGAAGACATCGTTCAGCGCGTTGTCGGGTTCGGCTGCGGGCTTGTCCACCTTGTTCAGCACGACGATGGGGCGCAGACCAAGCGCTAGCGCCTTCGAGGTCACGAACTTCGTCTGCGGCATCGGGCCTTCGGCGGCATCGACCAGCAGGCAGACGCCATCGACCATGGACAGGATCCGTTCCACCTCGCCACCGAAATCGGCGTGGCCGGGCGTGTCCACGATGTTGATGCGCGTGCCCTTCCATTCGACCGACGTGGCCTTGGCAAGGATGGTGATGCCGCGTTCGCGTTCGATGTCGTTGCTGTCCATCACCCGTTCGGCGACGGCCTGGTTTTCGCGGAACGACCCGGACTGGCGCAACAGCTGGTCGACCAGCGTCGTCTTGCCGTGGTCAACGTGAGCGATGATGGCGATGTTGCGGATATCCATGGGCGACCTTTTCAATTTGCGGCCGCCCTACAGAAAAGTCGCCCGAAAGACCAGACGCAATCGCGGCGCCCGCTGGCGCCGCGCGCCGGGCCTCAGCGCAATCCCAGGAAGGACAGGATGAACAGGACGACGACGACCAGGCCGACGATGTAGATGATCGAGTTCATGGCAACGGCTCCTTTGTGTTGACTGCCATGCCTGTATCCTTGAGTGGATGCGGCCGGGCCTGTGCCCCCTTGGGCGATCGAACCTTTAACGGTTTGATCTGCATCGGGTTCCATCGTCAAGGCCGACCGTTTCAGGTCCGTGGCAACCAGCCCAGACCCTGCGCGGTCAAGGCGCGGGGATTGTATTCCGCGCTGACCCAGCCCTTGTAGCCCGATTGATCCAGGGCGGCGAAAAAGCCCGGATAGTCGATCATCCCGCCCGTCGGTTCGTGACGTCCGGGAACGCCCGCGATCTGGACATGGCGGACGATGCCCGCATGCCTGCGCCAGACTTCCATCGCGTCCCCGGTGATCAACTGGGCATGATAGCTGTCGAATTGCAGCCCCAGATTCGGGGCACCGACCTGGGCGATGATTTCCGCCGCCAAGTCGAAGTCCGCCAGGAAATAGCCGGGCTGGTCCATGGGGTTCAGCGGCTCGATCATCAGGCTGACATGGGGGGCACGATCCGCCGCCCAGGCCAGGTTGCGCGTGAATGTCGCGCGTGCGTCCGGGCCTTCGGCGTAACCCGCCATGATGTGGACATGCCGCGCCCGCAGCGCCTCGGCAAAGCGCAGCGCGCGGTCGAAGTCGCTGCGGAACCGATCCTCGCGCCCCGGTTCGGCGGCGAAACCGCGCGGCCCGCCCGCCCAGTTGGGCGGCGGCGTGTTCATCAGCACGAATTCCAGCCCCGCCGCTATGGCTGCGCGCGACAGGTCGCGGGCGGGGATGTCATAGGGGAACAGGATCTCGACCCCCTGGAAGCCTGCATCCGCGGCGGCCGCGAATCGCTCCAGCATGGGCAGTTCGGTGAACAGCATCGTCAGGTTGGCGGCGAAGCGGGGCATCAGGGTTCCAGCGGAAAGAACACGCCGCCCGACCGGATGCCCGCGCGGCCCGCATCCTCGATTGCGGCGGCGGCAAGGCGATAGAAGGTCTTGCGGTCGATCAGGGCTTCCAGCCCGGCGCGCACATGGACATAGGGGCGCGGCGCGTCGGGGGTGCCGCGCAGGGTGATCGGGTTGTCCGGCCCGGCCGTGACACTGTCGCCCACATTCGTGGTGAACGTCACCGCATCGGGCAGGATATCGGCGTCGATGGCCACGAAAGGCGCGTCCACCACGCGGATGCCCACCTTTTCGACGGGCGTCACCAGGAAGAATTTGTCCCCTTCCCGTTTCAGGATCGTCGAGAAAAGCCGGACCATGGCAGGACGGCCAATGGGCGTGCCCTGATAGAACCAGCTGCCGTCGGCGCGGATCTCCATGTCCAGGTCGCCGCAGAAGGGCGGGTTCCACAGATGCACCGGCGGCAGGCCCCCCTTGGCCGCCTTGCTGGCCGCTGCGGCGATGCCTTCGGCGCTCACAGCTTTGTCACCGCGATCTGCCATTCTCTGTAGTCGCCTTTCCGATATCCTCTTATGGTTCGTGTAAAGCAGCGAAGGGACGTTGTCATGGCTTCGGATGAGAATCTGGTTACGCGGGTCGAGCAGCTTGGGCAAAGCCTTGCCGATGCCCGCGCCAGCATCGAGCGCCGCTTCGTGGGCCAGCATCAGGTGGTCGAACAGGTGCTGGCGGCGATCCTGTCGGGCGGGCACGCGCTTCTGGTGGGCCAGCCGGGCCTGGGCAAGACCATGCTGGTCGATACGCTGTCCACCGTCATGGGCCTGGGCAGCCAGCGGATCCAGTTCACCCCCGACCTGATGCCCGCCGACATCCTGGGGTCCGAGGTTCTGGACGTGCTGCCAGACGGTTCCCGCGCCTTCCGCTTCATCGAAGGCCCGGTCTTCACCCAGCTTCTGATGGCGGACGAGATCAACCGGGCGTCCCCCCGCACCCAATCTGCCCTGCTGCAGGCCATGCAGGAACGAGAGGTCACGATCAGCGGCCAGCACCGGCCCCTTGGCCGCCCATTCCATGTCCTTGCCACCCAGAACCCGATCGAACAGGAAGGCACCTATCCACTGCCCGAGGCGCAGTTGGACCGCTTCCTGTTGCAGATCGACGTGGACTATCCCGACCGCGACACCGAACGCGCGATCCTGCTGGCCACCACCGGGGTCGAGGATGGCCGCGCCCATGCCGCCTTCGACGCCGAGGGGCTGATCGACGCGCAGCGCCTGGTCCGCCAGATGCCCGTGGGCGAGGGCGTGGTCGAGGCGATCCTGGATCTGGTCCGCGCCTGCCGTCCGGGCGGGGCCGAGGCGGCCGGGTTCATCGGCGACACCCTGATCTGGGGACCGGGGCCCCGCGCGGCGCAGGCCCTGATGCTGGTGACGCGCGCCCGGGCGGTGCTGAACGGCCGCTTTGCCCCCACGCTCGAGGATGTGGAGGCGATGGCCGCGCCCGTCCTGCGCCACCGCATGGCGCTGTCCTTCGCCGCCCGTGCGCGGGGCGAAACCGTGGACGGCGTGATCGGCCGTTTGCTGGACGACCGGTTCAGCGCGCGCCAGGCGGCATGAGGGCGTCTTGACACGAAGCCCCGTCGATCTTCGCGCCGCCACCCTCAGATCGGGGGCGCAATCGGCCAGCGGCCATCTGCCGGCGCTGATCCTGTCGGCGGAACGGCTTGCCGCGATGATCGCGCCGGGCGCCCATGGCCTGCGTCGCAGCGGTCCTGGGGAAGATTTCTGGCAATACCGTCCCGCCACCCAGGGCGATTCCGCCCGGTCCATCGACTGGCGCCGGTCGGCCCGGTCGGACGCCCAATTCGTCCGCGACCGAGAGGCGCAGACGGCGCAGGCGGTGGGCCTCTGGGTCTCGGCCGGGCAGGGCATGGGTTATGCGGGTGCGCCGGATCGGCCGACCAAGGCGGACCGGGCGCATCTTCTGGCCCTGGCGCTGGCGATGGTTCTTCTGCGCGGAGGAGAGAAGGTGGGCCTGCTGGGCCAGCCCGCCCGCGCGGGCCGGGTCCAGGCGGACCGGCTGGCCGAACGGATCGCCGCCTCCGTGCCGATCCCCGGCGACGACGACGCACCATCCCCCGACATGCTGCGCCCCAACCAGCGTCTGGTGATCCTGTCGGATTTCCTGACCGACACGGCTTGGGTCGATGCGCTGCTGGCCCGCGCGGCGGGCATCGGCGTCACCGGGGTCCTGATGCAGGTCCTGGACCCGGACGAGGAGGTCTTTCCCTATGCTGGCGCGGTGCTGTTCCGGTCCCTGTCGGGCGCCATCCGCCATGACAGCCGTGACGCGGGCGGGCTGCGCGATGCCTATCTGGCGCGGCTGGCTGAACGGCGCGACTGGCTGCGCCGCCGCGCGACCGAGGCGGGCTGGCAGTTCGGCCACCATTCCACCGGCAATGCCCCCGCCACGGCACTAAGCTGGCTTTATCAGGTGCTTGCCGACTGATGTTGATGCTGGGTCCCATAGGTTTCGCGGCCCCCTGGGTGCTGACCGCCCTGATCGCGCTGCCGGTGCTGTGGGTGATCCTGCGCGCCCTTCCGCCCGCGCCGCGCCAGGTGGCCTTTCCCGGCGTAGCGCTGTTGCGCGGGTTGCTGGACCGCGTGCCGGTCGCGCGGCGCACGCCCTGGTGGCTGCTGCTGCTGCGCCTGGCGGCGGTGGCCGCGATGATCCTGGCCTTCGCCGGACCAAGCTGGAAGCCGGCGGCGCCCGGCAATCAGACCGGCCCGCTGCTTGTGGTCCTTGACGCGGGCTGGTCCGCCGCGCCCGACTGGCCCGCCCGCGTGACGCGCGCCGAAGCGGCGCTGACGGACGCCGCGGCCCAGGGCCGACCCGCCGCCCTTCTGCTGGCCGACGGCCACCCCGCGCCCGGCGCGCTGCCCTTTGCCCCGGCCGATACGCTGCTGGCGGGCCTGCGCGCCGCGCAACCGGTGTCCTGGTCAACGGGGCTTCCCGAGGATCCCGGCGCGACCCTGGCGGCGGTGCCCGAGGGCCAGCTTTCCACCCTGTGGATCAGCGACGGGCTGGATCACCCGAACCGCGCCGCCTGGCTGGCGGCCCTGGCCGATCTTGGGCCGGTCTCGGTGGTGCCGCCCGCCCGCGCCCTGCGGTCGCTGTCGCTGCATGCGGGCGACACGCCGTCCCTGACGCTGTCCGCCACGGACGAATCCGCGCCCGCGATCATGGCCATCGGTCCCGATCCGCAGGGTGTCGAACGCGAACTGGCCCGTCTGACCCCCGGCGACGCGGCCACGGCTGACGGGATCAGCACCCGCCCCACGGCCATCGACCTGCCGCCCGAACTGCGCAACCGCATCACCCGCTTCCAGGTCGAGGGCGAGGCCCATGCCGGCGCCGTGGTCTTGGCCGACGACCGGGTGAAGCGCCGCAAGGTGGGCCTGGTGGGCGAGGCGGATCGCCAGGCCGAGGGGCAGCAGCTTCTGTCGCAACTGCATTATCTTCGCCGTGCGCTGACCCCCACGACCGATCTGGTTGAAGGGGGGCTTGGCGATGTCCTGAACACCGCCCCCGACGTGATCGTGCTGGCCGACCAGGTCGATCTGGCCGAAGCCGGCGATCTGGCCGGCTGGGTGGATGACGGCGGCTTGCTGATCCGCTTCGCAGGCCCGCGCATGGCCGCGTTCGAGGATTTGCAGGATGAACCCCTGATCCCCGTGGCCCTGCGCCAGGGCGGGCGCGACATCGGCGGGGCGCTGTCCTGGGGCGATCCGCGCGGCATCGCGCCCTTTGCCGCAGACGGGGTCTTTGCCGGTCTAACCCCGCCGGAGGATGTCGCGATCCGCGCGCAACTGATGGCGCAGCCCGCGCCCGAACTTGCCGAACGCACGCTGGCCGCCCTGTCGGACAACACGCCGCTGGTGACACGCGCCCGCATGGGGCAGGGGCAGGTGGTGCTGTTCCATGTCACCGCCAATGCCGAATGGTCGAACCTGCCGATTTCGGGCCTGTTCGTGGACATGCTGAACCGGCTGGTCCAGACCGCCCGCGTCTCGATGGCCGAGGAACAGGCGGACGACCGCGACCAGCCGTTCTGGACGCCGGAAACCGTGCTGGACGGCTTTGGCCGCGCCTCGCCCGCCGAAGGGTTGGCCCCGGTCGCGGCGGCCGACCTGACGCTGGGACCGGGGCCGGACCGCCCGGCGGGCATCTATGTCGCGGGCGAACGGCAGGTGGCGCTGAACGCGGGCGGCCCGCTGGTGCTGGCGCAATGGCCCGGCGCCACGGTCGAGGCTGCGGGCACGGCCACCGGCCGCGACCTGCGCGGCCCGCTTCTGGCGCTTGCGGCGCTGCTTCTGGCGCTGGATGCGCTGGGGTCGGCGGTGATCGCGCGCGGCGGGCGGGTGGCGGCGGCCATGGTGCTGGCCGTGATGATCCTGCCTGCGCCGCAGGCCCAGGCCCAGGCACAGACGCAGCCCCAGGTCCAGGCGCAGGACGTGAACCCGGAACTGGCCCGCGCCGCGAACGAGGTCGCGCTGGCCTATGTCGTGACCGGCGATGACCGGGTGGACAATGCCTCGCGGGAAGGGCTGCGCGGGCTGTCGATGGTGCTGGCGCAGCGCACCTCGGTCGAGCCGGGCCAGCCGGTCGCCATCGACCTGGACCAGGACGACCTGTCGGTCCTGACCTTTCTTTACTGGCCGATCACCGACACCCAGGCCTCTCCCTCGCCGCAGGCCTATGTCCGGCTGAACCATTTCCTGCGATCCGGCGGGATGATCCTGTTCGACACGCGCGACGGGGATGTCACCGGCGTCGGCGGGCCGGACATGTCGCAGGCGCTGCAAGCCCTTGCGGCGCCGCTGGAGGTGCCGCCCCTGTCGCCGGTCCCCGACGATCACGTCCTGACCCGCAGCTTCTATCTGCTGGCCGATTTCCCTGGCCGCTGGCAGGGCAACCCTGTCTGGCTGGAAGCGCCCCCGGCAGGCGCCCAGGCGGCCGAGGGCGTGCCCTTCCGCCAGTTGAACGACGGCGTCAGCCCCGTGGTGATCGGCGGCAATTCCTGGGCCGAGGCCTGGGCGGTCGATGAGAACGGCTATCCGACCTTTCCCATCGGCGGCGGCTGGGAGGGCGAGATGCAGCGGGAAATGGCCTTCAGGTTCGGCGTGAACCTGATCATGTATGTCCTTACCGGCAATTACAAATCCGACCAGGTCCATGTTCCCGCCCTGCTGGACCGGATGCGGACCGAGGAGATGCTTGGCCCATGACCCAGCTTCGCTTCGACCCGCTTCTGCCCTGGTGGGCGATCGCCGCGCTTGGCGTTCTTGCGCTGCTGGTGGCGGGCTTCGCGCTGTGGCGGGGCCTGCGCGGCTGGGCTTGGCGCGGGCTTGCCGGGCTTGCCGCCGCCCTAGCGCTTGCCGGACCCGCGCTGGAAATCGGCAGCCGCGCCGGGTTGTCCGATATCGTGATCCTGATCGACGACCGGTCGGCCAGCCAAGGCCTGCCGGAACGGACCGCGCAGGCCGATGCCGCCGTCGATGCCATGACCCGCCAGATCGCCGCGCTGCCCAATACCGAACTGCGCCGCGTGACGGTGGGCGACAATGACGACGGCACCCTTCTGGCCACGGAAATGGCCCGCGCCATCGCCGCCGAACCCGAAGCCCGGCTGGCCGGCGTGATCGCCGTCACCGACGGGCGGCTGCACGACCCGGCCATGCTGCCCGCGACCGCGCCCGCCCCGGTCCACGTCCTGCTGACCGGCAGGCCCCAGGATTGGGACCGCCGCCTGGTGATCGAGGAAGCCCCCGCCTTCGGCCTGATCGACCAGCAGGTGACGATCCGCCTGCGGATTGAGGACCAGGGCGCCGTCCCGCCCCAGGCGCAGACCGGATCCGTCAACCTGCGCCTGTCCCTGGATGGAGAGGACGAGCAGGTTCTGGCCGTTCCCTTGGGCCAGTCCATCACCCTGCCTTTGACGCTGGATCACGCGGGCCAGAACGTCGTGCAGGTCGGTTTCGACGCGCCCGAAGGGGACGAGCTGGCTGATCGCAACAACAGCGCCGCCATCACCATCAACGGCGTGCGCGACCGGCTGCGGGTGCTGCTGGTGTCGGGCGAGCCCCACGCGGGTGAACGCACCTGGCGCAACCTGCTGAAATCCGACGCGGCCGTGGACCTGATCCATTTCACCATCCTGCGCCCCCCCGACAAGTCGGACGGCGTGCCTGTCAACGAACTGTCGCTGATCGCCTTTCCGACCCAGGAATTGTTCATGGAACGGATCGGCGATTTCGACCTGATCATCTTCGACCGCTACAGCGTGCGGGGCATCCTTCCGCCGGACTATTACCTCAACATCGCCCAATATGTCGAAGACGGGGGCGCGATCCTGGTATCCGCCGGCCCCGAGATGGCCGGGGTGGAAAGCCTGTACCTGTCGCCCCTAGGCCGCATCCTGCCCGCGCGCCCCACGGGCCGGGTGTTGGAGGAACCGTTCCTTCCCCGCCTGACCGAAGAAGGGCAGCGCCATCCCGTCACCGCTGCCCTGCCGGGTTCGGGGGGTGAGGATCCGACATGGGGCCGCTGGCTGCGCATGGCGACGGTCCAGCCCGACCCCGAAGCGCAGGTGGCGATGACCGGCATCGACGGCGAACCCCTGCTGATCCTCGACCGCGTGGGCGAAGGGCGGGTGGCGCTTCTGACCTCGGACCAGGTATGGCTTTGGGGGCGCGGTTTCGAAGGCGGCGGGCCGCAGCTTGAACTGCTGCGCCGCATCGCCCATTGGTCGATGAAGGAACCCGAGCTTGAGGAGGAGGCCCTGCTGGCCGATGTCTCGGACGGGATGTCGGTGCGCTTCACCCGCCGCACCATGGCCGACAGCGCAGGCCCCCTGGTCGTGACCCGCCCCGATGGCCGGACCGAGGAAGTGCCGCTGTCCGAGGCCGGGCCGGGCCGCTTCACCGCCGACTGGACCGCGCCGGAACCGGGGCTGTACCGCCTGGCTGACGGCGACCTGCGCCGGGTGCTGGCGCTTGGTCCCGCCGCCCCGCGAGAGTTCGAGCAGACCGTGGCAAGCCCCGCCGCCCTGCAGCCGCTGATGACGGCGACCGGGGGTGGGGCCGTGGCGCTGTCGGACGGAATGCCCGACCTGCGCACGGTCGATCCCGGTCGCAGCGCGCATGGCAGCGCGGCGCTTGGCGACTGGATCGCGATCACGCCGCGCGACGCGGCTTCGATCACCGGGCTGGAACGCCGGCCCCTGCTGCCCGGCTGGGCCTGGCTGCTGCTGGTGTCGGGGCTGATCCTGACCGGCTGGCTGCGCGAGGGACGGCCCGGCAAGGCTGCGCCCATGGCCCCGACCATGCCGGGCTGACCGCTTGCCAAGTGGCAACCGCATTGCTAACCGGGATAAAACGTCCTGAAGGAACGCTCATGGCCGAAGAAACGCGCGCGCCCGCCCCTTATGCCGAGGCCGATCTGTCGCTGATCAAGCGCATCATTCCCCATCGCTATCCGTTCCTGTTCATCGACAAGGTGCGCGACATCGTCCCGCACGAAGGCGGCGTGGGCATCAAGATGGTGACCTGCAACGAGCCGCATTTCCAGGGCCACTTCCCGGGTGAACCCGTCATGCCCGGCGTCACCATCGTCGAGGCGATGGCCCAGACGTCCGCCGTGATCGTGGGCATCAGCATGAACATCATCGACAAGCCGCTGGCGACCTATTTCATGGGCATCGACAAGTGCAAGTTCCGTCGCATGGTCGTGCCCGGCGACGTGCTGGAACTGCATTGCAAGGCCCTGCGCGGCGGCGGCAAGATCTGGAAGTTCGAGGGCCGCGCCCTGGTGGACGGCCAGCTTTGCGCATCCGCCGAATTCACCGCCATGATGGCGCTGAAGGCCGATGGTTGACATTCATCCCACCGCCGTGATCGAGGACGGCGCGCAGATCGGCGCGGGCGTGCGGATCGGTCCCTTTTGCGTGGTCGGCCCCAAGGTCCGGCTGGCGGATGGGGTCGAGCTGAAATCCCACGTCGCCATCGCCGGGGACACCAGTATCGGGGCGGACACGGTGGTCTTCCCCTTCGCATCCATCGGCGAAGTGCCGCAGGACCTGAAGTTCAAGGGCGAGGATGTGCGGCTCGAGATCGGGGCGCGCAACCGGATCCGCGAATACGTCACCATGAATCCCGGCACCCAGGGCGGCGGCGGGGTGACCCGCGTGGGCGATGACGGGCTGTTCATGGCGGGCTGCCATGTGGGCCACGACTGCCAGTTGGGCGACCGGGTGATCCTGGTCAACAACGCATCCCTGGCGGGGCATTGCCACCTGGACGACGACGTGATCATCGGCGGGCTGTCGGGCGTGCATCAGTTCGTCCGCATCGGTCGCGGCGCGATGATCGGCGCGGTGACGATGGTGACGGCCGACGTGATCCCATACGGCCTCGTGCAGGGGCCGCGCGGGCATCTGGACGGGCTGAATCTGGTAGGGCTGAAGCGCCGGGGCGCCAGCCGGGCCGAGATCCACGAATTGCGAGAGATGCTGGACCGGCTGGGCGCAGGCAGCTTCCGTGACAGCGCCCGCCAGATGGCCGAGGCCGAGACGGGCGCGATGGTGCGCGACGTGCTGGACTTCATCCTGGGTCCATCGGACCGCAGCTTCCTGACCCCGAAACCCGCATGAGCCGGCCCGAATGACTCGAACCGCCGTCATCGCGGGCCAGGGCGCGCTTGCCCCCGCCGTCATCGCCGCGCTGGACGCCCCCCTGGTCTATGCGCTAGACGGCTTCGCGCCCGAAGGGGTCGAGGCACAGCCTTTCCGCCTGGAACGACTGGTGCCATTCCTGGACAGCCTCACCGATCAGGGGGTCGAACGCGTGGTCTTTGCCGGGGCGATCCGCCGCCCGCGCCTTGACCCCGAACTGTTCGACAACCGCACTGCCCAACTGGTGCCGCGGATCATGATGGCGATGCAGTCGGGCGACGATGGCGCGCTGCGCGCGGTCCTGGACGTGTTCGAGGAGCATGGGCTTTCCATCGTCTCGGTCGCCGAGGTCGCGCCCGACCTGATCCCCGGCGAAGGCGTCCTGGCAGGCGAACCGACCGCCGCCGACCGGCGCGATGCCGAACGGGCCGCGCTGATCCACGCGACGCTGGGACCGCTGGACGTTGGACAGGGCAATGTTGTGGCGCAGGGCCAGTGCCTTGCCATCGAAACCCTGCCGGGCACGCAGGCGATGCTGGAATTCGCCGGGCTTCATGCCGGGCTGCGGCCCAATCCAAAGGGGGCGAAAGGCGTGTTCTTCAAGGCGCCCAAGCCCGGCCAGGACATGCGCATCGACCTGCCGACGCTTGGCCCCGACAGCGTGACCCAGGCCGCCGCTGCAGGACTCGCAGGGATCGCCTGGCAGGCGGGCGGGGTGATCCTGCTGGACCGGGCAGAGGCCATCCGGCGCGCGGAAGCGGCTGGATTGTTTTTGTGGGCAATGCCGGGTTAGGGTATTTAGACAACGAAGAAATTGGCTTCTTCGTTGCATAAATACCCACAGGACATCAGCAACGGGGTGACTCGCATGAAGTTCTTCCTGATCGCTGGCGAGCCTTCGGGTGACCAGTTGGGCGCGGCGCTGATGGCCGGGCTGCGCGACCTGGTGCCGGATGCGGAATTTGTCGGCATCGGCGGAGAGGCGATGACGGCCCAAGGACTGACAAGCCTGTTTCCCATGCAGGAACTCAGCGTGATGGGCATCTGGGAGGTGTTGCCGAAATACCGTCACCTGAAGCGCCGCATCGTGGAAACCGCCGCGCGCATCGCGGCCGAGAACCCGGACGCGCTGATCGGCATCGACAGCCCGGATTTCTGCCTGCGCGTGGCCCGCGCGGCGCGGGCGCAGCGTCCCGGCCTGCGGGTGATCCATTACGTCGCGCCATCGGTCTGGGCCTGGCGGCCGGGACGCGCCTTGAAGATGGCCGAGGTGGTTGACCACGTCCTGGCGATCCTGCCCTTCGAGCCGCCGCTGATGCAGGCGGCCGGCATGACCTGCGACTTCGTGGGCCACCCGATCGCGACGGCCCAGGTCGCCGGTCCCGACGAGGCCGCGCTGTTCCGCGCGGGCCATGGCATCACGCCCGAAAGTCCCGTGGTCCTGTGCCTGCCAGGGTCGCGGGCGGGCGAAGTGGGACGTCTGCTGCCCCGCTTCGGAGAGGCGCTGAACGACCTGCGCCACCACGTCCCCGACATGCAGGTGGTTCTTCCGACGATGACCGGCGTCGTGGGACAGGTCCGGCATCTGACCGCGCAATGGCCGATCCGCCCCCTGATCGTCGAGGATGCGGACCAGAAGCGCGTGGCCTTCGCGGCGGCCGACCTGGCGCTGGCGGCATCGGGCACGGTCAGCCTGGATCTGGCGGCGAACCGGGTACCGATGGTGATCGGCTATGACATGGCACCGCTCAGCCGGATGCTGGTGGGAATGCTTCTGAAGACCGACACGGTGACGTTGGTCAACCTGGTCAGCGACACGCGCGCGGTGCCCGAATTCCTGGGGCGCGACTGCCAACCCGCGCCCATGGCGCAGGCGCTGCTGCGGTTGCTGAACGATCCGGCCGCCCGTCAGGCCCAGCTTGACGCGATGGACCTGACCATGGACCGGCTGGGCAAGGGGGGCGAGGCGCCGGGTCTGCGCGCCGCCCGTTCCGTGCTGGGCGCGATCAAAGGACCGCGGTGACGATCACCTCGACCTTGTAGTCCGGCGTTGCCAGCTTCGCCTCGCCCGTGGCGCGGGCGGGGGTGTGGCCCTGGGGCGCCCACTGGTCCCAGACGGCGTTCATCTCGGCGAAATCGGCCATGTCGGCCAGCCAGATCTGGGCGGATACGATGCGGGTCTTGTTGGTCCCCGCCTCGGCCAAGAGGCGGTCCACCTGTTCCAGCACCACGCGGGTCTGGTCGGCCACGGATGCGCCGGGCTCGCCCACTTGGCCCGCCAGCCAGACGATGCCGTTGGCGATGACCGCCTGGCTCATGCGCGGGCCGGTTTCGATACGCTTGATGTCGCTCATGTTCATGCTCCTTGGATGAGACGCCAGAAAAAGATCGCGGTCATGCCGAAGCCCACCACGGCGATCAGCAGGCGCAGCATGTCGCGCGGGATCATGCGGGCCACGGGCGCGCCGGCATAGCCGCCCGCGATGGTGCCCACCGCCATCAGCGCCGCCGGTCCCCAGGCCACCGCGCCGCCCGCCGCGAAGATCGCGAAGGCGATCAGCGACAGCGCGAAGGACAGCCAGCATTTCAGACCGTTCATCGCGTGCAGGTCGGTCATGCCCCACATCGCGAAGACCGCCAGAAGGATGATGCCAAGCCCGCCGTTGAAATAGCCGCCATAGACCGCGACCGGCAGCAGGATGCCCAGGCCGAAGGGCTTGACCACCGACCGCCATCGCGAGGCCATGCGCCGCACGTCGTCGGCGCGATAGAAGACAAGGGTCGCGGCCAGCAGCAGGAAGGGCACCAGGATCGAGAATGCCTCGTTCGAACTGACCAGCAGCAGCCCGCTGCCGATGGCGCCGCCGATCATCGTCCAGATCGTCAGCTTGGCGAAGGGCGCGTCCTGGATGCGGCGGATGTCGCCGCGAAAGGCGATGGCTGCCGACAGATAGCCGGGCAGGGCGGCGATGGTGCTGGTGGCGTTGGCGACGACCGGCGGGATGCCCACGAAGACAAGCGCGGGAAAGGTGATGAACGTGCCGCCGCCGGCGACGGCGTTCAGCATCCCGCCGAAAAACGCGGCGACGAACAGAAGCAGGGCTTCCAGCATGGCAATCCTTCGATCAGGGGCGAAGGACGCATGTCCTTGGCGGTGGCCGGGATTCGGATCGGACGCGACGCTAGCCGCAGGGTTGCAAGGGCACAAGGCCATGCGCTCGTGACCGGTTTTTCGGCGGGGTGATCACCCTGCGGGCGGGCGTGCTTGTGGCATGTTAGCGACCTAAACCCCCGATGAAATGTCGCAAATGGTGTTGCGCGACCACTGGCCGGAGGCTTAACGTGCAGATGCGCTGAACAACGAGAACCAGAAACAGGGAGAGCGCCTTTTGCTGGACACGACCCGCGGCGATGCCTTCGTCGCCTTTGAACATGTGCAAAAAAGCTATGACGGCCAGACTCTTGTGGTCAAGGACCTGAACCTTTCGATCGGCAAGGGAGAGTTCCTGACCATGCTGGGTCCGTCGGGATCGGGCAAGACCACCTGCCTGATGATGCTGGCGGGGTTCGAGACCGCGACCCATGGCGAGATCCGCCTGGCGGGCCGGCCGATCAACCAGGTGCCCCCGCACAAGCGCGGCATCGGCATGGTGTTCCAGAACTATGCCCTGTTCCCGCACATGACGGTCGGCGAGAACCTGTCCTTCCCGCTGGAAGTGCGCGGCATGTCGAAATCCGAACGCGACACCCGCATTACCCGCGCCTTGGACATGGTGCAGATGGGCAAGTTCGCCAACCGCCGTCCCGCCCAGCTGTCTGGCGGCCAGCAGCAGCGCATCGCGCTGGCCCGCGCGCTGGTCTTCGACCCCGAACTGGTGCTGATGGACGAACCCCTGGGGGCCTTGGACAAGCAGTTGCGCGAACACATGCAGTTCGAGATCAAGCACCTGCACGAACGCCTTGGAATCACCTGCGTCTATGTCACCCATGACCAGGGCGAGGCGCTGACCATGTCGGACCGGGTGGCGGTCTTCAACGACGGGCGCATCCAGCAGCTTGCCGCGCCCGCCGATCTTTATGAACGCCCCGAGAACAGCTTCGTGGCCCAGTTCATCGGCGAGAACAACAAGCTGCCCGGCGTGATCGAGGATCTGTCGGGCGACAAGGCCCTGGTCCGCCTGAAGACGGGAGAGCTGATCGACGCCACCCCCGTCAACGTGCGCGAGAAGGGCCAGCAGACGCTGGTGTCGATCCGCCCCGAACGGGTCGAGTTCAAGCCCGAGATGATGCCCCCCGGCGCCCACATGATCGGCGCCGAGGTCTGCGAGGTGATCTATATGGGCGACATCCTGCGCGCCCGCCTGAAGGTCGCGGGCAGCGCGGATTTCGTCATGAAGATGCGCAACACCATCGGCCAGACCCGGCTGGAACCCGGCCAGCAGATCAAGATCGGCTGGCATCCCGCCGACGCCCGCGCCCTCGACCCGGTCTGACCGGCGCCCCCGGGGCCACGAATGACGGCGAATGCCGCATGTCCTTGCAGTTGGAGTGATAGATGAAAAAGACGCTTGCCTTGACTACCGCGCTTGGCCTGATCGGCTTTCCTGCGCTGGCCGAAGTGAACCTGCTGTCCTGGGGCGGGGCCTATGGCAACAGCCACCTGGAAGCCTATGCCAAGCCCTTCGAGGCGGAAACCGGCATCAAGGTGAACATGGCGGATGCCGACAACCCCGCCACCCCCATCAAGGCGATGGTCGAGGCGGGCAATGTCACCACCGACGTGGCCTCGGTCGAATATGCCGATGCGGTGCGCCTGTGCGACGAAGGCCTGCTTGAGGAAATCGACCCGGCGATCCTGGTCGCGGCCGAGGACGGCACCGCCGCCACCGACGACTTCATCGAAGGCGCGATCACCGATTGCTTTGTCGCCACCGACGTCTATTCGATGGTCCTGGCCTTTGACGACAGCAAGTTCCCCGACGCCAAGCCCGCCACCCCGGCGGATTTCTTCGATCTTGAGAAGTTCCCCGGCAAGCGCACCATGCGCAAGGGCGCCAAGTTCAACCTGGAACTGGCGCTGATGGCCGATGGCGTCCCCGCGAACGAAGTCTATGACGTGCTCGCGACGCCCGAAGGCGTGGACCGCGCCTTTGCCAAGCTGGACACCATCAAGAACCAGGTCATCTGGTGGGAAGCGGGCGCCCAGCCGCCGCAGCTTCTGGCCGATGGCGAAGTCAACATGGCTTATGCCTTCAACGGCCGGATCTTCAACGCCGCCCAGGGCGAGGGCAAGCCCTTCCAGATCATCTGGGACGGCCAGATCTATGAGATGGAAGGCTGGGTGATCCCGAAAGGGGCCAACAACCTGGAAGACGCCAAGAAGTTCGTGGCCTGGACGACCTCGCCCGCGCCGCAGGCCCGTGCGGCCGAGTTCATCAGCTATGGCCCGCCGCGCAAATCCGCCGCGGCCCTGGTCGGAAACATCGAGGGTACCGATCAGCCGATGGGTCCGCACCTGCCCACGACCGAGGAAAACCTGACCAACGCCCTGGCGTCGAACCTGGAATTCTGGGTCGATCGTGACGCCGAGTTGAACGAACGCTTCAACAGCTGGCTTGCAAGCTGAACGGATCGGGGCGGGCAGAACGCCCGCCCCAGCCCCGCCGGGGCCAAGAACAAGGGCAATGGCCCATTCATCAACGGGAGTTCAAGAACGTGAAAACCACTCTGGTTCTATCCACCGCCCTTGCGGGCATGGCCTTCGCGGCGACCGCGCAAGAGGTCAATGTCGTCTCCTGGGGCGGCGCCTACGAGGTCAGCCAGGTCGAGGCCTATAACAAGCCCTTCACCCAGGCGACCGGCATCAAGGCCAACATGATCGCCGCCGACGACCCAGCCACGCCTCTCAAGGCGCAGGTCGAGGCCGGCAACGTCACCGGCGATGTCTTCGACCTGGCGATGGCCGATGCGATCCGCCTGTGCGATGAAGGCGCGCTGATGGAATTCGATCCCGCCGACCTGCCCGCAGGTGCCGACGGCACCCCGGCGGCCGAGGATTTCGTCGAAGGTTCGCTGTCCGATTGTGCCGTGGGCAACATCGTCTGGGGAACGGTGATCGGCTATGACAAGACCAAGTTCGAGGGCGAGGCGCCCCAGACTGTCGCCGACTTCTTCGACACCGAGAAATTCCCAGGCAAGCGCGGCCTGCCCAAGTCGCCCAAGCGCACGCTGTATCTGGCGCTGATCGCCGACGGCGTGGCCGCCGACGAGGTTTACGACGTGCTGGGAACGCCCGAGGGCGTGGACCGCGCCTTTGCCAAGCTGGACACGATCAAGAACGACGTGATCTGGTGGGAGGCAGGCGCCCAGCCGATGCAGTTGCTGGCGGACGGAGAGGTGGTGATGACCACCGTCTATAACGGCCGGATCTTCGATGCGATGGTCGGCGAGGGCAAGCCCTTCGACGTGATCTGGGACGGGCAGTACCTGGAAATCAACGCCTTCGTCGTGCCCAAGGACGCGCCCAATCCCGAAGCCGCGGTGGAGTATGTCAAGTTCGCGACCGGCACCCAGCCGCTGGCGGATCAGGCGAAATACATCGCCTATGGCCCGGCGCGCCAGTCGTCGGCCCCGCTGGTCGGGATGTATCAGGACGGCACGACCGAAATGGCGCCGCATATGCCGACCGAACCCGACCACCTGACATCCGCCGTGGTGGACAATCCGGAATTCTGGGCCGACCACGATGCCGAGATGACCGAACGGTTCAACAGCTGGCTGGCCGGTTCCTGACCGGACGCGACCGCAACTCCGAAGGTTTAGGACAGAGCTGACCATGACCAGACAACTGATTGCAGGAACGGCACTGGCGCTGATCGCCGGGGTCGCGGCCCAGGCACAGGATGCGCCGATCAACATCACCACCTATGGCGGTGCCTTCGGGGCGGCCGTGAACGAGGCTTTCGCCAAGCCCTTCACGGCCGAAACCGGCATCCAGACGACGATGGTGGACAATGACAACCCCCCGGCCACGCTGAAGGCGCAGGTCGAGGCCGGCAACATCACCAGCGACGTCTTTGACGTCGAGCAGTCGGACGTCCTGCGTCTGTGCGACGAGGGGCTGATCGAGCCGATCGACCCCGCGTTGCTGCCCGCTGCCGCTGACGGCACCCCTGCGACCGAGGATTATCTGCCCCAGGCGCTGCACGAATGTGCGACGGCGATCATGGTGTGGTCCACGGTCATCGCCTATAACACCGAGGCCTTCCCGGACGGTGCGCCGACGACCGCCGCGGATTTCTTCGACATCCAGAAGTTCCCCGGCAAGCGCGGCATCATCAAGCGTCCGAAATACGCGCTGGAATTCGCCTTGCTGGGCGACGGCGTGCCGGCGGAGCAGGTTTACGAGGTCCTTGGCACCCCCGAAGGCGTGGACCGCGCCTTCGCCAAGCTGGACAGCATCAAGGACCAGGTCGTCTGGTGGGAGGCGGGCGCCCAGGCGCCGCAGCTTCTGGCCGACAAGGAAGTGTCGATGACGCTGGCCTATAACGGCCGGATCTTCGACGCCATCGTGGAAGAAAACAGGCCCTTCGCCTTTGTCTGGGACGGGGCGAACCTGGACATGGACTATTGGGTGGTGCCGATGGGGGCGCCCAACAAGGACACGGCGATGAAGTTCATCGCCTTCGCCTCGGACCCGGCGCGGCAGGCGGACCTGTCGAAATACATCGCCTATGGTCCCCCGCGCCAGTCGGCCTCGGCCAGCGTCGGCACCTACAAGGACGGCACGACGGAAATGGCGCCCTATCTGCCCTCGACCCCCGAGAATGCCGCGCGTGCCCTGGTCAATGACGCAGGGTTCTGGGCCGATCATGACGCCGAACTGACCGAGCGGTTCAACAGCTGGCTGGCCGGGGCGTGACCTGACGATCGCTGCCGTCCCGCGAGACGCGGGGCGGCGGCCTTGATACAACCGAGGAATTCATGGCGAACGCTCTTGATCCGCACGCGGCCATTGCGACAACGGCTGGCGGTGTCACCGACGGCGCGCTGCGGACCGCCGACGGCAAGCCGCTTGCGCGCGCCCTGGCGCGGTCGCAATCGCTGGCCCGCCGCCGCGCCTTTCTGCTGGTGCTGCCGCTGCTGGCCTTCATCCTGATCACCTTCGTGGTGCCGATCGGGCAGATGCTGCAGCGATCCTTCTATAACGACGGCTTCTCGGCCAACATGCCGGCGCTGTCGCAATGGTTCGCCGACAATCCGCGCGGCACCGAACCCGACGAAGCCGCCTGGAGCGCCCTAGCCACGGACCTGCAAGCCGCCGCCGAGGCGCGGACCATCGGCGTCGTCGGTACGCGGATCAACTATGACGTGCCGGGAACGCGGTCGCTGTTCACCTCGACCGGGCGCCAGGTGCGGCGCGGGATCGAGCCGCCCTATCAGGCGGCCCTGCTGGAGATCGACGAGAAATGGGGCAATCCCGCCCTGTGGTCCGCCATGCGAGAGGCGTCCAGCCCCGTGACCGGCAACTTCTATCTGGCCGCCGTGGACCGCAAGCGGGACGAGACCGGCAGCATCACCCAGGTCGAGGAACGCCAGCAGGTCTATGTGATGCTGTTCATGCGCACCTTCTGGCTGTCGCTGCTGATTACCGCGATCACCTTCGTGCTGGGTTTTCCCATCGCGCATCTTCTGGCGACCCTGCCGATGCGCAAGTCGAACCTGCTGATGATCCTGGTGCTGCTGCCCTTCTGGACCTCGCTTCTGGTCAGGACGACAAGCTGGATGGTGCTGCTGCAACAGCAGGGCGTGATCAACGACATCCTGGTCTGGCTGGGGGTGATCGGGGCCGGGCAGCGGCTGCAGATGATCTATAACCAGACCGGCACGATCATCGCCATGACCCATATCCTGCTGCCTTTCATGATCCTGCCGCTGTATTCCGTGATGCGCACGATCAACCCGTCCTATGTCCGCGCCGCGCGCAGCTTGGGCGCGACAAGCTGGACCGCCTTCCGCCGCGTCTATTTCCCGCAGACTCTGCCGGGGCTGGGGGCGGGGGCGCTTCTGGTGTTCATCCTGGCCGTCGGCTATTACATCACGCCCGCGCTTGTCGGCGGATCGTCGGGCCAGCTGATTTCCAACATGATCGCGATGCACATGACCGACACGCTGAACTGGTCGATGGCGGCGGCGCTGGCCGCGCTGCTGCTGGCCTCGGTCCTGCTGCTTTACTGGGTGTATGACCGGATGGTCGGCATCGACAACCTGAAGCTGGGGTGATCCATGGCCGTTCCGACCTATGCAAGCCCGCTGGAGCGCATCTGGCATTACGCCTATCTGGTGATCTGCGGGCTGATCTTCTTCTTCCTGATCGCGCCGATCGTGGTGATCATCCCGCTGTCCTTCAACGCCGAGCCCTATTTCACCTTCACGGAACGGATGCGGTCCTTCGATCCTGAAGGATACAGCCTGCGCTGGTATCGCAGCCTGCTGACCTTCGGGATGCAGAACCCGGATGCGACCGGCTGGGCATTCTGGTCGGATGCCTGGCAGAACGCGAACTGGGTGAAGGCCGCGAAGAACTCGATCATCATCGGCGTCTTCTCGACCCTGGTGGCGACGGTTCTGGGCACGCTGGCCGCCCTTGGCCTGTCGCGCCCCGAGATGCCGTTCCGCCGGGCGATCATGGCGATCCTGATCTCTCCCATGATCGTGCCGCTGATCATCACGGCGACGGGGATGTTCTTCTTCTATTCGAACCCCTGCGAACTGCTGGGCGTCTTCGGCCTGCCCACCAATTGCGGGCGGCTGGCGGGCACCTATGTCGGCGTGATCCTGGCCCATGCGACGCTGGGCATTCCCTTCGTGATCATCACCGTGACCGCGACGCTGGTGGGGTTCGATCAGTCGCTGAACCGGGCGGCGGCATCGCTGGGGGCCAGTCCGCGCACCACCTTTTTCCGCGTGACCATGCCGTTGATCCTGCCCGGCGTGATCTCGGGCGCGCTGTTCGCCTTTGTGACCAGCTTTGACGAGGTGGTGGCGGTGCTGTTCATCGCAGGGCCGGAACAGCAGACCATCCCGCGCCAGATGTGGAACGGCATCCGCGAGCAGATCAGCCCTGCCATCCTGGCCGTGGCGACGCTGCTGGTGATCTTTTCCATCGCGCTGCTGACCACGGTGGAGTTGTTGCGCCGGCGGTCGGAACGGATCCGGGGCGTGACGCCACGGTGAAGCCTGGGGGCTTCGCGCCCCCAGACCCCCGCGGGGTATTTGGGCAAGGAAGAAGTCCTAGGGCAGGATCGCCAGCCACATCCAGATCGACAGGACCGAGACGGCCGTGCCGACAAGGACCGTCGTGGCGGCGACCCGCTTGGCGGCGCCATAAAGATTGGCGAAAAGATAGGCGTTCACGCCCGGCGCCATGGCGGCGGTCATCACCGCCGACCGCAGGCCCGCGTCGTCCAGGCCGGTGATCCGGGCCAAGGCATAGGCGATGCCCGGATGGACCAGCAGCGAACAGGCGCAGCACATGGCGATGGCGCCCATGTCCCCTTCGGGGCGATAGCGGTAGAGAACGCCGCCCAGGCCGAACAGCGCGGCGGGCAGGGCGGCGTCGGCGATCATCTGGACCGCGGCCCAGAAGCCCTCGGGCATCACCAGTCCCGCCTGTTGCAGCACGTTCATGGTCATGCCCGCCATGATGCCGATCACCAGGGGCGTGCGCAGAACGCCCGTCATGGCGCGCAGGGCGACGCGGCCCATCGACAGGCCGCTGCCATGGGCGCGCGTGAACTCCATGAAGGTGATGCCGAAGGTATAAAGCAGCGGCGAATGGATCGCGATGATCGCCCAGTTGCCCGACAGGGAGTCCGGCCCATAGGCGCGTTCCATGATCGGGATGCCCAGCAGCAGGCTGTTAGAGAACAGGCAGACAAAGCCGATCGCCACGCAATCCATGGGCGGGCGGTTGAACAGGTATCGCGCCCCCGCCCAGCCGATGAAGAAGCTGGAAAAGGCACCGATATAGAAGGGAAGCAGCACGGCCGGGCGGAACTCGGCCCCCAGGTCCAGGCGCGACATGGACAAGAACAGCAGCGTGGGCGCGGCGAAGTTCTGGGCGAAGACCATCAGGCCATCGACCGCGCTTTCGCGGAAAAGGCCGCGCCAGGCCACGACATAACCGAAGCCCACGATCAGGAAGACCGGGACGATGATGGTGAACAGCGCGCTCATAGCGCGGCGGGGTGGTCGGGGGTATCCGCCGTGGCCTCGATCACCATGCCGTCGAAGGCGGGCTGGATGTGGTCGGGCGTCGTCGCCGCGACAGTGGCATAGTCCATGTCGATATGCATGTTCGTCAGCACCCCGCGCGGGCATTCGGACCGGGCGATCCAGTCCAGCGCCTGGGCCAGATGCGCATGGCTGGGATGGGGCTGCGGGCGCAGGGCGTCGCAGACAAAGACCTCGGCCCCGTGGATCAGCGGCCAGGCGTCGGGGGGAATGTCCGACACGTCAGGCAGATAGACGATGCCGCCGATGCGCAGCCCCAGGGCGGTGATTTCGCCATGCTGGACGCGGAAGGGGATCAGCGTGACCGGGCCGCCGGGACCGTTCACGGTGATCGGCCCGTTGATCAGGTGCAGGTCGCAGATCGGCGTGTAATAGCTGCCGGGCGGGGTCTTGAAGATATAGCCGAAGCGGTCCAGCAACTGTTCCGAGGTGGGCATGTCGGCCCAGGCGGGGATCAGGCGGCCCGCGTTATAGGCCACCTGCCGCAGGTCGTCGATGCCGTGGATGTGGTCGGCATGGGCGTGGGTATAGACCACCGCATCCAGCGTTCCGACATTCGCGTCCAGCAGTTGCGGCACCAGGTCCGGGCCGGTGTCGATCAGCACCTGCGTTGTGCCATCGGGACCGGGGCGTTCCACCAGCAGCGAACAGCGGCGGCGGCGGTTCTTTGGCTCGGCCGGATCGCAGGCGCCCCAGCGGTTTCCCAGCCGGGGCACCCCGCCCGACGAGCCGCAGCCCAGGATCGTCGCCCGGATCATGCCGCGGCCTTCGAAAACAGCCGGTCAAAATTGGCCGAGGTCTGGGCTGCGAATTGCGGGTAATCCATGCCGAAGACCTCGGCCACCAGGGCTGCGGTCTTGGCGACATAGGCCGGTTCGTTGCGCTTGCCGCGATGCGGGGGCGGGGCAAGATAGGGGCTGTCGGTTTCCACCAGGATGCGGTCCACGGGCGCTGCGGCGAAGATCGCGCGCAGGTCGCCGGAACGCGGAAAGGCGGCGATCCCCGACATCGACAGGTAGAAGCCCAGACCCAGCGCCGTCTGCGCCAGGGCCGCGCCGGAGGTGAAGCAATGCATCACGCAGGAAAACGCGCCCGCGCGGTGTTCCTCGGTCAGGATGCGGGCCATGTCGTCGTCGGCATCGCGGGAATGGATGATCAGGGGCAGGCCGGTGCGGCGCGCGGCCTCGATATGCACCCTCAGGCTTTCCACCTGCACGGCGGCGCTTTCGGCGGTGTAGTGATAGTCGAGGCCGGTTTCGCCGATGCCCACGAATTTCGGATGGGCGGACAGGGCGACAAGCTGGTCCACCGTCGCCAGGGGTTCCTCGGCCGCGCTCATCGGGTGGGTGCCGGCGGCATAGAAGACGCCGTCAAAGCGTTCCGCCAGGGCGCGGACCTGAGGTTCCTGGCGCAGGCGGGTGCAGATCGTGACCATGCGCGTGACGCCTGCCGCGCGGGCGCGGTCGATCAGCGCGTCATGCTCACCCTCGAAATCGGGGAAATCCAGATGGCAATGGCTATCGACGATCGGCGTGGGGGATGCCGCTTGGGACATGGATCAACCTTTGGCTGGCAGGGCGGATCGCGCGGGCGGCAGATGCGCCAGTTCGATCAGCATATCCATCACCAGGGCGGCAGGGTCAAGGTTGACCGACCGCCCGGTCCGGGCGCGGGCAGACAGGCGCGCCTGCGCATCGGCCCAAGCACGGGCCGCCGCATCGTCGGGCGACAGCCGGGCCAGCAGCGCGCCTTCGCCCTGCGCGGCTTGGGGCAGGGGCGGGCCCATCAGCCCGGCCCGCGCGGTGCGCACCAGGAAGCGGTCCAGCACGGTCATGGTCAGGTCGAATGGATCGCCCTCGGTCCCTGCGCGGCCCGTCGCCGCATCGGCAAAACCCGCCGCGCGCGGGCGGTCCAGCCGGGGCAGGGTGGCCATCAGATCCACAAGCTGCTGATAGCGGTCAAGCCCGCCCTGGCCCGCCAGCCGCAAGGCCTCGCCCACCGATCCGTCGGACAGGGCGGCCAGGGCCTCGGCATCCTCGTCGATGCCAAGATGGGCCAGGACATTGCCCATCTGCGCCGGATTCAGCGGCGACAGGCGCAGGGTGCGGCAGCGCGACCGGATGGTGGGCAGAAGGCCCGCCGGCTGGTGCGCGATCATCAGGATCAGCGCGTCGGCGGGCGGTTCCTCCAGCACCTTCAGCAGGGCATTGGCGGCGGCGGGGTTCATGTCGTCGGCCGCGTCGATGATGGCGATGCGCCGCCCGCCCTCGGCCGCAGACAGGTGGAAGAAGGACAGCAGGCGACGGATTTCATCCACCGTGATCTGTGCAGACAGGCGCCCCGCCTTGTCGTCCCAGGGCCGGCGGACCAGATGCAGGCGCGGTTCGGACAAGGCGGCGATGCGCCGCGCCTCGGGCGTGTCGGTGGCGCCGAAGGGACCGGTTGCGCCCGACAGCATCCATCGGGCGATGGCCCAGGCCAGCGTCGCCTTGCCCACGCCGCGCGGGCCGGTCAGCATCCAGGCGTGGTGCAGGCGGCCGCCCTGGGCAGCCTCGATGAATTCGGCAATGGCGCTGTCCTGCCCGATGACGCGGTCCGTGTGGCGCGGATGGGGGGCACCGGGAACGCGGTCCGGTTCGGGAATGTCGTCGGGATCAGGCTTCACAGCGCGGCCCGGATGCGGGCGGCGACATCGCCGGTGCTGCCGCTGCCGTCGATCAGCCGGACGCGGGCGGGAAACTCTTGCGCCAGGGCGCGGAAGCCCTGGGCCAACCGCTGCTGGAAATCGAGGCCCAGGCTTTCGAAGCGGACCTCGGCCCCGCCACGCGCATTGCCCCGGCCAAGCGCAGTTTCGGGGTCGAGGTCGATGACAAAGGTCAGGTCGGGTTCGACCCCGATCGCCAGGCCATGCATCCGGTCCACGAGGCCGCGCAACTCGCCCCGCGTCGCGCCCTGATAGACGCGCGTGCTGTCGGCAAAGCGGTCGGTGATGACGGTCTGCCCCGCAGCAAGGGCCGGGCGGATGGTGCGTTCGAGGTGATCGCGGCGTGCGGCGGTGAACAGCAGGCATTCGGTTTCCGCCGACCAGCGTTCGCCCGCGCCCGTCACCAGCAGGCGGCGGATCTCCTCGGCCCCCGGACTGCCGCCGGGTTCGCGGGTCAGGACGACCTGACGGCCCTCCGCGCGCAAGGCCTCGGCCAGCAGGCGGGCCTGGGTGGACTTGCCGCAGCCGTCGATCCCCTCGAAGCTGATGAACATCAAAGGCCGGCGGCTTCGACGGCCTTGTGGCCCAGCCGCATCACCGCACCCTTCATGCGCCCGGCAAAACCCGCCTCGGGGATGTCCTCGGCCGCCAGCAGGGGCGTCACCGCATCCTGGGTGCCGGGAACCGAGACGACCAGTTGGCCGATCCGGTCGCCCTTGGCGATGGGGGCCGGGATGGGAGATTCATAAACCGCCTCGACCTTGACCTGGTCCTTGGACCCTGCGGGGATCAGCACGTTCACGCCGTCCTTCGTGGTCAGGCCGACGCGGGGCTTGGTGCCCAGCCAGACCGGCGCCTCCAGCACGGTGTCGCCTGCGGGCACCAGCGTTTCCATGCTGAACTGGCGGAAGGCCCAGTTGACAAGGCGCTCGGATTCCTCGGCCCGCGCGGTCTCGGATTGCAGGCCGCTGATCACGAAGATCACCCGGCGCCCGTTCTGCACCGCCGATCCGACCAGGCCATAGCCCGCTTCCTGCGTATGCCCGGTCTTCAGTCCGTCCGCCCCGATGTCCAGCCGCAGGATCGGGTTGCGGTTGAAGCGGTTCGACGGCACCCGGTCCATATAGCGGAATTCGGTCAGCGAGAAATCGTCGTAATATTGCGGGAAATCCTCGATCAGGTGCATCGCCAGCATGCCCAGATCCTCGGCCGACATGACATGGCCCTCGGCCGGCCAGCCGGTCGAGTTCTTGAAGACAGAATGCTTCAGCCCCAGTTCCTTGCCGCGCTGGGTCATCTGGCGGGCAAAGGCTTCCTCGGTCCCGGCCAGCCCTTCGGCCAGCACGACGCAGGCGTCGTTGCCGGACAGGACGATCACGCCCTTGATCAGCTGTTCGACCGTGGGCGTGTCGCGGGGTTCCACGAACATCTTGGACCCGCCCATCTGCCATGCCTTGGTGGACACCGGCAGCGTGTCGGTCAACTTCAGGCGGCCGTTCTCCAGCGCCTCGAACACCATGTACAGCGTCATCAGCTTGGACATCGACGCGGGCGGGATCGGCACATCGGCGTTCTTCGACATCAGCACCGTGCTGGTGTTGACGTCATAAACCCAAGCCGAGGTTGCCGTTGTCTCGAATGCCTGCGCCGGGGCGGCCAGACACAAAAGGGCGAGAAGCCGCAGCAGGAACGCGCGCATGGAAAGTCCTTTGCCTGTTTGGGGCCGATGGTTACAGCAAGGCCGGGCTTGTCGCAACGCGGGCGGCACAGCTTCCGATAGAATTGATGCTCAGTTGCCCGTCGCCTCGCGCCAGTGACGGCGGCAAAGCGACACATAGGTTTCGTTGCCCCCGACCTGGACCTGCGCCCCTTCGGTGATGGCACGGCCTTCCTGGTCCCGGCGGATCACCATGGTGGCCTTCCTGCCGCAATGGCAGATGGTGCGGACCTCGCGCAGGTCGTCGGCCAGGGCCAGCAGGGCGGCGGATCCGGGAAACAGCTCGCCCCGGAAATCGACGCGCAGCCCATAGCACATCACCGGAATCCGCAGGTCGTCGGCCACGCGGGCCAGTTGCCAGACCTGGGCCGCGGACAGGAACTGCGCCTCGTCCACGAAGATGCAGGCGCAGTCCGCGCCGCGTTTCCGGATCAGCGCGAACATGTCGGTTGCATCGTCAAAGGTCAGCGCGTCGTCGCCTATGCCGATGCGGCTGGCGATGCGGCCCTGTCCTGCCCGCCGGTCAAGCGCGGCGGTCAGCAGCAGCGTCTGCATCCCGCGTTCGCGGTAATTATAGGACGCCTGCAGCAGCAGCGTGCTCTTGCCCGCGTTCATCGTGGAATAATGGAAATAAAGCTTGGCCATGCCGCCAGATAGCCCCGTGCCCAAGGGGCATCAAGGCCACAAGAAAGCCGCAGAGGCGATCCCCTGCGGCTTCTTCGTTGTCAAAATACCCAAAGGGCGACATCGCCCCCCGCGTTACGCCTGCCGGCTTTTCGGCGCACGAGAGGGACGGCGCGCCGGCCGCTTGTTCGCGCCCGCGCCCATCGGCTTGCCGCGCCCGCCGCCGCCCTGGGGACGGGCCGAGGGCACCGGTCCGACCGGGGGTTCGCCGCCGATGACCGGGATCGCGGCCTTCATGGCCTTTTCGATGGCGCGCAACTCGCCCACCTCGGCCGGGGCGCAGAAGGCCACGGCGCGACCGTCGCGGCCCGCCCGCGCGGTACGCCCGATGCGGTGGACATAGTTTTCGGGCACGTTCGGCAGGTCATAGTTATAGACATGCGCGACCTCGGGGATATCCAGGCCCCGCGCCGCCACATCGGTCGCGACCAGCACCTGCGTCTGCCCTTTGCGGAAGGCGTCGAGCGCGCGTTCCCGCTGGCCCTGCGACTTGTTGCCGTGGATCGCCGCCACCGCGAAGCCCCATTTCTCCAGCAGCTTGGCCAGCTTTTCCGACCCGTGCTTGGTGCGGCCAAAGACCATCGCCAGTTCGCCCGGATGCTTGGACAGGTATTCCGCCAGCAGCGTCGCCTTGTCGCCCTGGGTCGTGAAATGCACGCCCTGCTCGATCTTCTTGGCCGCCTGGCCCGGAGGGTTGACGGCGACGCGGACCGGATCGGTCAGATAGGTGTCGGCCAGTTCCTCCATCAGCTTGGGCATGGTGGCGGAAAACAGCAGCGTCTGGCGTTCCTTGGGCAGCATCCGCGCGATCTTGCGCAGCGCATGGATGAAGCCGATGTCCAGCATCTGGTCGGCCTCGTCCAGCACCAGATAGGTGGTGGCCTCAAGGCTGATCGCGCGACGCTCGATCAGATCCATCAGCCGGCCCGGCGTGGCGATCAGCACATCGACGCCGCGCGACAGCCGTTCCGTCTGCACGTTGATGGACGCGCCGCCGACGACGCGGAACGACCGGATCGGCGTGCCTTCGGCATAGGCGTCGATATTGGTGGCGATCTGCGTCGCCAGTTCGCGGGTCGGCGCCAGGATCAGGGCGCGACAGGTCCGGGGATCGGGCTTCTTGCCGAAGTTGATCAGCCGGGTCAGCATCGGCAGGCCGAAGGCCGCCGTCTTGCCGGTGCCGGTCTGCGCCAGGCCCAGCACGTCGCGGCCCTTGACGATCGCCGGAATGGCCTCGTCCTGGATCGGCGTGGGCTTGGTCAGCCCCATCGCGGCCACATTGGCGTTGATGCGGTGGTCGATGCCCATGTCGGCAAAGGGACCAGTGGGCAGCGGATCGCGCGCAGGCGCCCGGCGCCCTTCGTTCGCGTCGAAATTGGGCAGGTTGCGGGGCCGGGGCTTCTGGCCGCGGGACGGGCGGCGGGTATTGGTCTGTTCCATCAAAAACTTTCGTGCCGCGTCCCCCGTATCGGACGCAAGGCAATGGCCGCGACGGTGCGCGACGTTCAGCAGGGATGCGGGCGTGATACGAGGGTGCCCACAAGCCTCCCCGCGTGAATGGGAAACTGGAATTGATGCCGAACCCTGGGGCGAAAACGCGGCTGCTCACGCGGCAGCAGGCATCGGCCAGACCCACATGGGGGCTTTTGACGTGCAAGTCAAGGACATTGGCATGAAGCACCCCGATGCGGCTCGGTGCGGCGCTCGCGTTAATCTTGATTAAGACTTTTTCTGGCGGAGTTGATTGCCCGATGGCACATTCGTGGCCAATTCCGACGTGTTTGCCAACCAGTTACAGTTTTGCAGGATACCATATGGCAAGGATCTGGGCCAATTACGGCATCGACAGCTTTTCGATCGACCTGAATTTCTACGATCGGCATTTCTACGACCATTTCTTTCTGGACAACCAGTACGAACGGTACAATGGCAGGACGTATCAGGATGTCTATGCCATCAACGGCTATGACGGCGATGACGACCTGATCATGGCCGTCGGGGGGCACGGTATCCGGTTTGACGGCTGGGGCAATGTCGCAGGGGGCACGGTCACCGGCTTGCTGGAAAGCTTCTATGACGGCGGCGACATCTGGTGGGCGCAGGATTTCTCGGTTTCCGCGGTCAGCCTTTACAAGGTTGGCCTGACTTACGGAAATGCCGATGATCGCGCCCTGCTGTCCTCGATCATGGCGGGTGCCGACACGATCAACCTCAGCGCCTATGACGACCGCTTCGAGGGGTGGGGCGGCAATGACCAGATGTGGGGGCACGGCGGCAACGATACGCTGATCGGCGGCTTGGGGAACGACATGCTGAACGGCGGCGCGGGTGCCGACCGCCTGCTGGGCGGGAACGGCCATGACCGCCTGATCGGCGCCATGGGCAGCGATTACCTGGAGGGCGGGTTGGGCAGCGACACGCTGGAAGGCGGGCCGGGCCGCGACCAGATGTTTGCCGGGGCCGATGCGGTCCGGGACGTGTTCATCTTTCGCGCGCCGGGCGAAACTGCCGTCGGCGCACAACGCGACCAGATCCATCAGTTCAGGCTGGGTCAGGACGATATCGACCTGTCGCTGATCGACGCCAATGTCGCGCGCGCCGGAAATCAGGCCTTTGCCTTTGCCGGCACGACCGCCGCCGCCCATTCGGTCTGGTATGCCAAGGCAGCCGGCGGCGTGATCGTGCGCGGCGACCTGAACGGCAACAAGATCGCCGACTTCGAGATCTGGGTGGATGACGCGACACGCCTGGGCGCGACCGACTTCATCCTCTAGGCGCGGTCGGCCGTGTCCAGCCAGATCGTGACCGGCCCGTCATTCGTCAGCCGGACCTTCATGTCCGCGCCGAAGCTGCCGGTCTGGACCGGGATCCCCTGCGCGGCAAGGCTGGCCGCGAAATGTTCGTAAAGCCGCCGCCCGTCATCGGGCGCGGCGGCGGATGAAAAGCCGGGACGGTTGCCGGTGCGGGTATCGGCGGCCAGGGTGAACTGGCTGATCACCAAAGCGCCGCCGCCCACGTCCAGCAGCGACCGGTTCATCCGCCCCTGATCGTCGCGGAAGATGCGCAACTTGGCCACGCGCAGCGCCAGCTTGTCGGCGGCGCCTTCGTCGTCGCCCGCCATGGCGCAGACCAGGACCAGCAGGCCCGGCCCGGTGCGGCCGATAATGGCGCCGTCCACCTCGACCTCGGCCTCGGTCACGCGTTGCACCAGGGCGCGCATCAGTCCAGCATGATCCCGGTGATGACCAGCAGCAGCCCGATCATCGACAGCGCCAGCGCACCCATGTTCACCGCGATCACCGGCCGCATCCTTTGGCGCAAGGCGTCGTCGTCAAGGCCCGCCCGGCGGGCGCGGGCCACCGTCAGGACGCACCAGATCAGCGCCCCGACCCCCGCCAGCGTCAGTGCCGCCCCGCCCCAGATCAGCCCGTCGAAAACCGTCATCGCACACCCCCGCCGATATCCGTGCCAGCGCCCTAGCGGCGATTGCGCCGCGCGGCAAGACCGCCTAACAGGTGCGGCAAAGAACGAGCAGGACCAAACGGAAGGAATCGCGATGATGGACGATCAGGCCTACAGCGTGGCGGCGGACGAGCTGCGCCAGTTCATCGAGCAGTTCGAGCAGCTGGAAGCCGAGAAGAAGGACATCGCCGAACGCCAGAAAGAGGTGATGGCCGAGGCCAAGGCCCGCGGCTATGACACCAAGGTGATGAAGAAGATCGTGGCCTTGCGCAAGCGCGACCGCGACGACATCGCCGAGGAAGAGGCCATCCTGGAGATGTACAAGCAGGCGCTTGGCATGGGCTGACGCCCTTATTCCTTTGACTTCCCCCGTCTGATCCCCTATGCACGCCGTTCGGCTTCGGATTTCCGGGGCGGCGGACCACGGGAGATGTCTGTCGCAAGGATCGCGGTGCCTTCACGGGTGTCCGCACCCCCCATTCTGGCGAAGACATGACAGACATTACGATAGCCGCGCCCTTGGCAGCGGCCCTGGCGGCCAAGGGCTATGCCAGCCTCACCTCGGTTCAGCAAGCGGTTCTGGAAAGCGATGCGCAAGGCCGGGACATGCTGGTTTCGGCGCAGACCGGATCGGGCAAGACCGTGGCCTTTGGCTTGGCCATCGCGCCGCAATTGCTGGACGGCGACAGCCTGCCCGATGCCGTGGCGCCCATGGGCCTTGCCATCGCGCCGACGCGCGAGCTGGCCCTGCAGGTCGCGGCCGAACTGGGCTGGCTTTATGCCCAGGCGGGCGCCCGCATCGCAACCTGCGTGGGCGGCATGGATTACCGCACCGAACGCCGCGCCCTGGAACGCGGCGCCCATATCGTCGTGGGCACGCCGGGCCGGTTGCGCGACCATATCGAACGGGGGTCGCTGGACCTGTCCGCCCTGCGCGTCGCCGTTCTGGACGAAGCGGACGAGATGCTGGACCTAGGTTTCCGCGAGGATCTGGAATTCATCCTGCAATCCGCGCCCGAAGACCGGCGCACGCTGATGTTCTCGGCCACGGTGCCGCCTGCGATCGAACATCTGGCGACGACGTTTCAGCAGGATGCCCTGCGGATCCAGGCCCAGGGCGAATCGCGCCAGCATGGCGACATCGAATACCGCGCCTTTACCGTGGCGGCCCGTGACCGCGAGCCTGCGATCTTCAACATCCTGCGCCTGCACGAGGCACGCACCGCGATCATCTTCTGCAAGACGCGGGCCAATGTCAGCCATCTTCTGGCCCGCATGGGCAATCGCGGCTTCAAGGCCGTGGCCCTGTCGGGCGAACTGAGCCAGCAGGAACGGACCCACGCCCTGCAAGCCCTGCGCGACGGGCGCGCGCAGGTCTGCGTGGCGACCGACGTGGCCGCGCGCGGCATCGACCTGCCGGGGCTGGAACTGGTGATCCATGCCGACCTGCCCACGAATTCCGAAACGCTGCTGCACCGGTCGGGTCGGACCGGGCGGGCAGGGGCCAAGGGCGTCTCTGCGCTGATCGTCATGCCGTCCGAGTTGCGCAAGGCGCAGATGCTGCTGAAGCGCGCCAAGGTCGAGGCCACCTGGGGTCCGGCACCCTCGGCCGACGAGGTCCGGGCACAGGACGACACGCGGATGCTGGACCATCCTGCCTTGCACAACGCCGCCGAGGACGACGGAGACATGGCCCGGACGCTGCTGGACCGGTTCGGCGCCGAACGCCTGGCCCAGGCCTTTGTCAGCCTGTGGCGCGAAGGCCGGCCGGCGCCCGAGGAACTGACCGTCCTGCAGGACCGTGCCCCTGCGGCGGCGCGCGAACGCCCGCCCTTCGGCGAGGCCGTGTGGTTCTCGCTCTCGGTCGGCCATACAGGCCGGGCCGAGGCCCGCTGGCTTTTGCCCAAGATCTGCGACGGTGGCGGCATCAACCGCGATGCCATCGGCGCAATCCGCGTCCGCGAAGACGAAAGCTTTGTCCAGATCGCCGTGGCCCAGGCCGACAGGTTCGGCAAGACGATGGAACTTGAACCAGGCCTAACCATGCGGCGCCTGGACGGAGAGCCCGACCTGAACCGCGCCCCACGGCCGACCGAGGCTCGTCCCCCGCGCCGCAAGCCCGATCCCGAGTGGAAAAAGCCCCAGCGCGTCGAAAGCCAGGGTGACGCCCCCGCCAAGGTCCGCAGCAAGCCCCGCTGGACGGCCGAGGAACGCAGCGCCAAGGCCGCAGCCCGCCCCGGCGGCCCGAAGGCCGGTGCGCACAAGGCGGCCGGCGGCAAGGATCGCGGCGCCAAGTTCGCGGCGCCCCGCAAGGACAAGCCGCGCAAGGGCGGACGCTGAAAGCAGGTGCGGCATCTCCCCGCTTGGGGGGATGCCTGCGCAGAATTGGTTAACAAATCCTGTTGACCTTGGGTCAAACAAGTCCCACGCTGAACTGCATCGTCTAGTTGTTGGAGTGTGTGATGGTCAAACGTGTTTCTTCCGGTGATGGATCGGGAACGGTTCCCCACCATCCCCAGCCGGCTCATGTTCTGCAGAAAAAGGATTTCGTGGACCGGGTCGTCGCGGCCAGCGGCGCCAAGAAGGCCGAAGCCCGCCCCATCATCGAAGCGACCCTGGCCCAGCTTGGCAAGGCGCTTGCAGCCGGCGAGACGCTGGCCGTTCCCCCGCTTGGCCGTGCCAGGGTCAACCTGGAACGCGATCAGCGCGGAGGAGAGATCATCACCCTGCGACTGCGCCGCCGCCCCACCAATATCCGCCAGTCTGCCCGGCACTCGGCCGACTGAATCGCCGTCGATTCGCCCTTGCGGTCGTCTTTCACCCCTGCTAGATGCTGCGCCCACGGGTGATTAGCTCAGCGGTAGAGCGCTTCGTTCACATCGAAGATGTCAGCGGTTCAAATCCGTTATCACCCACCATTCCTTTCCTTGCGCCGCGTCTGTCAGATGATGAATACCGCTGTCACAGATGCTGCCACCCTGTCCGTCGCGCCCATGATGGACTGGACCGACCGCCATTGCCGCGTCTTTCACCGGCTGATGTCGCGCCGCGCGCTGCTTTATACCGAAATGGTGACGGCCCCCGCCATCATCCACGGCGACCGGCACCGGTTGCTGGATTACGACGCACGCGAACATCCCCTGGCGCTGCAACTGGGCGGCTCCGATCCCGCCGAACTGGAATCCGCCACTCGGATCGCCGCCGACTGGGGCTATGACGAGATCAATCTGAACGTCGGCTGTCCCAGCGACCGGGTGCAATCGGGCTGTTTCGGCGCGGTGCTGATGAAGACGCCGGACCTTGTCGCCGAATGCGTGTCGCGGATGATCGCCGTCAGCCCGGTCGAGGTGACGGTGAAATGCCGGATCGGCGTCGATGACCAGGTTCCCGAAGATGTCTTGCCCGCCTTCCTGGACAAGCTGCGCAAGGCGGGCATCCGCCGCGTGACGATCCATGCCCGCAAGGCCTGGCTTCAGGGTCTCAGCCCCAAGGAGAACCGCGACATCCCTCCGCTGGACTATCCCCTGGTCCACCGGATGAAGCAGGACTTCCCGGACCTGCACCTGTCGATCAACGGCGGGATCGCGGACAGCGATTCGATCCGCGATCATCTGCGGGTCATGGACGGGGTCATGGTGGGGCGCGCCGCCTATCACCAGCCCTGGGACATCCTGGGGCAGGCGGATCGGCTGTGGGGCGACACGCCGCCCCTTGCCACGCCGCACCAGGTCGCTCTGGCGATGCGTCCATATATCCAGGATCACCTAGGGACCGGGCGCCTGCACCAGATCACCCGACACATGCTGGGCCTGTTCCACGGGATGCCCGGGGCGCGCGGCTGGAAGCGCACCCTGTCCGAAGGCGCGTCCAAGGGCGGGATCGAGGTTTATGACGCCGCCCTGCAGCAGGTCACCGAACTGGCCGCGTAACCACTTCATCTTCTGTGCTCAAATATCCTGGGGTGAGGTCCCGCAGGGGCCGAGGGGCAAAGCCCCTTACTGCGCCGCCTTCTCGGCCGCCTTCGCCTCGTCCCACAGCCGATCCATCTCGGCCAGGTCGCTATCCTCGGGACGGCGGCCGTCCAGGGCAAGCGCGGCCTCGATGGCCTGGAAGCGGCGCGTGAACTTGGCATTGGCGCGGCGCAGGGCCTGTTCCGGGTCGATCTCCAGGTGCCGCGCCAGGTTTGCCATGACGAACAGCAGGTCGCCGAATTCTTCCTCACGCGCGTCGGGGCCAAGGCTGTCGCGCGCCTCGACCAGTTCGGCGGTTTCCTCGGCGATCTTGTCCAGCACTTCGGCGGGACCGGGCCAGTCGAAGCCCACGCGGGCCGCGCGGTTCTGCAGCTTGACCGCGCGGGTCAGGGCCGGAAGGCCCAGGGCCACGCCGTCCAAGGTGCCGCGCTCGGCCTTGCCGGCGCGCTCGACCGCCTTGATCGCTTCCCAGTCCTTGACCTGCTGGGCGGCGGACTTGTCGCGGGATTCGTCGCCGAAGACATGGGGATGGCGGAAGACCAGCTTGTCAGAAATCGCCGCCGCGCAATCGGCGAAATCGAACATGCCCGTCTCGCGCGCCATCTGCGCGTGGAACACCACCTGCAGCAGCAGATCGCCCAATTCGCCGGGAAGCTCGTCCCAGGCCTGACGCTCGATGGCGTCGGCGACCTCGTGGGCTTCCTCGATCGTATAGGGGGCGATGGAGGCGAAGTCCTGCTCGATGTCCCAGGGGCAGCCCGTCTTCGGGTCGCGCAGCTGCGCCATGATGTCGATCAGGCGGGCGATTTCGGCCCCGGCGTCGCGATCTGCCTTGGTCATTGCGATTTCCCCCGGCTTCTGTCCTGATGGGCCATTGCCACAGCCAAGGTCGTTAGTCCACATGCCCGTCCTGAACCGCATCGCCGATTTTTCCGATGACTTGATCCAGTGGCGGCGGCACCTGCACCGGCATCCCGAACTGGGCTTCGAATGCTATGGCACCGCGGCCTTCGTGGCCGAACGGCTGCGCGACTTCGGCGTGGACGAAATCCATGACGGCATCGGCCAGTCGGGCATCGTGGGAATCATCGAAGGGCAGGGACCGGGGCCGACGATCGGGCTGCGCGCCGACATGGACGCCCTGCCGATGGACGAGGCGACGGGCCTGGATTACGCGTCCACCGTGCCGGGGCGGATGCACGCCTGCGGCCATGACGGGCATACCACGATGCTGCTGGGCGCCGCGCGATATCTGGCCGAGACGCGCAACTTCGCGGGCCGCGTCGCGCTGATCTTCCAGCCGGCCGAGGAGAACGGCGCCGGCGGGCAGGCGATGGTGCAGGACGGCATGATGGACCGCTTTGCCATCGAGCGGGTCTTTGCGATGCACAACAGCCCCGGCCTGCCGGTCGTCATGATGAACACCACGTCCGGCCCGATCATGGCCGCCGTCGATACCTTCGAGATCCATGTCCAGGGTCGCGGCGGGCATGGCGCTATGCCGCATCTGACCGCCGATCCCATCGTCGCTGCGGTGGCTGTGGTCAACGCCATCCAGACCATTTCCAGCCGCAACCACTATGCGCTGGAGGATCTGGCCCTGTCGGTCACGCAGATCCACACGGGCAGCGCCGACAACATCGTGCCCGACACCGCCTATGTCTGCGGCACCGTGCGCACCTTCGCCCCCCATGTCCGCGACATGGTGCGCCGCCGGATGACGCAGATCTGCGACGGACAGGCCGCCGCCTATGACGTGGCGATCCGGCTGGATTACGTCGAAGGCTATCCCGCCACCGTCAACGATCCCGTCCAGACGGCCTTTGCCGTGCAGGTGGCGCAGGAAATCGTCGGGCCGGACAACGTCTCGGGCGAGGCGGGGCGCGAGATGGGGGCCGAGGATTTCAGCTACATGCTGAACGAACGTCCCGGCTGCTATCTGTTCATCGGCCAGGGAGAGACCGCCAGCGTCCATCACCCGGCCTATGATTTCAACGACGCGATATCCCCCATCGGGGCCAGCTTCTTCGCCCGGTTGGTCGAGCGCGCGCAGCCCGTGGTGCGCTGACGTTCACGATCCTGTTCGTCGCAGGCTCATGTCCCGGCCTTTCTTGCCAAGCAGGGGATGCGGGGATAGGTTGCGCGCCAATCCGGGCGGGGTCCACCGCCATGACAAGCCGAAAGGATATCCATGTTCGTCACCCCCGCCTATGCCCAGGCCGCAGGCAATGCAGGCGCCGGCGCGGCCTTTGCGCAGTTCATCCCGCTGATCCTGATCTTCGCGATCATGTATTTCCTGATGATCCGCCCCCAGCAGAAGCGGGTCAAGCAGCACCGCGAGATGGTCTCGGCGCTGAAGAAGGGCGATCATGTCGTCACCCAGGGCGGCATCATCGGCAAGGTCGCATCCGTGCGCGACGAGGAGCTTGAGGTCGAGATCGCGACCGGCGTCAAGGTCCGCGTGATCCGTTCGACGGTGTCCCAGGTGCTGAACAAGACCGAGCCTGTCGCAGCGAACGCCTGACGCCATTCAACAATATCAATCAAGGGCTTCGGCAAGATGCTTCAGATCGACCGTTGGAAACGCATCCTGATCATCGGGCTTTGCGTCCTGGGCATAGGCTTTGCCGTGCCCAACCTGTTCTACCAGCGGGTCGAAAGCCACAACGACGCCGTGGCCGAGATCGAGCGCACCGGTGTCGAGACGCCCGAACTGGCCGCCGCGCGCGATGGCTGGCCGTCGTGGCTGCCGTCGTCGGTCGTGGCGCTTGGCCTTGACCTGCGGGGCGGGGCGCATCTGCTGGGCGAGGTCCGCGTGGCCGAGGTCTACAAGGCCCGCATGGACGCCCTGTGGCCCGAACTGCGCCGCGCGCTTGCCGACCAACGCGCCACGCTGGGCGCGATCCGCCGCCTGCCGTCGCCCGAAGGCACCCTGAAGATCGAGGTCGAGAACGCCGACCAGATGCCCCGTGCCACGGAAATCGTGCGCGGCTTTTCCACGCCCGTGACGACGCTGACCGGTGCGGGCCAGCAAAGCCTTGCGATCCAGGTCCAGGGCAACACCATCACCATCCAGTTGTCGGACGCCGAGAAGGCCGTGACCGACGACCGCACCGTCCAGCAGAGCGTCGAGATCATCCGCCGCCGCGTCGATGAGGTCGGAACCCGCGAACCGACCATCGTCCGCCAGGGCGCCGACCGCATCCTGATCCAGGTGCCGGGCATCGGCTCGGCCGAGGAGTTGAAGGCGCTGATCGGCACCACCGCCAAGCTGACCTTCAATTCGGTCGTGGGCACCGGAACCGATCCCGATGCGCGGCCCGGCGTGGGGCAGGTGGTTCTGCCATCCGCCGACCAGGACGGCATCTACTATACGCTGGAAGAAAGCCCCGTCGTCACCGGCGAGGAACTGACCAATGCCGTGCCGGGAACCGACCCGAACGGCCAGCCTGCGGTCGATTTCAGCTTCAACCCGACCGGCGCGCGCAAGTTCGGCGCCTATACGGCCGCCAATATCGGCCAGCCTTTCGCGATCGTCCTGGACGACCAGGTGATTTCCGCCCCGGTCATCCGGTCCGCCATTCCCGGCGGAACGGGGCAGATTTCAGGCTCGATGGGGTTCGAGGAAGCGAACCAGCTGGCCGTGCTGCTGCGTGCGGGGGCGCTGCCCGCGCAACTGGATTTCCTGGAAGAACGCACCATCGGCCCGGAACTGGGCCAGGACAGCATCGACGCGGGCCGCCTGTCGTCGGTCATCGCCATGGCTGCCGTGGTGGCCTATATGATCGCCAGCTATGGCCTGTTCGGGGCATTCGCGTCGATTTCCGTGATCGTGAACGTTATCCTGATCCTGTCGATCATGTCCATCATGGGCGCCACCCTGACCCTGCCGGGCATCGCCGGGATCGTGCTGACCGTCGGCACCGCGGTGGACGCGAACGTCATCATCTATGAACGCATCCGCGAGGAATTGCGGGCGGGCAAGCGCGTCGCCAAGGCCATCAGCGACGGCTTCGACGAGGCGATGAGCGCGATCATCGACGCCAACGTCACGTCCTTCATCGCGGCGGCGGTGATGTTCTTCCTGGGTTCCGGCCCGGTCAAGGGCTTTGCCGTCACGCTGACCATCGGGCTTGTCACCTCGGTCTTCACGGCGATCTTCCTGACGCGCCTGATGATCATCTGGTGGCTGGAATGGCGCAAGCCCAAAGAACTGATCCTGTGAGGGGACCGATATGGCATTCCGTCTGAAACTTGTCCCCGACCACACCACCATCAACTTCTTCCGCTGGCAGTGGCTGACCTTCGGCATCTCGGCGGTGGCGATGGTCATCTCGGTGGTGCTGATCGCGACCATGGGCCTGAACTTCGGCATCGACTTCAAGGGCGGCACCACGATCCGCACCGAAAGCTCGACCGCGTTCGAGGTCGGCGATTACCGCGAGGCCCTGGACGACCTCGGCTTCAGCGACCTTGCCATCACCGAGGTCTTCGACCCCAGCTTCGGCGCCGACCGCCACGTCGCCATGATCCGCATCGGCACCACCGACGACACCGGATCGGTCAGCCCCGAGCAGTTGAACCAGATCGAGGCCGCGCTGCACGAAGTCGATCCGCAGATCGTCTTTGCCTCGGTCGAATCGGTCGGGCCGAAGGTTTCGGCGGAGCTGATCACCACGGCCTTCTATGCCGTGGGCGCAGCCTGCCTTGGGATCATGGCCTATATCTGGCTGCGGTTCGAATGGCAGTTCGCCATCGGCTGCGTCGCCGCGCTGATCCACGACGTGCTGCTGACGGTCGGGCTGTTTTCGCTGTTCCAGTTGAAATTCGACCTGACGACCATCGCGGCGCTGCTGACGACGCTGGGCTTTTCCTGCAACGACACGGTCGTGGTCTTCGACCGGCTGCGGGAAAACCTGATGAAGTACAAGACGCGGCCCTTGATCGACCTGATGAACCTGACCTGCAACGAAACCCTGTCGCGCACCATCATGACCGCCGTGACCACCGCCATCGCGCTGACCGCGATGCTGATCTTCGGCGGCGACGTGATCCGCGACTTCGTGATCGCCATGCTGTTCGGGGTGGTCGTCGGGTGCTATTCCACGATCTACATGGCCAAGAACATCGTGCTGTGGCTGGGCGTCAAGCGCGACTGGTCCAAGAAGGACCCCAAGCTGGCGGCATCGCCCTTTGAAAACGCGGAACGTCCCTGATGAAGCTGACCCCCACCCAGTTCGGCGGGGCGGTGCCCGTGGATGGCTATGGCCCGGGCTTTTTCCGCGTCGGCGGCCGCGTCATCGAGGGTCCGGTGCTGGTGACGGCGGCCGGTGCGACGGCCTGGAACGGTCTTGACGATCGGGCGCCCTTGCTGGCCCTGGCGGGGCAGGTGGATGTGCTGTTCATCGGCATGGGGGCGGACGTGGCCCATGCGCCGGCCGATCTGGTCGCCGCGCTTCGCGATGGCGGCGTGGCCGTGGAATCCATGGCCTCGCCCACGGCCGCGCGGACCTATAACGTCACCATATCCGAGGGGCGGCGTGTCGCCTGCGCGCTTCTGCCGCTTTGAGCCTGCTTGCCGTCCATGACCTTGCCGTCGCGCGCGGCGGTTTGCGGACGGTCGAGGGGGTGTCCTTCGCCATCGACGCCGGACAGGCCCTGATCCTGCGCGGCCCGAACGGCATCGGCAAGACGACGCTGCTGCGCACGGTCGCGGGTCTGCAACCTGCGGTGACGGGCCGGATCGAGATGCCCGAGGATGCGGTCGCCTATGCCGCCCATGCCGACGGGCTGAAGGGCGCGCTGACGGTTGCCGAGAACCTGGGGTTCTGGGCAGAGGTATTCGGGGGCGGCGATATCGACCGGGCCCTGAAGGCGGTGGATTTGACGGCCTTGGCGGATCGCCCCGCCGCCGCCTTGTCCGCGGGGCAGAAACGGCGGCTTGGCCTGGCGCGTCTGGTGGTTTCGCGCCGTCCGCTGTGGATCCTGGACGAACCCACCGTATCGCTGGATGCCGCTTCGGTGATGCGCTTTGCGGATATGGTGCGTGGGCATCTGGCCCAAGGCGGGGCGGCGCTGATCGCCACCCATATCGACCTTGGACTGGATGCGCAGGTGCTGGACCTGACGCCATACAGGGCCGGGGCCACCCCGGCCGCGCGCCCGGCGGGCTTCAACGAGGCTTTCGCATGATCGCCCTTCTGGCGCGCGACCTGCGGCTGGCCGTTCGGGCGGGCGGCGGCTTCGGCCTTGGCGTGGCCTTCTTCCTGATCCTGTGCGCGCTTGTTCCTTTCGGCGTCGGTCCGGACACCGCCGCGCTGCAGCCGATTGCCGCCGGCATCCTGTGGCTGGGCGCGCTGCTGGCCTGTCTTCTGTCGCTCGACCGCATCTTCGCGCTGGATCACGAGGATGGCAGCCTGGACCTGCTGGCGACCTCGCCCCTGCCGCTGGAGGGGGCGGTGGCGGTCAAGGCGCTTGCGCATTGGATCACCACCGGCCTGCCGCTGATCGTGGCGGCGCCCTTGTTCGGCATCCTGCTGCACCTGCCACCCGCCGCGATCCCGGCGCTGCTGGGATCCCTGTTGCTGGGCACGCCGGCCCTGTCGATGCTGGGCGCCTTTGGCGCGGCCGTCACCGTGGGCCTGCGGCGCGGGGGGTTGCTTTTGTCGCTGTTGGTGCTGCCGCTCTACATCCCGACGCTGATCTTCGGGACCGAGATGATCCGGCGAGGGCAGGAGGGGGGCGACATGGGGCCGCCACTGCTGTTCCTGGCGGGCATCACGGCGGGCGTGCTGGCGGTGATACCTTTTGCCGCAGCCGCCGCGCTGCGGGTCAATCTGCGGTGAAGCGGCTTGAGTGGCACCGCTGCGGGCGCTAGGGGAATATCCATGTCGATCTGGGAATATGCAAACCCTGTCAAGTTCATGCGCACATCCGGCGCCGCCCTGCCTTGGGTCGTAGCGGGTGCGGCCGTCTGCACCGTCACGGGCCTTGTCTGGGGCTTCCTGACGCCCGAGGATTACCGGCAAGGGTCCACCGTCAAGATCGTCTTCCTGCACGTCCCCGCCGCCATGATGGCGATCAACATCTGGGTGATGATGCTGGTCGCCTCGCTGATCTGGCTGATCCGCCGCCACCATGTCAGCGCGCTTGCCGCCAAGGCCGCCGCCCCCATCGGCGCGGTGATGACGCTGATCGGGCTGATCACCGGCGCGGTCTGGGGCCAGCCGATGTGGGGCACCTGGTGGGAATGGGATCCGCGCCTGACCAGCTTCCTGATCCTTCTGCTGTTCTATATCGGCTATATCGCCCTGTGGTCCGCGGTCGAGGATCCGGACAGCGCCGCCGACCTGACGGGGGTCCTGTGCCTTGTGGGGTCGGTCTTCGCGCTGTTGTCGCGCTATGCGGTGTTCTTCTGGAACCAGGGCCTGCACCAGGGCGCCAGCCTGTCGGTCCAGCCGGGCGAGAGGATGAGCGCAGTGTACCGTTATCCGCTTTACCTGACCATGCTGGGCTTCGGCTTGCTGTTCCTGGCGCTGCTGCTGATCCGCACCCGCACGGAAATCCGCAGGCGCAGGCTCGCCGCCCTGCAAGCACGAGAGATGCGCGCATGATCGAACTTGGGAAATACGCGGGCGCGGTGATCGGCGCCTATGGACTGTCGCTTGCGCTGCTGGGCGGGTTGATCTGGCAGACGCTGGCCGCCAATGCCCGCGCCCGCCGCGATCTGGAAAGGCAGGAAAACCGTGGCTAGGATTTCACCGCTTGTCGCCGTCCCGCCCCTGGCCTTTGCCGCCCTGGCGGGGATGTTCTTGTGGGGAATGGGCCGCGACGCGCCGAACGAACTGCCCTCGGCCATGGTGGGCCGCGATGCGCCCGCCGTGCCGCAGACCACCTTGCCCGGCAAGACCCAGTTGACCGACGAGATGCTGCGCCAGCCCGGGGTGAAGCTTGTGAATTTCTGGGCAAGTTGGTGCCCGCCCTGCCGGGCGGAACATCCGACGCTGACCGACCTTGCCAAGCGGATGCCGGTCTATGGCGTCGATCTGCGCGATACGGATGCCAACGCCCTGCAGTTCCTGGCGGAAGACGGTGACCCTTACGCGGCGATCGCGACCGATCCCAAGGGGCGCACCGCGATCGACTGGGGCGTCACCGCCCCGCCGGAAACCTTTATCGTCGATGGCGAGGGACGCATCCTTTATCGCTATGCCGGTCCGCTGGTGCGCGAGGATTACAGCAACCGCTTCCTGCCGGAACTCGAAAAGGCCATGGCGGCCGAGGAATAGACCCGCCCCCGGCCGGGGGCAGGCGCGGATCGACCCTCAGGGCCCGTCGTTCAGATAGGGGGTCGAGGTGGCCGATGCGGATTTGCCGGCCTTGGCCGAGGTGGCCTTGGTCGATTTCCGGGTCTTCTTCTTCGGCTCCTGCTCCATCAACTGGGGCTGGCTTTCGTCCGCGGTCTGGGCCGCGTCGGGAGACTGGATCGAATCCTCCCCCTGGCCGCCCGACATGTCGCCGCTGCCGGTCTGGTCGCCCTGGCCCGCCTGGTTGCGCAGTTCTTCCTCGGCGCGCGACCAGTGGTCGGCGTCGCGTCCTTCGGGGCGGCCTTCGCTTTCCCAGATCTCGTGGGCGCGTTGCCTGATGCGTTCCTGATGGTCCTGGTCCATGTCTTCCTCCTTTGGTTTAGGCCTGGGGCGTTCCTGCCGCGACAAGCGCCATCACGGTCTGCCATGGCACCGTCAGGGTGCCGGTGACGGAATGATCCTGTTCGACCTGCTCGGCCGAGGTGTCGATGCGCAGCGTCCATTCGCCCTCGGGCAGGGCGAATTCCACATCCTCGCCCGCGTTGATCACGATCAGCAGGTTCGGCCCGCCGGGGGTCGCCTGGTGCAGGCCAAGGCAACGCAGTTCGGCATCCTGCCAGTCACCTTCCTCCATCGTGCCGCCGCGCGGGTGCAGCCACAGGAACGCGGGCTGGCGGTCCTGCGCATCGTCCGGTGAGGCGCCGAAGCGCGACTGCGACAGCGGCACGTCCTTGCGGAACGCGGCAAGCGCCTGCACGGCGGTCAGGATGTCTTCCCTTGCCTTGTCCCATTCCAGCCAGCTGATCGCGTTGTCCTGGCAATAGGCGTTGTTGTTGCCGTCCTGCGTATTGCCCAGGTCGTCGCCCGCCAGGATCATCGGCACGCCCTGGGACAGCATCACGGTCGCCAGCATCGCGCGGACCCGGCGGACGCGCGCGGCGATGATGCCGGGATCGTCGGTCGCGCCTTCGGCCCCCAGGTTGTCGGACAAATTGTGATCGTGCCCGTCGCGGTTTTCCTCGCCATTGGCGTCGTTGTGCTTGTCGTTGAAGCTGACCGTGTCCCACAGGGTGAACCCGTCATGGGCCGCCACGAAGTTCACGCTGGACGTCGCCGGGCGATGGCTGTGGTTGAACTGCACGGGCGATCCCGACAGCCGTTCGGCCATGGCGGGCAACAGTCCCGGATCGCGGCGCCAGAAGGCGCGGGTATCGTCGCGGAACTTGTCGTTCCATTCGCGGAAGGGCCAGCGATAGCCGCCGACCTGATAGCCGCCTTCGCCGATGTCCCAGGGTTCCGCGATCAGCTTGGCGCTGGACAGGATCGGATCCTGGCGAATGGCATTGAAGAACGACCCGTCGCGTTCAAAGCCCTGCGCTTCGCGCCCCAAGGTCGAGGCAAGGTCGAAGCGGAAGCCGTCCACATGCATCGCCTCGACCCAGTATCGCAGGCTGTCCATCACCATCCGCAAGACCATGGGATGGGCGACGTTCAGCGTGTTGCCGGTGCCGGTCGTGTCGAATCCGTGGCGCGGGTTGTCGGGCGACAGCAGGTAATAGGACGCGTTGTCGATGCCCCGGAAGGACATCGTCTGGCCCAGTTCGTTGCCCTCGGCCGTGTGGTTATAGACCACGTCCAGGATCACCTCGATCCCCGCCTTGTGCAGCTTGCGGATCGCCTCCTTCACCTCTCGGATCTGGCCGGATTTCAGATAGGGGGCGTGGGGCGCGAAGAAGGACAGCGTGGAATAGCCCCAGTAGTTCGACAGCCCCCGTTCGACCAGGAAACGGTCGTTGGCAAAGGCATGGATCGGCAAAAGCTCGATCGCGGTGGCGCCGATGCGGTGCAGGTGTTCGATCACCGCGTCGCTGCCAAGGCCCCGGAATGTCCCGCGATCGGCCTCGGGGACGCCCGGATGCAGTTGCGTCAGGCCCTTGACGTGGCTTTCATAGATCATGGTGCTTTGCCAGGGCGTGCGGATGGCGCGGTCGGTGTCCCAGTCGAACTTGGCATCGACCACCACGGCCTTGGGCATGAAGGCCGCGCTGTCGCGGGTATCGAAGGTCAGGTCATCCTCGCCCACCTGATAGCCGTGCAGGGCGTCGTCCCACTTGATCTGGCCGCGCAATTCGCGGGCATAGGGGTCCAGAAGCAGCTTGTTGGGGTTGAAGCGGTGACCCTGTTCGGGGGCATAGGGGCCGTGGACGCGATACCCATAGACCTGTCCCGGCCCGATGCCGGGCAGATAGCCGAACCATACCCCGCCCTCCATGTCGGGCAGTTCCAGCCGGTGCAGCTCATGTTCGCCGCTGTCGTCGAACAGGCACAGTTCCACCTTGGTCGCATGGTCGGAAAACAGGGCGAAGTTGGTGCCTTCGCCCAGGAATTCGGCGCCCAGGATGTCAGGGCGGGTCACGGTCAGGTCGAAGGCAGGCACTTGCTTCGTGTCGCGCATCATGTGTTCCGATTCAGGCGACATCGCGCGGCTGCAACGACGGACGTGTCCCGGCCGGCAGGAATGTCGCCCTGCGCATCGTGTCACGGCGGTCCAGCATGGCCTGGGTGATCAGAAGGGTGTTCCGGTCGCGGCGGAACCAGCGGTCGTCCTCGTCCGGGTCCTCGCCCACGACCAGGCCCGCGGGAATGCGCACGCCAGGTGCCACCAGGCACTGCGACAGCCGCGCCGAGGAGGGGACAAGCGCCCCCGGCATCGCCACGCTGCCCCGGCCGAGATACCATTCCGACAGGGTCGATATGCGCGGCAGCCGCACCGGTTGCTGGCCCCGGAAGTCCAGATGGGACTGGCGCAAGGCGTCGATCGTTCCGACATCGCGCCAATAGGCCTGTCCCGAAGGCCCGGCGGGAAGGCGATAGGCCATGGCCAGGCCCTGCGACACGGCGGCGGGAATGACCTCGTGCCCGAAGTCGAGGGATTCGATATCCCGGCCGAACAGCGCGTCCCGAAGCCAGTCCGTCTCGAAGACATAGATGCCCATCGACACCATGGCCCGGTCCGGCTCGCCCGGGATTGCGGGGGGATGAGCGGGTTTTTCCAGGAAGGACCGGATGCGACCGGTGGCGTCGGCCTGCATCACGCCGAAGCTGCTGGCCTGGGACAGGGGAACCACGTCCACGGCGACGGTGACCGCGGCGCCCGATGCGCGGTGCGCGGCGATCAGCGCGGCATAGTCCATGTCATAGATATGATCGGCGGCCAGGACCAGAACCTGATCCGACCCCCAGTCCTTTATCTGCGCCCAGTTGTGCCGCACCGCATCGGCGGTTCCCAGATAGCGGTTGTGACCGTTGCGCAGGATCATCCCGCCATCCGGGAAATGGCCGCCCCACCGCGCGGGCAAATGATCATGCAGGGTGGCAGGGGCAAATTGGGTGGCCACAAGCAACCTGTCCAGCCCCGACCGGACGACGTTCGCCATGGCAAAATCAACGATCCGGTTGCGGCCGGCGAAATGCACGGCCGGCTTGCTTTCGGCAGTTGTCAGGTCGTGCAACCGGGATCCCTTGCCGCCCGCCAGAAGGACGGTTGCAACAGCCTGGCCCGTTGGATTGGATGTGCGCAATGCTGACACCGAAGCGATCCTTTGTATGGAGATGCAAGCAGCCCCGTGGGCAACTTGCTTTCCAAACTGAAACAACGCGTGATTGTTCCCGGGAACGCCAAATATTGTGGGGCGTCAGGAAGCCTGGGTGATCGTCACGCTGACCTGGCTGCCATCGCCGAAGGCACGAAACAGGATTTCTGCTTCGCGTTGCGCCGGGATGCGTGAAAATGCGGCGGTCAGAACCTGCCCCTGGCTTCTGCGGATCAGACGAACGCCCGCATCGTCGATCTGGATCGCGGCATCCGCATCGCGCAGGAAATCCTGCCGGGTCTTGCGCAGGAACAGAAGCTGCTGCGTCCAGTGCATCTTGGCGTCCTTGTCCTGCGCCCGTTCGGGAAACGCCGCCCAATCGACGGCCAAGCGATTGTCCGGGTCGGTCAGCGCCAGAAGCCCCGCCTCGTCCCCGCGATAGATGTCGGGAAAGCCGGGCATCAGCATCTGGAAGGCAAGCTGCGCAAAGGCCAGCGCTTCGCCCCGTTGCAGCAGGGATTGCAGGGCAGGGGGTTCCCGGTCGCCCCATTGATCCAGGATGTCCCGCGCAAAGGTCTTTGCGGCGGTTTCGGCAGCCTCGTCCGGGTTCGTCCAGAAGCTTGTCAGCTTGGCCTCGCGCATGGCCTTTTCGATATGCTGGTTCAGCCGGTCCGCGGTCCTTTCCGCCTGCCCGTCCCAGATCGCCAGCGCGGATTGGAGGACATACCACCGCCAACGAGGCTCGACCCCTTCGGCCGAAGGCAGAGCCGCCGATTGGTCATGAAGCGCCTGGAACGCCTGGGGCAGGTGGCTGATCGCGACCAGGCGCATCCGGGAATCGCCCGACCGCTTGGTGTCATGGGTGGACACCAGCGTCATGTCCGCAGGGCGCCGCGCGGCCAGGAACGCGGTGGCCTCGTCGACGGTGACGGTGGGTTCGTCGGGCTCCGCCCCCACCTCGTTCGCCGCCAGATAGCGGGTCCAGCGGAAGCCTGCGGTGTCTTCCTGCGCCTTGGCAAGCAGCGCGCCGGACACCTGCTGGAAGCGACGCACGAAGGCGCGGGCGGCATCGGTCCGGGGATCCGTCATCAGGTCCGCCAGCAGATCGACCACTGCCCGGCTGCGCAGCCCCTGCGCCGCGTCCTCGGCAATGGTGCGCAGCAACTCGCGATCCTCGGGGCCAGCCGCGTCGGTGACATAGGTGCGGTATCGCGGCGTGGCGACCAGCAGCGCCGTCACGGCCTCGCGCAGGGATTCCGGGCCGGGCTCGGCCAGGGGGGATCCTTGCGCCGCCAGGGCCGCCATGTCGCGCAACTGCCGCCGTTCGGCCGCCAGTTCGTTGTCCAGAACGTCCAGCTTGGCCTGGCGCAATTCGTCGCGGAAATCGCTGTCGATGCCGGTCGCCAGCCGCCAGGCATGGTCCAGTTCCTCGATCCCCGAAGGATCGGTGAAAGCCCTGGCGATCAGGCGCGCGGCCTCGTATCCGGTGGTGCCGGCGGTCTTCCAGTCAGGCGGCAGGGTTTCATGGCCCACCAGGATCTTCTCCACCCAGACCGGGGTGTCGGGCAGGGCCTCGTGCAGCCAGTCCAGATAGGTGGCGGGATCGGCCAAGCCGTCGATGTGATCGACGCGCAGGCCCTGGACCCGGCCCGAACGCACCAGATCGAAGATCAGGCTGTGGGTGTCGTCGAAGACCGCCCGATCCTCGACCCGCATCCCGATCAGGCTGGTGACGTTGAAGAACCGCCGATGGGTGATGCCGTCGCGTTCCAGTTCGTAATGGACCAGCCGCCAATGCTGGGCATCGTGCAAGGCGCGCAGGTCGTCGGTGGCGGGGCTGCCTTCGGCCAAAGGCACGGCGACATCGCCGAACCGCCACATCCCGTCCGCCGCGCTGAAGGCGCCATCGGCCAGCATCTTCTCGAACGGTTCGGGCAGGAAGGGCAGGACCAGCGGCCCCGCATCCCAGTCGATGTCGAAATGCCGGGCATAGCGGCTGGAAGGCCCGTGCTTCAGAACATCCAGCAGCCATGGGTTTTCCAGGGTGAAGGCCGTGTGGTTCGGCACGATGTCCAGGATGATCCCCAGGCCCCGGTCATGCGCCGCCTGGGCCAGCCGGTCGAAGCCCTCGCGCCCGCCAAGGGCCGGGTCGATCCTGGTCGGGTCGATGATGTCATAGCCATGCGTCGATCCGGTCGAGGCCTGGAAGATCGGCGACAGATACAGGTGCGACACCCCCAGATCGGTCAGATAGGGCAAAAGCCGCGTCACGCGGTCGAAGTCCACGCCCTCGCGCATCTGGATCCGATAGGTCGCCGTGGGGATATGGGGGGTCATGTGAACCTTGTGCTGACAGAAAGGGCAAAGGGATCGGTGCCGATGCGGCCCAGGGAAAAGGCGGCATCCTCGTGGGGCTGCAGGTCGGGTTGGGTCTGGCCCATACTAAGCCGCAGATCCAGGATGCCGGCATGGAAATGCCAGTTGGCAGACAGGGACGCGGTGCCGTGGCGCGTGACCTGGGCAGGCTGGCTGCGCCCGCTTTTCAGCAGCGGCACCACATGGTCGCGGCGGAAGGCCAGGGCGCGGGCGGTCAGATCAAGCCAGTCGCGGCCCTGCGGGTCGTTCCAATCCAGCTTCGACCGGGCAAAGGTGTCCATGGCCAGCGGATCGGGCACCTTGGATCCCAGGCTGGCGATGCCCGCGAATTCGGCGGCGCGGCCCTTGCGCACGGCTTCGGCCAGGTCGCCGGTGAAATCGGCGAAGAACAGGAAGGGGGTCGTGGCGCCCCGTTCCTCGCCCATGAAGATCATCGGGATATAAGGCGCGGTCAGCAGCAGGGCGAAGGCGGTCCTGACGCCCTGCGGATCGGCCAGCGACAAGAGGCGTTTGCCCAGGGCGCGGTTGCCGACCTGGTCATGGGTCTGGGTGGAATTGACGAAGCCCGTGGGGGGCAGATCGCCGCAAGGCTCTCCTCTCGGTTCGCCGCGGCCGGGGCGTGGCTGGCCTTCCTCGATATGGCCGCGCTGCAGGGCCAGGCACAGATCGCCGATGGGGTCATGCGAGAAGCTGGCGTAATAGCTGTCGGACTCGCCGGTCAGCGCGCAATGGACCGCATGATGGAAGTCGTCGTTCCAGCTTGCGTCATAGCCGTTTTCGCGCAGGAAGCGTTCGTTGCGCTCGTCCTCGACGATCAGGTGGATGGCGCGGCTTTCGTCCACCGCGCGGACGCGACGGGCGAAGGTCGTCATGAAGTCGTCGGCGCCCGGCCCGCTGATCTGATGGACCGCATCGAGCCGCAGCCCGTCCAGGCGGTATTCGCCGATCCAGTATTCGGCGCACTGGATCCAGTATTCCCGCACGGCATCTTGCGAAAAGTCGATGGCCGCGCCCCAGGGGGTATGGCGGCTTTCGTCGAAGAAGGGCGGGGCGGCGTGGTGCAGATAGGCGCCTTCGGGACCGAAATGGTTCATCACCAAGTCCAGGATCACCATGATCCCCAGCGAATGGGCGCGATCCACGAAGCGGCGCAGGTCGTCGGGCGTGCCATAGGCCGGGTGCAGCGCATAGGGCAGCACCCCGTCATAGCCCCAGCCGCGGTCCCCCTGCCATTGCCCCACGGGCATCAGCTCGACCGCGGTGATGCCCAGTTCCGCCAGTTCCGCCAGCTTGTCGGACGCGGCGTCCAGCGTGCCCTGGGGCGTGAAGGTGCCCAGGTGCAGTTCATAGATGACCGCCTCGGCCCAGTCGCGCCCGGACCAGGGTGTCTGCCAGTCGTGACCGGACGGACCAACAACCACCGAAGGCGCGTGGACATCGCCCGATTGCAGGCGGCTGGCCGGATCGGGAATGTCCTGGCCGTCCACGCGCAGCAGATAGCTGTCGCCCGGCCGCGCCGGAACGATGGCCGACCAGAACCCGTCCGCCGCGCGTTCCATGGCGTGCGCCCGCTCGTTCAGGATCAGGCCCACTTCATTCGCCTTGGGTGCCCAGATGCCGACCGACCAGCCGGCATCTGTCCACCGTCCCCCCCATGCCTGCATCATCGTCACATCATCGGCTTGCCGCCGGTGACGGCGATGGTGGTCCCGGACACATAGCTGGACATGGGTTCCGCCAGCATCACATAGGCCGAGGCAAGCTCGACCGGCTGGGCCGGGCGGCCCATGGGATAGTTCTCGCCGAACTTGGACACCTTCTCGGCATCCATGCTGGCGGGGATCAGCGGCGTCCAGACGGGACCGGGGGCCACGGCATTGGCGCGGATCCCGCGTTCGGCCAGCAGTTGCGCCAGACCCATGGTGAAGTTCTGGATCGCGCCCTTGGTCGTGGCATAGGCCAGCAGGTTCGGGCTGGGATTGTCCGAATTGATCGAGGCCGTGTTGATGATGGAACTGCCCGGTTTCATATGCGGCACCGCCGCCTTGGTCAGGTAGAACATCGCGTCGATATTGGTCGCGAAGGTATAGCGCCATTCCTCGTCGGGGATGTCCTCGATCTTGTCGAAGGTCAGCTGGTGGGCGGCGTTGTTGACCAGGATGTCGATCTTGCCGAACTTCTCGGCCGTTTCGGCGATGATCTTGCGGCAATGTTCTGGGTCCGAGATGTCGCCCGGAAAGGTCAGGCATTCGCGCCCGGCGTCGCGGACCAGTTGCGCCGTGGACCGGGCGTCGTCTGTTTCGTCCAGATAGGAAATCGCCACATCCGCGCCTTCGCGGGCAAAGGCGATGGCGACGGCGCGGCCGATGCCGCTGTCGCCGCCGGTGATGATGGCCTTCATCCCCTCGAGCCGGTTCGCGCCGCGCCAGCTTTCCTCGCCGTGGTCGGGCTTGGGGTCCATCTTCTGAAAGCTGCCGGGCAGTTCCTGCTGCTGTTTCGGAAAAGGAGGCTTGGGATAATCGCGCATCTTGCGGCCTTTCTGGTCTGAAGAATGCTGTCCGCCGTGGGACGGCTTGGCCAAGGCAGAACCACCGGGGACCGATCAGGTTTCCGTCTTGCTGTTTATCAGTTCGGGAAAACCGCTGCGGAACATCTGCCGCCATGCGGTCGTTTGGCACCTGAACAAGGATCGGAGCGATATCATGCGCAACTGCGATATTCTGATAGCAGCGGGGGGATTCCTGCTGGCGGGCGGGTTGATCGCCAAGGCCATCGGCGGCAGCGGCTCGTCGCATCACCGCTATGTCCGTCCGGCAGGCCCCCGGGAAATGTCCGCCCCTCCGCGGGACTGGGACCGCGTGGACGAGGCGGTGGACGAATCCTTTCCCGCCAGCGACCCCCCCTCGACCTATTGAGGCTGTCATGCCCATCGGACAGGACGCCCGGCTGATCGCCTATGGCAAGTTGATCGACGCCCTGCCGGACCTGCTGGACACCAGGGGCCGCCAGGCGCTGTGCGACTGGCTGGCCCCGCGCCAGGTCCTGCATGACGGGCAGGAAGACCCCGGCGCGGTGATCGTCGAAGGGCTGGAAACCGAACTGGCGATCGCCGAAGTCTTTCGCCAGCTTGCCGAAAAACTGGACTGCCCGCCCAGTGACGCAGGCCCCGCCTAGACCATCGCGGCGATCAGGCGGTCGGTCGGGATCATCTCGATCTGCTGGCCGAAGCGTTTGGCATACATCTCCATCGCCGCGTCATGGGTGTCGTCCGTGGATGAACAGACGGCATCGGACACGACGATGACCCGGTATCCCAGATCGACCGCGCCGATGACCGCGGCCAACAGGCAGATGTCGGTTTCCCCGCCCGTGAGGATCAACGTATCGACGCGATCTTGTTGCAGCATCGGATGAAGGCGCCCGTCCATCCAGGGCGAATAGACCGGCTTGTCGAAGACCTGCGCGCCGGGCAAATGGATCTCCAGTTCCGGCAGCAGCCGCAGCCAGTCGGAATCCAGGTTCTGCCGCAGCATCTGCGGCCATTTCTCGTAATAGCGCCGCCATGCGCCGGGGGCGTGGTCCAGGGACTCGGGCGGGATGAAGCGGGTGAAGATGGTGCGGGCGGGAAACATCTCGACCACCTGGCATACATTGGGCAGCACCTGCCGCATCCAGTCCACCGCCCATTCGGATCCTTCATCGAACAGCCGTTGCATGTCGATGCACAGATGCACCGCCCGGTCGCCCGGCGGACCATAGCGCAGCCCTTCTTCCACCTTGCCTGCTTCGGCCCCTTGCACGGTCATAAGACACCCCTGTGATTGAGCATCACCCAGAACGGCCACGCCCGAGGGAAGTTTCCAATTCTGTCCGCGCCCAAACATTTGTTCTGTCCACCATCATGCGCGGCGTCAGTGCAGGTGCGTGCGTCCCCGCAGCCTGTGTTCCTGGTCCAGCAAGCGCAGCAGCCAGTCGCCGACATCGTCCGGCGCCCTGCCTGCGGACCGCTGCGCCACGGCGCGCTGCAAGGTCGCTTCGACCAGCCGTTCGGCCGAGGGATCGTCCGGCATGATCCGGCGCGACCGCTGCATCATCTCGACGGCGATGGCGCCCAGGCTGTCGTCGTCCACGGGCCGCAGGTTTCGCCGCTGCCGGTGAAGATCGGCCAGAAGCGGGGCCGCATGCCGGTGCCGGGGATAGGTGGGGCAATACCGGAAGCGCAGGGGAAGGGCGCCAGTGCCCCGGTCCTTGAGAAACACGAAGGGGACGTCGCTGCGTTGCAGGCTGTCGGCCAGCCAGAAGCCGGTTTCCGGCTGCACGGCCAGGTCCACGATCGCCGCCTGCACCGTTCCTGCAACCTCGATCGCCTCGTGCATGTCTGCGAAGGGTCCGACGACCACATGGCCATGGCGGCGAATTTCGCCCGCAAGCCTTTCGGCAAGGACGGCATCTGCCTGAACAAGCATGACGCGAAGGGCATCAATCGTCATCTGGCCTCTCTTTCCCCGGGCAAGGCATATGCCCCCGATCAAGGAAGTCCAGGAAAGATAGGGACGATCCAGGTCATGTTGAACCGCGGCACAGCCGGATATGGGTTGGCCGGTTCGGCTTGGCCGGAAACCGCCGATGGCGATGTCCGTGCTTCGACCAGCGGCAGACGGCGGCAGGAAGGACGTGCGCAAAGGCGCTTTTCGTTCTGGCTTTGTTTCCGTGCAAGGGTGGACTAGACTGCGGATCGGCAAACCAGGGAAACCAGATGGCGGAACCCCAGGATCAAGATGCACCTGCCGCCGGGAAGGCGGTCCGCAAGATCATCCATGTGGACATGGACGCCTTCTATGCCTCGGTCGAACAGCGCGACAATCCCGATTTGCGGGGCAAGCCGGTTGCCGTGGGCGGGTCCGCCGCGCGCGGCGTGGTCGCCGCCGCCAGCTATGAGGCGCGGGCCTTCGGGGTCCGCTCGGCCATGCCTTCGGTGACCGCGAAACGGCGCTGCCCCGACCTGATCTTCGTCAAGCCCCGGTTCGAGGTCTATCGCGCCGTGTCCCAGCAGATCCGAGAGGTCTTTGCCGAACATACCGATTTGATCGAGCCGCTGTCGCTGGACGAAGCCTATCTGGACGTGACCCAGAACAAGCAGGGCATCCCCATCGCCACGGACATCGCCCTGTTGATCCGCGACCGCATCAGGCAGGTGACGGGGCTGAATGCCTCGGCCGGGATTTCCTACAACAAGTTGCTGGCGAAACTGGCCAGCGACCTGAACAAGCCCAATGGCCAGGCGGTCATCACGCCCGCACGCGGCCCTGACTTCGTGGCCGCGCTTCCGGTCAGCAAGTTTCACGGCATCGGTCCCGCGACGGCCGCCAAGATGCAGCGGCTGGGCATCGTCACCGGCGCCGACCTGCGCGACAAGCCGGTGGAGTTCCTGCGCCAGCATTTCGGCAAGTCCGGCGACTGGTATTTCCGCATCGCGCGGGGGATCGACCATCGCCCCGTCGAACCAGACCGGATCCGCAAATCCGTGGGGGCCGAGGATACGTTCGACCGCGACATCTTCGACTTCGACGCCGCCTGCCAGGAGATCGTGCCCCTGGCCCAAAAGGTCTGGCGGGCCTGCGAAGGAAAGGGGCTGACCGGACGGACCGTGACGCTTAAGGTGAAATACGCCGATTTCCAGCAGATCACCCGCAGCCGCACCCTGACCGCCCCCGTCCACGGCGCCGAGGATCTGCGCGCCATCGCGGTCGGCCTGATGCAGCCGCTGTTCCCGGTGGAAAAGGGCGTCCGCCTGCTGGGCGTCACGCTGTCCTCGTTGGAGGATGACGGCGCCAGGGTGCAGCAGCTTTCGCTGAGCCTGCCCGGCTTCTGATCGCCGCCTGGGCGCGGCCGTTGCATGGCGATGTCTGTCGGAATCGCGGTGCCCTGGGTGGGCCTTGGCGGCCCATCCAGTCGTCCGGCGATCATTCCCAAGGGCATGGCCTGACGATCACCCGGTCGGCGGCCTGGCGGGAAAGCCCATTTCACGCGTGACGCGGATCAACGCCATGCCGTCGCGGACCAGGCCGACCATGATGTCCAGAACCCTCCCTGATCGTCTTGGGGTCAAGCACGGGCGTTGGTTCATCCAACATGGCCATGCAAGGTGTTACGCCTCGGTTCCGGCGAGGGTCACGATGCGACGCAGGGCCAGCCTGTAGCCCTCGGTCCCGCAGCCTGCGATCACGCCATCGGCGCGCAGGCTGACATAGGAGTGATGGCGAAACGCCTCTCGTTTGTGGACGTTCGAGATATGGACCTCGATCACGGGGCCGTCGAAGGCGTTTAGCGCATCCAGGATTGCCACGGACGTGTGGGTATAGGCGGCCGGGTTGATGACGATGCCGGCCGCTTCCTCGCGCGCCTGGTGGATCCAGTCGATGATCTGGCCTTCGGTGTTCGATTGCAGGAAGCGGATCTTCACGCCCAGTTCGGCCGCCAGGGCCGCGCAGTCGCGTTCCACGTCAGCCAGAGTCTCGGACCCATAGATATGTGGCTGGCGCTTGCCCAGCAGGTTCAGGTTGGGACCGTTGAGGATATAGACAAGCTTCGCCATGGAACAACCTTCAAGGCAGGGAAATGCCCGGCGGAACACCCGTCGGGCCGGGGATTCATCGGGCGATGGTGAAGGGAACGCCTTTCATTTCCGTCGGCAACTGCGGCGCGTCCATCTTCATCCAGATGTTGTGGATGCCCTTGATTTCGTCCGTTGCCATGAAATCGGTCAGGAAGGCCTTCACCGTCTGGTTCCAGTCCGCCTCGCCCAGGCGGGTGCCGACGCCGTTATACAGCGCAGTCGGCGTCGGCGTCCATCCCGGGCCCCGCAGCAGGAACGGCGATGCTTTCGACACCGCCCCCGATGAACTCGGCCGTAAGGTTCCGCCGACGCCTGAAATTCGGGCCATCGCGCCCAGAGGGCGCACCATGTTCGATGCGTCGAACATTGATCTAGTGTTTTCGTGACGCGACATGCCGCAGCCAGGTCCTGCCGGCCATCCTGTCTGGCGCGTTTGGGGGTTTTGATGGATCATGGCCGTGACTGACCCCGAAGGACCATGCCATGACCAATCCCTGCATCATCTGCGTGGCGATCACCGGATCGCTGCCGACCAAGGACAACAACCCCGCCGTGCCGATCACCATCGCCGAGCAGGTCGAGTCGACGCAGGAGGCGTTCGAGGCAGGCGCAACCATCGCCCATTGCCATGTCCGCGACGACGACGGCAGGCCGACAAGCGATCCCGACCGTTTCGCCGCCCTGAAGGAGGGGCTTGAGAAGCACTGTCCCGGCATGATCGTGCAGCTGTCCACCGGCGGGCGGTCGGGCGCGGGGCGGGAACGGGGCGGGATGCTGCCCCTGCGCCCCGACATGGCATCGCTGTCGGTGGGGTCCAACAACTTTCCGACCCGCGTTTACGAAAACCCGCCCGATCTGGTGGACTGGCTGGCGTCCGAAATGCTGGCCCACGACGTCAAGCCCGAGATCGAGGCCTTCGACCTGTCGCACATCTTCAAGGCCCATCAGATGTGGAAGGCAGGTCAGATCAAGGACCGCCCCTATGTGCAGTTCGTGATGGGGGTGAAGAACGCCATGCCCGTGGATCGCGAGGTCTTCGACTTCTACATTCACACCGTCAGGCGCCTGTTCGGGGACGATGTCCCGTGGTGTGCCGCGGGCATCGGGGCGCGGCAGTTGACGGTCAACGAATGGGCCATCGGCGCGGGCGGCCATGCCCGCACCGGGCTGGAGGACAACGTGCGCCTTGACCGCGACCGGCTGGCGCCGTCGAACGCGGCGCTTGTGCAGCGTGCGGTCGATCTGTGCGGCCAATACGGCCGCCCTGTCGCCACCTGGCAGCAGGCGCGCGAGATTCTGGGGCTGCGGATGGTCCATCCATGACCGTCGGGGCAGGAAGGAAGGAGGAGGCGTAATCGCTGGCCCCTGGGACTTCGCGGCAGATGCCGCCGGGGACCGGGGGAACCGGTATGGCCTGCGCGCTTCTGTTGCAGCCGGACAGGGGCCGTCAGCCAAGGAAACTTTTAGGCAACTCGGCGATTGGCAAAAGGGGCGGTGCGTGTTTCCCTGTGCGTAAAGGGGGTGGCATGGCGTCTTTGATGATCATCGTGCAACTGGGCGGCGCGGTCGCCTTGTTGCTGTTCGGTCTGAACCTGGTCCGCGACGGCATGACCGAGGCTTTCGGCATCCGCCTGCGCATGGCCCTGGGGATCGGCACGCGCACGGGTGCGGGGGCGTTCCTGGCGGGGCTTGCCGCGACGCTGGGCCTGCAATCCTCGACCGCGACGGCGCTTTTGGCCGCGTCCTTCGTGGATCGCGGCATGATCCGCGCGCGGATGGCGCAGATCGTGCTGCTGGGCGCGAATGTCGGCACCGCGCTGACCGCCTGGGTTGTGTCGTCGGGGGCAGGGGCCTTGACCCCTGTGTTGCTTGTGGCCGGCTATGCCCTGTCGAAGCGGTCCGGGCCGATGCTGGCGGGCACCGGAAGGGGTCTGATGGGCGTCGGGCTTATGTTGCTGTCGCTGACGCTGCTGGATCTTGCGGCGGCGCCCGTGCGGGAATCGCCCCTGCTGGCGGCATTCCTGCCGATGCTGGATCAGGCCTGGCCCGTGGCCGTGCTGATGGCGGCGGGACTGGCCTTCGCCTGTTCGTCGTCCTTGGCGGCCGTGCTGCTGGTGCTGTCGCTGGGCCTTCCGGCCCCGCTGACGGTGGTTCTGGTGCTGGGTGCCAACCTGGGGGGCGCGGTGGTGCCGGTGGTGCTGACGAAAGGCCTTGCGGCCCCCGCGCGACGCGTCGCGATGGGCAACCTTGTGATCCGCGCCATCGGCTGCATCATCGCCTTGCCTTTCGCCGGGTGGATCGGTCCCGCGCTGCAACAGGTTCCCTTGCCCTGGACCGGCCTTGCGGTCGAGGCGCATCTGGCCTTCAACCTGACCCTTGCCGTCCTGATCTGGCCCTTTGCCGGCCTGATCACCCGTGGGCTGGAACGCCTTGTGGCGTCGGATGACCGCGAAGCCGAACCCGGCCCCCTGTGGCTGGACGACGCCGCCCTGGACACCCCGCTTGTCGCCCTGACCGGCGCCGCAAGAGAGGTTCTGGCCATCGGCGACACGGTCGAACGGATGCTGGTCCAGACCCGGCTGGCCTTCCAGCAGAACGACCCGGCCCCCCTGGCCGAGGTGCAGGAGCTGGAGCGCCGCGTGGACCGGCGGCAGCAAGAGGTGAAGACATACCTGTCCCGCCTGGGCAACCAGGCCAGCGAGGAGGAGCGTCGCCGCGCCATCACCATCCTGGACTATGTCATCAACCTGGAACATGTGGGCGACATCATCGACAAGGGCCTGGCCCCCGAGGTGCGCAAGAAGATCGGCCTTGGCCTGCGCTTTTCGCCCCAGGGTTTTGATGAACTGGACCGGATGTTCGTGATGACCCAGGAAAACCTGCGCATGGCGCAGACGGTCTTCATGACCCGCGACCGCGACATGGCGCGCAGGCTGATGGAGCTGAAGGTCGAGATCCGCAACCTTGAACGCCAGTCGTCGCAGCGCCACCTGTTCCGCCTGCGCGAGGGGCTGGCTGCCAGCCGCGAGACATCGTCGCTGCATCTGGACATCCTGCGCGACCTCAAGCGGGTGAATGCCCATGTCATCTCGGTCGCGCATCCGATCCTGGATGAAGACGGGCTGCTGTTCGAAAGCCGCCTGCGCAGCCGTTGACGCTGGGGCAACTTATTAAATGTCACTTCCGATCAAGGCTGCGGGAACAGTCCCCTTGCGGGTTGGTTGACTTGGCGATGCTGCTGCCCCGGACAGGGGCGGCGGCGCAACCAAGAGGAGCTTTTCATGGCCGACCAAACGCTTGACACGCTGTTCCACGAAACCCTGAAGGACATCTATTACGCCGAACGCAAGATCACCACGTCCCTGCGCAAGATGGCCCGTGCCGCCCAGAGCGAGGATCTGAAGGCCGCGTTCGAGATGCACGAACAGGAAACCCAGGGCCAGATCGAGCGTCTGACCCAGGTGTTCGAACTGATCGGCAAGCGCCCGCGCGGCAAGACCTGCGATGCCATCGAAGGCATCATCGCCGAGGGCGAGGAGATCATGGACGAATTCAAGGGCAGCCCGGCGCTTGACGCGGGCCTGCTGGCTGCGGCCCAAGCGGTCGAGCATTACGAGATCAGCCGCTATGGCACCCTCAAGGCCTGGGCGCAGATGCTGGGAATGAACGAGGCCGTCTCGCTGCTTGACGAGACCCTTCAGGAAGAATCCGCGACGGACGAAAAGCTGACCGGCCTGGCCGAAGCGGTGATCAACGCCGCCGCGACCGCCAAGGCGGCCTGATCCCCCCGCAACGGTCTTTCAGGCGGCCCCCTCGGTGGGGCCGCCTTTTTCATGCGCCGGAGCGCGGCCCTGGTCGTCCCGAACCGGTCCATGCCGGCAGTTTGCCTTGGCAGAGTGGTTGCTAGGTAACCAAGGCCGTAACGCCGACCGGTTCAGAGACGCACGATCGGATCAGGATCACGTCCGCCGGGCTAAGGAATGGCGACGACAGATTCGTTCCTGCCTTGCCAGACAGCCGGCGACTTCAAGCTGCTCTCATTTATGTGAACGAACGCATTGCGGCAGCGTCTGTTGTTTCTGTGCTGGTCGCAATGACCGATGAACCGCGGAGGGCGGATGCCTGACGAACCCAATGCCGATATCATCCCCGTTGTCGAGGAAACGATATCGCTGTCCAAGCAGGCCGTGATCACCGGACGGGTGCGTGTATCGACGCAAACCGAAACCGTCGAGCATCGCCTGCCGGCAGATCTGTCCAGCACAGAGGTCGAGGTGGTTCGGGTGCCCGTCAACCGCAGGATCGACGCCGTGCCGGAGGTGACGACCCGGGACGATCTAACGATCATTCCCGTCGTCGAGGAACGGCTGGTCGTGACGCGCGAGCTGTATCTCCGAGAGGAGGTCCACATCCGGCGTGTCGAACGGCACGAAACCGTCGAGATCCCGGCGGAAACGCGGCGTCAGGTCGTTCGGGTCGAACGCCTGTCCGAAAACGGGCAGGGCGCCGATCCGACCCAATCAAACAGCAAGGAAGATCACGATGACCTATGACAATCAAACCGGCACCATGGGCGGCACTTCGGTATCCGCCATGTTCGACAGCCAGCACGACGCGCAGCGTGCGGTGGATCGCCTGGTTCAGGCAGGCATTCCGACCGCACGGATCAGGATGGTGTCTGGCGGATCGGACGTCACCGCGACAACCGGGACAAGGACCGGCGACGACAAGGGCTTCTGGGATTCGCTCAGCGATTTCTTCTTTCCTGACGAAGACCGCTATGCCTATGCCGAAGGGCTGTCGCGCGGGGGCTATCTGGTCACGGTGACCGGTCTTGCGTCGTCGGAATACGACACGGCCCTGGACATCCTGGACGACGAAGGCAGCATCGACCTGGACGAGCGCGTCGATACCTGGCGGGCCGAGGGCTGGGGCGGATATGAAGCGAGCAGCTATGCCACGGCGTCAGCGGGCGGCGCCGTGGCAGGTGGCGCCATGGCGGGCGGCTCGGCCACCGGCGACCTGGATGCGCGCACGGAATACGGCGCCCATGGCGAACAGATGGGCCTGCGATCGGACGAGACGATCCCCGTGGTCGAGGAACGCATCCGCATCGGCAAGCGCGACACCAGCCATGGCCGCGTCCGCGTCCGCGCCTATACGGTCGAGGAGCCGGTCACCGAAAGCGTCGATCTGCGCGAGGAGCGTGTGGAGATCGAACGCCGTCCTGTGGATCGCGCCGTCACCGGCGAGGATGTGTCCTTCCAGGACCGCGTGATCGAGGCCGAGGAATACCGCGAGGAAGCGGTGGTCCAGAAAGAGGCCCGCGTGGTCGAGGAGATCGGCCTGCGCAAGACCAGCGACACCCATCGCGAGACGATTTCGGACACCGTGCGCCACACCGAGGTCGAGATTGAGGACGACCGCGACGCGACCGGTACCATCCGTCGCGACACCAGCCGCGACGACCGGATCGTCTGAGGGATCGCCCGAGGACCGCTAAACAGGAACGGCGCCCCCCTGCGGGCGCCGTTCTTCCGTCAGCGCAGCCGCGCCCGGCGCAGATCCGCAAGGTTCGCGCTGCCGGTGCAGAAACAGGCCGTGCGCAACTGCTTCAGCACGATTTCCAGTTGCTGTTCCAGCGTCCCCGGTCCCTCGATTGCCGAGGCGAGGACAGCGCCAGCCAGCGACACCACGTCCGCCCCCAGCCTGATGGCACGCGCGGCGTCCAGGCCGGTGACGATGCCCCCCGATCCGATGACGGTTGCCCCAGGTGCTGCCTCGCGGGCGGCGCGGATCGCCTGGGACGTGGGAATGCCCCAGCCGGCAAAGCAGGCGGCCACCTGCGCCGATACGGGATCGGGCGCCCGCGCGGCCTCGACCAGGGCCCAGTCGGTGCCGCCCGCGCCCGCGACATCGAAATGGGTGATCCCTTCGTCGGCAAGGCGGGCGATGACGGGGGCGGACAGTCCGGCGCCGACCTCTTTCACGACGACCGGAACCGGCAGGTCGCGGGCAAGGGCACCGATCTTGGCGGCAAGGCCGCGCCAGTCGCGGTCGCCTTCGGATTGCACGGCTTCCTGCAGCGGGTTCAGGTGCAGGATCAGCGCATTCGCGCCGATCGCCTCGACCGCGCGCAGGGCCTGGTCGCGTCCAAAGCCCCGGTTCAGTTGCGCCGCGCCGAAATTGGCAAGGATGGGGATGTCCGGCGCCAGTTCGCGCAGGCTGCCGTCCAGTCCCGCCGCGCTGCCGCCCTCGATCATCACGCGCTGCGATCCGACCGCCAGGGGCAGGCGCAGCTGCTGGCAGACCTGCGCCAGGGCACGATTGATCGCGCCCGCCCGGCTTGGCCCCCCGGTCATCGACCCGATCATCACGGGGGCGTCAATGCGGTGGCCCAGAAATTCGGTGGACAAATCGACGTCGTGCCATGAAACTTCGGGCAATGCGACGTGTTCGAACAAGACCGTCTCCAACCCGGTCGTTATTGTCGGCCCTGCCTGTCCGGCAAGCACGACGTCCAGATGCTGTTCTTTCCGAGAGGTGAGCGTGAGACCGGAATCATTGTCTTTCCCAAGCGACGGGTGGGGGTGGGTCATGCCTGTCAGCCCTTGTCGTTTTGCGTTGTCCCTGTTTGAACAACGCCAATCTTGAAGGACAGTGTCATGCACCAGCAGGCAATAGACAAGCCGAACGCGTCGCCCCGCCACCCTGATGCCCAGGCGGGCTTCGCGCGCCAGCTGGACCAGCGGATCACCCATCACCTGTCCCAGCTTGCGCCCGCGCCCGCCCGCCTGGTCGAGGCCGCACGCGATGCCATGTCCAGCGGCAAGCGGCTGCGGCCCTATCTGCTGCATCTGGTCGCGGGCGACGCGGCCGACCGGGACGCCGTGCTGGACATGGCCGTGGCGCTGGAGATGGTGCATACCGCGTCGCTGATCATCGACGACCTGCCGTCCATGGACAACGCCTTGCTGCGGCGCGGACGCCCCACCACCCATGCCCGCTTCGGCGAGGCGACGGCGATCCTGACGGCCATCGGCTTGCTGAACCACGCCGTGTCCATCGCCAACGGCCTGCCCCGCATGGATGCGGTCCAGCGCGGGGCGCTGGTGGCGATCCTGTCGGGGGTTATGGGCTGGCAGGGGCTGGTCGCCGGCCAGGAACTGGATCTGAACGGCTTTTCCGACGCGGACCACACCGGCGACGCCCTGGACCGCATCACCCGGATCAACGCGCTGAAGACCGGTGCGCTTCTGTGCGCCGCAGTTGAGGCAGGCGCGATCCTGGGCGGCCGGGCGGATGGCGAACGAAGCCTGTTGCGCCGCTTTGGCGAGGATCTGGGGCAAGCTTTCCAGATCGCCGACGACCTGATCGACATGCTGTCGGACAGCACGGCGGTCGGCAAGGATGTCGGCAAGGACGCGGGCAAGGAAACCTATCTTGCCGTCTTCGGCGCCGAGGAGGCCCTTCGCCGCTGCCGCGCCCTGCTGGCGTCGGCGGATGCGGCGCTTGTGGGGGCCGGCCTGTCGCCCGAACCGTTCCGCTGCATGATCGACGCCATCTTCACCCCGATGCTGGACCGCGTGCCCGCCGCGCAGCAGCAGGCAGGCGCGGCCAGATAGGCGGGGCGCGCACGGCCTGCCCCCTAGGGCCGGACATAGAGACCGTGCCGGCTGACCGGGACGACCCTGCGGCGCGGGGCCAGAACGGTTGACCCGACCGCCTTGGCCGCCAGCCGCAGCTTTTCGCCCTTGGTCGTGGACAGCCGCCCGTTCCAGGCATCCGGTCCCTGCGCCCGCAGCTTGACGCCGATCTGGCGATAGATGTTGCGGGCGGCGGCGATGGCCAGGGCCGGGCGGCGGGGCAGGGCGGCAATGCCCACGTCCGCGCTGCGATAATAGATCTCGGCATCGTCCAGCAGGAGCAGCGCGACGCGGTGCAGGGCGGGGCGCTGGGACAGGTCGTCGGGGTCCACGGCCTCGACCCCCTCGGCCCGCAGCAGATCGCGCGGCAGATAGGTCCGCCCGATCCGCGCATCGTCGATCACGTCCCGCGCGATGTTGGTCAACTGGAAGGCAAGCCCCAGGTCGCTGGCGCGGTCCAGCACGCCCTCGTCCCGGACGCCCATGATCCGCGCCATCATCACGCCCACGACCCCCGCCACGCGATAGCAGTATTCCAGCAGGTCGCCCATCCCGTGATAAACCTGTCCGTTCACGTCCATCGCGAAGCCGTCCAGCAGTTCATCGACATGACGGTGCGGGATGTCGCGGGCCGCCACGACGCGGGCGAGCCCGGCATAGACCGGCGCTGCCGCATCGCCGCGCAGCGCCCGATGCGTCAGGTCGCGCAGTTCCGCCAGCCGGGCGGCAGGATCGCCCTGGGCTGCGGCCGCGAAACCGGCTTCCTGCCCGTCGATCACGTCGTCGGCGTGGCGGCACCAGGCGTAAAGCATCACGCAATCCTCGTGCATCCCGGCCGGCAGGAATTTCGAGGCCATGGCGAAGCTTTTCGACCCCACCGCGATGGATTGCCGGGCCTGGTCCAGGGTCGTGTCGGTCATACGCGCTGCCCGATCATCAGGGATGCCGTGGCCTCGGCCGATCCGACGACCCCGGGAATGCCCGCGCCGGGATGGGTGCCCGCGCCGACGATATACATGTTCTCCAGCCGTTCGTCGCGGTTGTGGGGGCGGAACCAGGCGCTTTGCGTCAGGATCGGCTCGATGGAAAAGGCCGATCCCAGATGCGCGTTCAACTCGGTCTTGAAATCCTGCGGGGTGAAGTGCCGGACGGTCACAAGATCGCGGCGCAGGTTCGGGATATAGCGTTCTTCCAGATAATCCAGGATCCGGTCGCGATAGGCCTCGGCCGCCTTGTCCCAGTCCATATCCACCGTGCCCAGATGCGGCACCGGGGCCAGAACGTAATAGGCGCTGCACCCTTCCGGGGCGAGGTCGGGATCCGTCACCGACGGCGCGTGCAGGTAAAGCGAGAAGTCATCGGCCAGCTTCTTGCCCCCGAAGATCTCGGCGATCAACTCGCGATAGCGGGGGCCGAACAGGACCATGTGGTGGCGCAACTCGGGGCGCAGGCCGCGCAGCCCGAAATAGATCACGAACAGCGACATGGAGTGGCGCTTCTTGGCCAGCTTGTCGCCCTTGGGATCGCGCAAAAGGTTGCGATAGGTGTGAACCACATCGGCATTGCTGGCGACCATGTCGAAGGGGTGGCGCTGTCCGCGCGCATGGATTGCGGTGGCGCGGTTGCCCTCGGTCTCGATCCGGTCCACGGGGCTGTCCAGATGGATGGTGCCGCCCAGGTCCTGGAACAGTTGCACCATGCCCGCGACAAGGGCGCCCGTGCCGCCCTTGGCGAACCAGACGCCGCCCTGGCGTTCAAGCGCATGGATCAGCGCATAGATCGACGAGGTGCTGAACGGATTGCCGCCCACCAGTAGCGTGTGGAAGCTGAAGGCCTGGCGCAGGTGTTCGTCCTTGATGTGGCGCGCGACCATCGAATGGACCGATCGCCAGGCCTGCAGCCGCGCCAGTTGCGGCGCGGCACGGATCATGTCCGAGAAATGCAGGAAGGGCACGGTGCCCAGCTTTTCATAGCCTTCGCGATAGACGTCGCGGGAATAGGCCAGGAAGCGGCGATACCCCTCGACATCGGGCGGGTTGATCGCGTGGATCTGGCGTTCGATCGACGGCTGGTCGTCGGCATAGTCGAAGACCGTCCCGTCTTCCCAGCACAGGCGATAGAAGGGCTCTACCGGCAGCAGGGTGACGTGTTCGGAAATGTCGCGTCCCGACAGGCGCCACAGCTTCTTCAGGCAGTCGGGATCGGTGATGACCGTCGGCCCCGCATCGAAGGTGAAGCCTGCGTCGTGATAGACATAGGCCCGCCCGCCGGGCTTGTCGCGCTTTTCAAAGACCGTGGTCGCGATGCCCGCGCTTTGCAGACGGATCGCAAGCGCAAGGCCGCCCAGGCCCGCGCCGATGACGGCGGCGGTCTTGCCGGGTTCGTGTTTCATGCAGGTTTCACCTTGAGGGTTTCGGGCAGGCAGCGCAGCGCGCGGCCCACGGGGACGGGCGGGCGGCCCGTCAGGATGCGGGCCTTGTCGGCAAGCGTGCTGCGCCCTGCGTAAAGCCGTTCGATCAGCGGTTCGGGCAGGCGATAGAACCGTTGCATCACATGCCGCCGTTCGTCAGGGTCGGCGGCCTCGAACAGCATCCGCGACAGCAGGCGGTAAAAGCCCTGGGCCTTTGCCTCGGCCAGCGACTCGCGGCGCAGTGCCTGGGCCAGGGCGTGCGGACCCTGCCGCCAGTGCCGCGCGATCAGGTCGGCGCTGCGCACCGCATGGGGCAGGCTGTAGCCGGTCAGCGGATGAAACCGCATGGCCCGCAATCCGATGACGGGAACGTCCTGGGGCCGGGCGCGCCAGAAGGCATCGGCGTCGAAGCGCAGGGCGATGGGCAGGACGCCGCTTTCCTCTCGCTCAATCTCGTCCACCTGCCAGCCGTGATCTGCCGCGTAATCCGCGATGCCCGCGCGCTGGTCGGCGGCGGAAAGGACGGCGCCGTCGGAATAATAGGTCGCCTCGATCAGCAGGCGAGTGTCGTCGAAGGGCAGCAGATAGAAGAACCGGTATCCGTCCTGCTGCGGCACGGTGGCGTCCATGATGACGGGACGCGTCAGGCCATGGGGGGCGGCCAGGCGCAGTTCCTGGCCCAGGAACTTCTGGAACCGCACCTGGATCGCGGGATGGGGGGCAAAGCCGCGCGCGTCGATGGCAAGCGCGTCGATCCGCGACCCATCCGCCAGCACGACACTCCCCGCGTCGATCGAGGTGACGCGGGCCGTCAGCCGCGACACCCCCGGCAGATCGGCCAAGACCACGCCCAGGCTTTCCGCGTCCACCGAGGCATAGCCCGCCCGCAACTGCCGGTCATAGCCGGGAAAGCGCACGTCCTGTCCGTCCCAGGCCCGCCGGATCGCGGGGGCAAGCCAGGCACGCTGGGTCGCATCCACGTCATCCGCGTGAAAGGACCATGTATGGCCGGCCAGGGGATCGGGTCGCTGATCGACCAGCAGCACGCGTGCCGCGCCCGCCAGGCGCAGAGCCGCAAGCGAAGCCGACAGCCCCGCGCCGACAATGACGATGTCTGTGGAGTTCGCTGTCATATCCCGTTGATCTTGTGCCCCTTGTCACTGCGGCTGGCGTCCTTACTGTGGCAAGGATGACCGATGAAAACCGTTCCGCCCCGCCGCTATCCTCCGAACGATCCGCCAGCCTGACGCTGGATGCAAGCGAATTGCCGCAGGGCAGGGGATGGGGGCGGCAAGCTGTCGCACTGATCGCGATGGCGCTGCTGGGAAAGCTGGCGATGCTGGCGATCCTGGGCCGCCCGATCAACTGCGGTTGCGGCCAGATCTGGGCGATGCCGGACCAGGCCGGGTTGAATTCGCAGACGGTGCTGGACCCTTACAGCGTGCTGCACCTTGTCTTTGGCGCGGTGCTGGCCAAGCTGATCTGGTGGAAACGGCCGGACTGGTCGTTGTGGAAGATCGCCGCGGCCGTGGTCGTCAGCAGCACCGTCTGGGAGGTGGTCGAGAACCTTCCCCTTGTGATCGACCTGTTCGGCTATTCCCAGGATGATCCGCTGGCCTACGATGGGGACAGCATCGTCAATTCCTTCAGCGACAGCGCCGCGACGGTGCTGGGGGCCGCGCTTGCGCTGCCGCTGGCCGGCTGGCTGGTGGCGGCCCTGGCCGTCGGGGCGGAACTGCTGTTGTCGCTGTGGGTCGGCGACGGCTTCCTGATCATGCTGTGGCGGGCCTTGGGGCTGTGAACAGCGCCTCGACCCGGTCGATGGCGCCTGCCGCGCCTTCCCACGTTCCCGCCTGCGCCGCGAACCGCCGGGCCGCCTGGCGATAGCCGGGGTCGTCCAGCAAGGTCCGCACGGCAGCGGCGATCCGCGCCGTGTTGCGTTGCCAAGGATGCAGCCGCAGGCCCGCGCCGCAATGGGCGATCCGCGCGGCCACCCCCGGCTGGTCATGGGTCAGGGGCAAGGCCAGCATCGGCACCCCGGCCGCAAGGCATTCCAGCGCCGTGTTCAGCCCGGCATGGGTCACGCACAGGTCGGCGCGCGCCAGGACCGCCTGCTGCGGCACGAAGCTGCGCACCCAGTCTGCGGGGATCGCGCGCGCCTGGTCGTCGGTCAGCGATCCCGCATGGGACACCAGCACCTGCGCGCCCGCCTGCCGGCAAGCCCGCGCGATCCGCGCCAGAAGCCGCGCCCGGTGACCCTGCAAGGTGCCCAGCGAGGCATAGACGAAGGGCCGCCCCGGATCGGGGGCGATGTCGGCCGGAAAGTCCTGCGCCACCTGGCCTTGCCGGAAGGGACCGGCGGGGACGATGTGGCAGCCGTTCGCGGGGCGGGGATAGTCGAAGCCCGGCGCCATCTGCGACAGCGCCAGATCGGGGGACAGGCAATCCTGCAGGCGGCGCAGATCGCCCAGTGACCAGCTTCGCGCCCAATGCCGGATGACGCGCGATTGCGGGGTCATCAGAAGATCGGCCACCCGTTCGCCCCCCCTGTTGCGGCGCAGGCCATCGGCCGAGGGATCATGCGGCCAGCCCAGGAAGGGCAGGGGAATGCCCGGTTCGGGATCCATCGGCACCGCGCAGGCCACCGACACCAGCGGTACCCCAAGCGCGCGGGCCAGCAGGCCCGACGCGGGCTCCATCTGATCGCCCAGGATCAGGTCGGGCGACAGGCCGCGCAGCACGCCCAAGCCCTCGCGGCACAGCCGGTCGGTGCGCCGCGCGCCCGTCACGATCTCGGCCAGCAGGCGGCGGGGCTGGGGGCGGGCAGGGGCGCCGGGCAGCGTGACCTGCGCCGCGCCATGCTCAAGCGCGATGCCGGGTTCGGTTAGGAAGATCGCCTCGTGACCACGGCGGACCAGTTCGCGGGCCAGGGCCTCGAAGGCGCGCAGGTGGCTGTGAAGCGGCGGGGTGATCAGGACGGCGCGCATGGAACCTCGGGCAGGTGGGCAGGGCTTTGGCGGGGCAGTGGTCGCACAAATGCCGCCGGGTTGCACTTGCGCTTTCGCTGCGGTTTGCCGCATGGGTATGGCAAGGGGAAGGACCATTGGCGATCAGGCTGATCATCTTCGATTGCGACGGCGTGATCGCCGACAGCGAAGGCCTGTCGGCTGCGGTCCTGATCGACCTGCTGGCCGCCCTGGACATTGCCGTGACAGCCGACGATGTGCGCCGCGATTTCGTGGGCCGCAGCTTCCCGACCGTCGCCCAGACCATCCGCCGGCAATTCGGCAAGCCCCTGCCCGACAGCTTCGAGGCCGATTACCGCGCGCGCCTGCTGGCCCGTTTCACCACCGAACTGGGGCCGACCCCCGGTTTCATGGCGATGCTGGATGCGCTGCGGATCCCGTCCTGCATCGCCACGTCGTCAAGCCCGCAGCGAGTCGGGCACACGCTGCACGTCCTTGGGCTGGCCGACCGTTTCGGGGACCGGGTCTTCACGGCAAGCCAGGTCCGCCACGGAAAGCCCGCGCCCGACCTGTTCCTGCTGGCCGCCGAACGCATGGGCTGCCCGCCCGCCGCCACCCTGGTGATCGAGGACAGCGGCCCCGGCGTCGCGGCCGCGCTGGCGGCCGGGATGCGCGTGCTGCATTACGCGGGCGGCGTGCATCTGCGGGGCCATGACCCGCTGGCCCTGCCCGACGGGGTGCGATCCTTTGACAATTGGGGCGATTTTCCGCATCTGTTGATGGATCTTCAGGAAGGAACCGCGATCCCGTGAACGCAGGACGATCCAGCCCCGAAGCAGTCCGCCTGGACGATGCCGCACGGGCAGGGTGGCTTTATTACGTCGCGGGCAATACCCAGGACGAAATCGCCCGCAAGCTGGGCGTCAGCCGTCAATCGGCGCAGCGGCTGGTCGCCATGGCGGTCAGCGAGAAGCTGATCAAGGTGCGCGTCGATCATCCCATCGCGCGCTGCATGGATCTGGCCAACGCCTTGTCGGACCGTTTCGGGCTGACCTCCTGCGAGGTCGTGCCGTCCGATCCCGATGCGCCCGACCTGCTGACCGGCATCGCCATTGCGGCGGCGGCGGAACTGGAACGGCTGCTGAAATCCCCCGAAAGGCGCATCGTCAGCCTGGGGACGGGCCGGGCGCTGAAGGCCACGGTGGAACAACTGCCGCGCATGTCCTGTCCGCAGCATGTCGTGGTGTCCCGGCTGGGGAACATGATGCAGGACGGCTCGGCCTCGCCCTATAACGCGACGATCAGCCTGGCCGGACGGATCGGGGCGCCGCATTACCCCTATCCCTTGCCGGTGCTGGCGCGGAACCCCGGCGAGCTGGCCGCTATGCGGAACCAAGAAGCCGTGCAGAACACGATCCGCCTGTGCGAACGGGCCGACCTGTCGCTGGTAGGCATCGGCCAGATGGACCGCAGCGCGCCGATGTTCCTGGACGGCTTTGCCAGCGCGGCCGAGATGGACGAGCTTGCCGCCCTTGGGGCGGTGGGGGAAATCACCAGCTGGGTTTACGACCGGAATGGCCGGATCATCGACTGCGCCTTCAACGAACGCGTGGCCTCGGCGCCCCTGCCGCGTGCGGGCGACCGCCCGATGATCGCCGTCGCCACCGGCGAGGCAAAGCTGCCCGCGATGCGGGCCGCACTGTTGGGGCATCTGGTGAACGGGTTGATCACCTCGGAAGCCATGGCCGAACGCTTGTTGGCCGGCTGACGTCCAATCCCCTTTGACGACACGAAATTTGCCGCTTTGGCGGATCGGCCGGGCATGGCAAACTTTGCTGATTGACAGACGGCCAGAGCTTTGTGAGTATTTGCCCGTCGAAGTGGCAAATGCCCAAACGACAAGGGGAGGATAGCATGACCACGACTTTGCGCGCCCTGTTGGGTGCGACGGCGCTGTGCGCCACCGCCGGTATTGCTGCTGCGCAGGACAATGTGACGCTGACCATCGCCACCGTGAACAATGGCGACATGATCCGCATGCAGGGACTGACCGACGAATTCACCGCCGCCAATCCGGGCATCCAGGTGCAATGGGTGACGCTCGAGGAAAACATCCTGCGCGAGCGCGTGACCACCGACATCGCCACGCAGGGCGGCCAGTACGACGTCCTGACCATTGGTACCTACGAGGTTCCGATCTGGGCCAAGCAGGGCTGGCTGGTGCCGCTGGAACTGGGCGACGCCTATGATGTCGATGACCTGATCCCGGCCGTCCGCGACGCGCTGTCGGTCGATGGCAAGCTGTATGCGGCGCCCTTCTATGCCGAATCCGCGATGGTGATGTATCGCACCGACCTGGCCGAGGCCGCGGGCGTGACCATCCCCGAGGCCCCGACCTGGGCCGACATCCGCGACGCGGCGGCGAAGATGACCGACAAGTCCAAGGAACAATACGGCATCTGCCTGCGCGGCAAGCCGGGCTGGGGCGAGAATATCGGCTTCATCACCGCGATGGCCAACAGCTATGGCGCGCGCTGGTTCGACACCGACTGGAAGCCGCAGTTCGACAGCGAGGAGTGGAAGGCCACGCTGACCGATTACCTGGCCATGATGAACGAATATGGCCCGCCCGGCGCATCGTCGAACGGCTTCAACGAAAACCTGTCCCTGTTCCAGCAGGGCAAGTGCGCCATCTGGATCGACGCCACCGTCGCGGCCAGCTTCGTGACCGACCCCAACACCTCGACCGTGGCCGACAGCGTGGGATTTGCGCAGTTCCCCAACCGCGAGGGCGTGGACAACCGCGGCAACTGGCTTTGGGCCTGGAGCCTGGCGATCCCGACATCCTCGGACGCGCAGGAGGCTGCCCAGACCTTCATCGCCTGGGCCACGTCCAAGGAATATTCGGAACTGGTCGCCGAACGCGAGGGCTGGCGCGCGGTGCCGCCGGGAACCCGGACCTCGCTTTACGAGAACCCCGACTATCAGGCCGAGGCGCCCTTCGCGGCCATGACGATCGACTCGATCAACGCGGCCAATACGCAGAAGGCCTCGGTGCAGGACGTTCCCTATACCGGCGGGCAGTTCGTGGCGATCCCTGAATTCCAGGGCATCGGCACGGCGGTGGGCCAGCAGTTCTCGGCGGCCCTGGCCGGGCAGATGTCGGCCGAGGATGCCCTGGCGGCGGCCCAGTCCAACACCACCCGCGAAATGACGCGGGCGGGCTACATCAAGTAACGAGTCTCTCGGTTGCCAGTCCGGCACCGCCCAGCCCTCCTCTGGGCGGTGCCCCCTTCGGGGTCCGGGCCGTTGCGCCCATCGTCAACGGAGTTTCGCCATGGCCACACGCCAGACCCAGGGGCTTGCCCGGCTGATGCGGGCGCCCGCGATCATCCTGCTGTTCGTCTGGATGATCGTGCCGCTGTGCATGACGCTGTATTATTCTTTCCTGAACTACAACCTGTTGAACCCCGGCATGACCAGCTGGGCGGGGTGGTTCAACTATCAGTATTTCTACACCGACCCGGCCTTCTTCGAGGCGATCCGGAACACGCTGGTGCTGGTGCTGGGGGTGCTGCTGATCACCGTCGTCGGCGGCATCGCCATCGCCATGCTGATCGACAAGCCGATCTGGGGGCAGGGGGTCGTGCGCATCCTGGTGATCAGCCCCTTCTTCGTGATGCCTCCGGTGGCCGCGCTGATCTGGAAGAACATGATCATGCACCCGTCATACGGCGTGCTGGCGGATGTCGCCCGGTTCCTGGGCACAAGCCCGGTTGACTGGTTCGCGCAATACCCCCTGACCTCGATCATCCTGATCGTGGCCTGGCAATGGCTGCCCTTCGCCACGCTGATCCTGCTGACATCGCTGCAATCGCTGGACACCGAGCAGATGGAAGCGGCCGAGATGGACGGCGCGCCTGCATACGCCCGTTTCCTCTATCTGGTGTTGCCGCACATGGCGCGTGCGATCACGGTGGTGATCCTGATCCAGACCATCTTCCTGCTGGGCATCTATGCGGAAATCCTGGTGACGACCAACGGCGGGCCGGGAACGGCGTCCACCAACCTGACCTTCCTGATCTATCGCGCCGCGCGGCTGAACTTCGACATCGGCGGGGCCGCCGCCGGGGGCATCATCGCGGTGGTGCTGGCAAACCTGATCGCCATCTTCCTGATGCGCGCCGTCGGCAAGAACCTGGACTGAGGGGGCAACACATGGCACGCGCAACATCCCGCAAGGCCCGCATCGGCTGGACCGTCGCCGCATGGCTGGTGGCCCTGCTGATCTTCTTTCCGATCCTCTACACGATCATCACCAGCCTGAAGACCGAACAGGAGGCCATCGCGGGCTTCGACCTGATCCCGTCCTTCACGCTGGAAAGCTTCCAAACGGTGCAAAGCCAGAACAACTATTTCCGGCCCTTCACCAATTCGGTGATCCTGGCCGTGGGGTCCACGCTTCTGGCGCTGATCGTGGCGATCCCTGCGGCCTGGGCCATGGCCTTCTCGCCCACGAAGCGGACCAAGGACATCCTGATGTGGATGCTGTCCACCAAGATGATGCCCGCCGTGGCCGTGTTGGTGCCGATCTATCTGATCTTTCTGCGCACGGGGCTGATGGACACGCGGATCGGGCTGACGGTCCTTTTGATGCTGATCAACCTGCCGATCGTGATCTGGATGCTCTACACCTATTTCCGCGAAATCCCCGGAGAGATCCTGGAAGCCGCGCGGATGGACGGCGCGACCCTGCGCGACGAGATCCTGTATGTGCTGACGCCCATGGCGATCCCGGGCATCGCATCCACGCTGCTTCTGAACATCATCCTGGCCTGGAACGAGGCTTTCTGGACGATCCAGCTGACCACCACCAATGCGGCGCCCTTGTCGGCCTTCATCGCCAGCTTCTCAAGCCCGCAGGGGCTGTTCTGGGCCAAGCTGTCGGCGGCCTCGGTCATGGCCATCGCGCCGATCCTGGTGCTGGGCTGGTTCAGCCAGAAACAACTGGTCCGGGGCCTGACCTTCGGCGCCGTGAAATAAGGGGGAACATTATGGGACAGATAACCCTGCAGGGCGTGACCAAGCGGTTCGGCGAGATCGAGGTGATCCCGCCCCTGGACCTGACCATCGACGACGGCGAATTCGTGGTCTTCGTGGGTCCCTCGGGCTGCGGCAAGTCCACGCTTCTGCGCCTGATCGCGGGGCTGGAGGATGTGAGCGACGGGCGCATCCTGATCGACGGTCAGGATGCGACCGACGCGTCCCCGGCCAAGCGCGGGCTGGCGATGGTGTTCCAGTCCTATGCGCTTTACCCGCACATGTCGGTCCGAAAGAACATCGCCTTCCCGATGAAGATGGCAGGGGTGCCCAAGGCCGAACAGGACCGCCGGATCGAGGCGGCGGCAAAGGCCCTGAACCTGACCAACTACCTCGACCGCCGTCCGGGCCAGTTGTCGGGCGGCCAGCGTCAGCGCGTCGCCATCGGCCGGGCCATCGTGCGCGAACCGGCGGCCTTCCTGTTCGACGAACCCCTGTCGAACCTTGACGCCGCCTTGCGCGTGGGGATGCGGCTGGAGATCAGCGAATTGCACAACCGCCTGAAGACCACGATGATCTATGTCACCCACGACCAGGTCGAGGCGATGACCATGGCCGACAAGATCGTGGTCCTTCAGGCGGGCCGGATCGAGCAGGTGGGATCGCCGCTGGACCTGTATCACAGCCCGCGCAACGTCTTCGTGGCGGGCTTCATCGGAAGCCCCAGGATGAACCTGTTCGGGGGCGCGGCGGCTGCGGAATACGGCGCCCAGACCATCGGCGTGCGGCCCGAACATATCCGCATCTCGGCCACCGAGGGCAAATGGAGGGGCCGCGTGGGCGTCAGCGAACACCTGGGGTCCGACAGCTTCTTCTATGTCGAGGATACGGGCTTGGCGGACACCATCACCGTCCGGTCCACCGGCGAAGTCGATCTTCACCACGGCGACACCGTCTGGCTGACCCCGGACGAGGGAAAAATCCATCGCTTTGACAAGAACGGAGACCGCATCTGATGCGACGACTGGACGGCAAGCGCGCGCTGATCACGGGGGCTGCGCGCGGCATCGGGCTGGAATTCGCCCGCGCCTATCTGGCCGAAGGCGCCCGCGTGGCGATCTGCGACATCAACATCGACGCGGCGCGGAAGGCGGCCGATGGCCTTGGCGAAGGCGCCATCGCGGTGCGCCTGGACGTCACCGACCAGACCAGCATCGACACCTGCGTGGCCGAGGTCGAGGCGGCATTCGGCGGCATCGACATCCTGGTGAACAACGCGGCCCTGTTCACCGCGGCCCCCATCGTGGAAATCACCCGCGCCGATTACGACCGCATCTTCGCGGTTAACGTATCCGGCCCGCTGTTCATGATGCAGGCGGTGGCGCGCGGCATGATCGAACGCGGAAAGGGCGGCAAGATCATCAACATGGCGTCCCAGGCGGGGCGGCGCGGGGAACCGCTGGTCGCCGTCTATTGCGCCAGCAAGGCCGCCGTCATCAGCCTGACGCAATCGGCAGGGCTGAACCTGATCGAACACGGCATCAACGTGAACGCCATCGCGCCCGGCGTGGTGGACGGAGAACATTGGGACGGCGTGGATGCCTTCTTCGCGAAATACGAGAACAAGGCCCCCGGCCAGAAAAAACGCGAAGTGGGCGCCGCCGTCCCCTTCGGCCGCATGGGCACCGCCGCCGACCTGACCGGCATGGCGATCTTCCTGGCCTCCTCGGACGCAGACTACATCGTCGCCCAGACCTACAACGTCGATGGCGGCAACTGGATGAGCTGAGGCTTGTCCCCCAGAAGAAAGGTTCCGGCCATGGCCGTTTCATTGAACGCATCCGCCCTGCACGACCTGCCCGATACCGTGGGCCGCCCCGGATATGACCGCGCAGGCCTGCGCCCCGGCATCGTCCATGTCGGCGTCGGCAACTTCCACCGCGCGCACATGGCCTGGTACCTGGACCAGCTGTTCGAGATGAGCGAGGGCCGGGACTGGGCGCTGATCGGCGCGGGCGTGCGTCCGGGCGATGCCGCCATGCGCGACAGGTTGGCGGCGCAGGATTGGCTGACCACCGTGGTCGAACTGGACCCGGACGGGCTGAACGCCCGCGTGATCGGGTCGATGATCGACTTCGTCCCCGTGGATCCCCAGGCGGTGATCGGTGCCATGGCCGAACCCGACATCCGCATCGTCTCGCTGACCATCACCGAGGGGGGGTATTACGTCGATGCCAAGACCAACGGCTTCGACGCGGCCCATCCCGACATTGCCCATGACGCCGCCAATCCCGATGCGCCGCGCACGGTCTTCGGCATGATCCTGGCCGCGCTGCGGCAGCGGCGGGATGCGGGGGCGGAACCCTTTACCGTCCTGTCCTGCGACAACCTGCCGGAAAACGGCCATGTCTGCGCGCGCACCGTGACCGAGCTTGCGCAACTGTCCGACCCGGATCTGGCGCAATGGATCCGCCAGAACGTGGCCTTTCCGAATTCCATGGTCGATTGCATCACCCCGGCCACCTCCGATCGCGAACGGGCGCTTGTCCGCGACCGCTTCGGCATCACCGACGCGGCACCCGTGGTCTGCGAACCCTTCCGCCAGTGGGTGCTGGAGGATCGCTTTCCCCAAGGCCGTCCGCCGCTGGAGAAGGTCGGCGCCGAATTCGTCACAGATGTCAGCCGCCACGAGTTGATGAAGCTGCGGATCCTCAATGGCGGGCACGCGGCCATCGCCTATCCTTCCGCGCTGCTGGGCCATCACTTCGTCCATGACGCCATGGCCGACCCCCAGATCGCCGCCTGGCTGCGCGCTCTGGAAACGCGGGAAATCATCCCGACGCTGCAACCGATCCCCGGCGTCAGCTATGACGACTATCTCGACCTGATCGTCGGCCGCTTTTCCAACCCCGAGATCGGCGACACGATCCCGCGCCTGTGCCTGGACGGATCGAACCGGCAGCCGAAGTTCATCCTGCCGACGCTGGCCGACGCGCTCAAGGACGACCGCGCCATCGACGGTCTTGCGCAAGAGGTCGCCTTCTGGTGCCGCTATTGCGAACGCAGGGACGAGGCGGGCAACGACATCGCCCCGAACGACGACAACAGCGACATGCTGCGCGAATATGCCATCGCCTCGCGCGCCGATCCGCTGGCCTTCCTGCGCAACGAGACTGTCTTCGGACCCCTGGCCGACAATCCCGTCTTCCAAGAGGCTTTCGCCCGCAAGCTGACCCTGGTGCAAAAGCTGGGCGTGCGCCGGGCCATCGAGGCTTATCTGTCCGGCACATGAGGGACCGGCCCGCGAAGGGGCCGGTCGTCTGGTCAGGGCCGCAACGTCTGGATCGTCACAAAGCCAAGCACGGGTCCGATCCACTGGCGCGACACGGCGATCTGGCCGCCCTGGACCATGTAGCTGTTCTGGAAACGCGCGCCATGGCCTTCGCAGTTCTCCACCGTGACGCCGGGGGCGGGTCCCGCGCCGACGGTGCAGGTGAACTGCAAGGGCCGTTCCACGCCGTCGCCCGCGAAATAGCGCATGATCCGGGTGCCGGTCCCGGCGGCGCCCGCGCGGATCAGGGATTCGGTCCCCGGCTCGGCCACCGACAGGTCGTTGCCCAGCCCGCGCGTGCCCACCAGCATCCCGTCGCGCAGGATCAGCGCCTCCTCGGCCGGGGTCATGTAGGTGCGCATGGCGCCGTTCTGGCCGGTCATGGCCATGACGGTCGTGCGGCCCAGGTTCTCGAACCCGGCCTGGATCAGCGGACCGGGATTGACGCGCAGCGCCTCGGCCGCGGCATCCTCGGGCGATCTGGCCGGTGCGGCAGGCTGTTCGGCGGCGCTGCGCTGCGCGACGACCTGGCCCGCCGTCTGCGCCAGGATGCCGAAGGGTCCGGTGCCTTCGCTGTCGTTTCCGCACCCTGCAAGGCCGGCCAGCAACGCGGCCGCCAGCGTGATCTTCAACGCGCCGTTCATCGCCAGAACCTCCCCCAGCCTTCATAGAGTTTGACGGAATGACTGTCCCGGACGCGGTCATACAGGCGGTCGCGGACATTCAGTTGCGCGCCACCGTCGCGCGACAGCGACCGCAGGTTGGCATCCACACGCTCGCGCGAGGGTTGGCCGGTCGCCCAGCCAAGCGGGATCGACAGGGTGATGCCCTTGTCGAAGCTGCCCTCGCCGAATTCCTCGGCCGAGAGATCCGTCTTGGTGGCATAGGCCCCGATGCGCCAGCCATTGGCAAATTCGCGCGTCAGGGTCAGGGTCGCGCCCTTGTCCCCCGCCAGATACTTGCCGACATCCAGTTGCGCCGTGAAGCCTTGCGTGAATTCGTAATAGGCCGAGACATGGCCCATCGTGACTTCGTAATCGCGGAAGTCGAACAGCTGGTCGAAATCGCGCTTCTTCACGCGGTTCACCTCGGCCCCGAAGGCCAGGGGCGAATTCGCGGGCTTCCACAGAACCTCGGTCGAGACGCCGCCATAGGCGCGTTCCAGCAGGCCGGCGGTGACGCGGGTATAGACGGTGGGCGTGGGCTTTGCATACCAGGCCAGCGTCAGTTCGGGGATCACCGGGCTGCTGTTGCCCGTGTACATGCGCGTGTCCGACCGCACGCGCGGCACGCCTTCGGGCGTGGTTTCCAGGGCGGGGTTGGCCTCGTATTCCTCGGGGGTATAGTATTCGCCGCGCTGGCCCGGAATGCCCGGCCCACGCTGGTCGATGTTGCCGAAGGCCCGCTGCCGCAGGGCGCCGGTCAGGACAAGGCCGGGCGCGATTTCGTAACTTGCACGCGCCTCGGCCCCGACCTCGTGGGTCAGCCCGTCCTCGGCGCTGAAGATGCCCAGATCGACATAGGGCTTGATGGACCAGCGGAACCGTGGATAGACGCCCTCGCTGCGGACCAGCCCGGGTGCGCCGGCGGCGGCGTCGGACAGGATGGACGCGTCGGCGATCTGCCCGGCCTCGGTGTTTTCCAGCCTTTCGACATCCGATCGGCGGACGGTGACAGAGGAGGCAGGCACCCCGTCGGCGGTCGAGGTGATGACGAAGGTTTCCACCGAAGGGGGCAGGGCGCGGGTCATCAGGCGCGCGGTGCGACCGATGGCCTCGGCCTGGTTGATATAGCGGTTGTTGCGCAGCCGCACCTCGGCCCGGTTGGCCGACAGCGCCATGCTTTCCAGGATCTGCCCTTCCTTGGCCATGGCGTCGCCAAGCGCGGTCTGGATCGCGGGCTGCGCGGTCGGATCCTGCGCCCAGACGCCCGACCAGCCGTCCGGATCGGCAGCGGGCGCGGGGCGCGGGCGCACCGGGGCCGGGGCCTTTTCCAGCCCCGAAGGATAAGGCGACTGGCGCGGGTTCAGCAGGATCGAGAACTGCGCGCCAAAGGTATTGCCGCCGATCGTGTAAAGGCCCGCCTCGTAATTCTCGCCGAAGCGATAGAACGCGGCCAGGTTCACCTTGCTGTCCGGTTCCTCGCCCTGCTGGAAGACATCGCCGTTGCTGTAGCGCGCGATGTAGTCGGTGTTAGAATATTCCGCGACCAGGTTCAGGCGGTCATTGACCTGCCAGCTGACCGACGCGAAGGGTTTGGCCCCGCCCCGGAACCACTGGTCGGCATTGGGGGTGCCGCCTTCGTCGTCGATGTCGATGGTGCGCGGCTTGCCCGCCAGGACGCCCCAGCCCAGACCTGCGGACACTCGCACGGAAGGGGTGAGGGTCTTGGTGGCGACGATGTATTCCCCCGAATAGACGCCGGTGCCCAGAAAGTCCTGCAAGCCCACCGCAACGGCAGGCCGCCATCCCTGTTCGTCAAGCACCTGATAGCGAAGATCCAGCGATCGGTCCGAGATGAAGCCTTCGTCGCGGAAATCGTTGATCCCCTCGACCCGCGAATAGCGCAGCACGGTCGTCAGCCCCGGCAGGGCCTGGAAGACAAGGCTGCTGCGCCGGCCATAGTCGGACCAGGACACCGTGGCCCCCAAGGTGCCGTCGGGCAGCGTTTCCGCCGTGGGCGTGTCGATGCCGCCCCCCAAGCCATAGGTGGACATGTTCCGCGCATACATCGGTTCCGCGACGGCGGTCGTGCCGGCGGACCCCAGCACCAGGGCCACCGGCAGGGTCGTCGCCATCAGGCGTCTCAGGATGGGGGATCTGCGCATCACGTATCCTCGTTCTGCTTCTGGCGGGTCATGGACGCATGGCACGCCCCCCGGCAGCCGATGACGCGATCCGGCCCGAAGGCTGCATCATGGCTGGGACAGGGGCGGTCATGGCATCATTCGGCGGGTTCGGTCGTGGTCGTGCCGCCCGTCGTTCCCGCCGGCGGCAGGACGCGCAGGTCCGGGACGATGGGCGCGGCAGGCGTTGCGGCAGGCGCTTCCGCAGCGGGCGGGGGCGGCAGGTCGGCGGTGCCTTCGGATGCCGGCGCGGGCGCGGCGGGCGCGCTTGCGGGCGGGGTCTCCGGCGCCGGTTCAGGGGCGGCAGGCGTGGCAGGCGTGGTGGCGGGCGTTTCCTCGGCCGGGG
>NZ_NWMQ01000079.1:0-6611 GCF_002901215.1 Paracoccus sp. SY | reverse complement strand
TGGAACGCGACATGACCCGGATCGCGCTGTTCGCGGCGCTGATCGCAGCCCTGGGGCTGATCCCCAGCCTGACGCTGGGCTTCGGCGTGCCGATCACCGCGCAAAGCATGGGGGTGATGCTGGCGGGCGCGATCCTGGGCGCGAAACGCGGCGCGCTGGCCGTGCTGCTGTTCATGGCGCTGGTGGCGCTGGGCCTGCCGCTGCTGGCGGGCGGGCGCGGAGGGCTGGGGGCCTTTGTCGCGCCGACCTCGGGCTTTTTCCTGGGCTGGCCGGTCGCGGCCTTCGTCATCGGCCTGATCGTGGAACGGCTGCGCAGCGGGCCGCTGGCGGTCACGGTCGCGCTGGCCTCGATCATCGGCGGCATTCTGGTGATGTATGGCTTCGGCATCGTCGGCATGTCGATCGCGTTGGACAAGACCCTGGCGGAATGCGCGGTCCTGGTCACGGCCTTTGTTCCGGGCGACATCGTCAAGGCGGTGCTGACCGGGCTGATCGCGCAGGCCCTGGCCCGTTCCCGGCCCGCCGCCCTGTTGTCGCGACAATAGAGCGGCCGGAATTTTCGGTGAAAGATCAAAGAGGCTTTGACCTGTCACGCGGCAGGGATATGCTTCGGGGCGGTTGACCGGCGCCCATGGGGGCGGACGGTCAGGTTCCTGCCGTTCCAGGGAAAAGGCCCTGCCGGACGGCGCTATTGGGGGTTGTTAGACATGAGCAGACTTGATCGCCGCGGGCTTCTGAAGGGCGCGGGTGCCGCCGCGGGCCTGGCCCTGGCCGCGCCGCTGGTGGCGCGTCCGGGCTTTGCCCAAGGCTCGGGCACGGTGAACATCTTCGCCTGGTCGGGCTATCTGAACGACGAAATCCTGGGCGCCTTTGAAAAGGCCACGGGAATCAAGCCGAACTATACCGGCTATGGCACGAATGACGAATTGCTGAACCAGTTGCGCGCCAACAATGGCGGCGGCTTCGACCTGATCTGGCCGACCGTGGACCGGGTCCCGAACTATGTCGAATTCGGCCTGGTCCAGCCCTTGGACGAATCCAAGATCGAGGTGGCGAAGGTCCTGCCAAGCGCCTGGGAAAATTCGACCAACCTGGGCGCGGTGGTGGACGGCAAGCGTTACCAGGTGCCGACCGACTGGGGCACCGAGGCCGTGGCTTTCGACCGCGACCAGATGCCGCTGGAATACGGCCAGGCCTCCTATGGCGATATCTGGGGCGAATCGGCGGCGGGCAAGGCCACCGTGCGCGCCCATTCCGCGCTGGTGGGCCTAGGCCTGTGGCTGGAAGCCGAAGGCAAGCTGCCGCGCCCGCTGCTGGACGCCTTCACCAGCCCCGAGGCGCAGGTCGAGATCTTCGACGTGATCCTGGCCGAGGCCGTGGCCCGCAAGGGCAACATCATCCAGTTCTGGAACAACGAGAACGAGGCCCAGGGCGCCTTCCGCGTCAATGGCGCGGCCGTGGGCCAGACCTGGGATTCGACCGCCGCCGCCCTGTCCAAGGAAGGGCTGCCGGTGGGCTTTGTCGCGCCCAAGGAAGGCGCGCTGGCCTGGATGGAAGGGCTTTCGATCCCGGCCGGGGCCGAGAACCTGGACAACGCCTATGCCTTCATCAACTGGTTCCTGACGCCGGAAGCGGGGGCGATGTACACCAACGCCACCTCGATCAACTCGACCGCCGTCGGGTCGGCCGACCTGCTGTCGGACGAGGCCAAGGCCTTCTTCGCCGCCGCCTATCCGGGTGACGCGTTGGAGAAACTGTGGTGGTGGCCGATCCAGGAAAGCTGGTACATCACCAAGCGCAACGAATACCAGGACCGCTTCCTGTCGGCCTGATGACGCATGGGACAGGGGGCAGCCCCTGTCCCCACCAAGAACACACGGGGGATGGATGTCGCATTCGGTCGAGCTTGACGGGATCGGGATGAGTTTCGGTTCGACGCGCGCGGTCAGCGACGTGTCCTTCACGGTCGGGGCGGGCGAGTTCTTTTCGATCCTCGGACCCTCGGGCTGCGGCAAGACCACGATCCTGCGGATGATCGCGGGGTTCCTGGAGCCGACCGAGGGGCGCGTGCTGATCGGCGGGCGCGACATGCGCGGGCTTGGCCCGAACCAGCGGCCGACCGCGATGATCTTCCAGTCGCTGGCCCTGTTCCCGCTGATGCCGGTCTGGGAAAACATCGCCTTCGGGCTGGAGGCGCGCGGCATGGGCAAGGCCGAGCGTCGCAAGCGCGCCGATGACCTGCTGCGCCTGATCGCGCTGGAAGGATACGGCGACCGGATGCCGGGCGAACTGTCCGGCGGGCAGCGCCAGCGTGTCGCCATCGCCCGCGCGCTGGCTGTCGAACCCGATGTCCTGCTGCTGGACGAACCCCTGTCTGCGCTGGACCTGAAGCTGCGCCAGCACATGCGGGCGGAACTGCGCGCCCTGCAGAAGCGCACGGGCGTCACCTTCATCTATATCACCCATGACCAGTCCGAGGCGCTGGCCATGTCCGACCGCGTGGCGGTGATGTCGGCGGGCCTGCTGCAGCAGGTTGCCACGCCGCGCCAGCTTTACGACAACCCCGCAACCCCCTTCGTCGCCAGCTTCGTGGGCGAGACGAATGCGATCAAGGGCCGGGTCAGCGCCATCGGCGATGGCGTGGCGCGGGTCGATACCGCACTTGGGCCGCTGCACGGGCGCGCGGATGGAACCCTGGCCATCGGGCAGGCCGCGACGCTTTATGTCCGCCCCGAGGCGCTGGTGCCCGGCGTCGGCGCCAATACCCTGCGCGCCCGCGTCAGCCGCATGGATTTCGAGGGCGCCTTTGCCCTGGTCCACGGCCAGTTTTCCGACGGGGCGGCGCTGACGGCGGCGGTGCCTTCGACCCGGCTGGCCGATGCCCCCGCGCCCGGGACGGATGCCAGCTTCTTCTTCGCGCCCGAACATGCGGTGGTGCTGGCCGATGCGTGATCTTTACGCGCGCTTCGGCGGGGGCTTGGCGACGATCTTTTTGTCGCTGGTGCTGATCTGGTTGGCGGCCATGGTGTTGGCGCCGAACCTGATGATGATCGACTATGCCCTGCGCCCGAACCTGCCCCCCGCACAGATCGGATCCGAGGCCGATACCTGGTCGCTGGACAATTTCCTGTATCTGGCGAACGAAGGGGTCCATCGCGCGATCTTCTTCAAGACCGTCTGGGCAAGCGCCCTGGTCGCGGCGCTGACGCTGGTCGTCTGCTATCCCATCGCCTTCTGGATGGCGCAGCGCGCAACGCCGGGGCAGTTGTCCATCGCGCTGATGCTGGTCATCATCCCCTTCTTCATCAACGAGGTTCTGCGGACGCTGGCCTGGTTCATCATCCTGGCCTATCGCGGGCCGCTGAACGCGGTGCTGCAGGGGATCGGGCTGATCGACGCGCCGATCCGCTGGCAGGGCGACGGCGGCGTGCTGGCGGGGATGGTCTATGCCTATATCCTGTTCATGCTGCTGCCGATCTATAACGCCATCGAAAGCCTCGACCGGTCGCAGCTCGAGGCCGCGCGGGATCTGGGATCGCCCACCTGGCGGACGCATTGGCGGGTGGTCATTCCCCATGCCAAGGCGGGCATCGCCACGGGCTGCGTCTTCACCTTCATGCTGGCCGCCGGATCCTATGTCGCGCCCGCGCTGCTGGGGTCGCCGGGAAGCCGCTGGTTCACCGAGATCATCTACAACTGGTTCTTCGAAGGGGGCGACTGGAACCGGGGCGCGGCCTATGCGCTGACGCTTCTGGTGCTGTGCCTGGCGGTGGTGCTGGTCACGCTGCGGCTGTTCCGGGTCAACCTGACGGATGTGGCGAAATGACGGCGGATCGCATTTTCCGGGGCCTGTTCGTCCTCTATCTGCTGGCCTTCGTGATCTATCTGTTCGCGCCCCTGCTGATCATGTCGGTCGCGGCCTTCAACACCAGCCGCTTTCCCACCGTGATCCCCTGGCAGGGCACGACGATGGACTGGTTTTCCGCCATGTGGGCGGATGCCGCGATGTGGAGGGCGCTTTGGACCTCGGCCATCGTGGCGGTGCTGGTGGTGATCGTCGCGCTGCCGGTGGGCACGGCCGCCGCGCTGGTTCTGACGACGCTGCATTCGCGGGCGCGCAGCGTGGCCTATGCGGTGATGGTGTCGCCCTTGCTGACGCCGGGGGTGGTGATCGGGATTTCCACGCTGATCCTGTGGCGGCAGGTTGGGGTCGGCGGGGGAATCGCGCTGATCGTGGTGGCGCAGACGACCTTCATCATCTGCTATGTGATGCTGATGGTGATGGCGCGGCTGCAACGCTTCGACCGCACGCAGGAGGAAGCGGCCCTTGGCCTGGGCGCGTCGCGGGTGATGGTGTTCCGCCGGGTGCTGCTGCCCTTCCTGCGACCTGCGCTTCTGGCATCCGGGGGACTTGCGATCCTGCAATCGGTCGAGAACTACAACACCACCCTGTTCGTGCGCGGCTTTGAAACGCCCCTGACCGTCTTCATCGCCACCAAGGTCCGCACCGGCCTGACCCCCGCCGTCAACGCCCTGGCCCTGGTCATCATCGCCGCCACCATCATCGGCGCCATCGCATACGAGGTCGCCCGGCGCCGGCAGGTCACAGCGCGGCCGCGTTCCTGATCGGGCTGCGCGACATCTGCGCCACCGCGTCCCGCAGGCGTTTCCCCAAGGGCGACAAGGGGCGGCGCTTCAGGTCCAGCAGGAAATAGGGCGACACGCGAATGGGCCGGGGCGTCGGGATGATGGTGAAGCCCGCCCCGACCGGCGGCTGGATCAGAAGCTCGGCCACCTCGTGCGAGACCGGCGTGATCGCGTTGGTTTGCGCCAGATAGGCAATCGTCAGCAGAAGCGACGGGCTGTTGACGATGTTGGCGGGTTCCGACAGGCCCACGCTTGCAAAGGCCGCCAGCGTCGCCTCGCGGATGGGGGCGCCCCGCTGCTGCATGATCCATTCCTGGCTTGCCAGTTCGGTCAGCGTAACCAGTTGCGCGCGGGCAAGCGGGTGATCCGCACGCGCCATCAGGGCCACCTTTTCATCCGACATGGGCAGGATGTTGAAGCTGTCGCTGTCGAAATCCGGCAGGATGCGACCCAGCACGAAGTCCATCTCGCCAGCCGCCAGCTGCATCAGCAACTCTCGCGAGGGCATCACGTCCACGGTGATGTCGGCGCCGGGGCTTTCTTCCTTGATGCTGCGGATCGCGCTGACAAGATAGCTGATCGCAGGCCCCGTCACCGCGCCGACCCGGACCGAACCGGCATAGCCCCCGCGCAGGGCGTTCACGTCGGCCTCGATGCTGGCCATTTCGCGCAGGATGACGCGGGCACGCCGCAACACGGCGGTGCCGATCTCGGTCGGCTCCATCCCCTTGGGCTGGCGAACGAACAGGGCGGCGCCGACCTGGCGTTCGGCATCGGCCAGCATCCGCGAGGCTGCGGGCTGGGTCATGGCCAGCTGGTCGGCCGCCATCTGCAACTGGCCGTGCAGCGCGATCTCGTGGACCAGGCGAAGTTGGGCGGGTTTGAGCGCGCGAAACGACATATCTATTTGGTTATCCAGGCCGGCTATTTTCTCATTTTACTGTCATGCCACCTTTGCGCTAGATCTTTCTGACCTATGAGGGATGCGCGGCCAGCGACGCCGCGCCAGGGAGGATACAGATGAAGTTCAGAACCGCTGCGGTCGCGCTGGCGATCGGGGTTTCGTGGCTGGCGACCGGTGCCATGGCCGAAACCATCGGCATCGCCATGCCGACGAAATCGTCGGCCCGCTGGATCGACGACGGCAACAACATGGTCAAGCAGTTGCAGGAAGCGGGCTATGATACCGACCTGCAATATGCCGAGGATGACATCCCCAACCAGTTGGCCCAGGTCGAGAACATGATCACCAAGGGCGTCGATGTCCTGGTGATCGCCGCCATCGACGGCACGACCCTGTCGAACGCCCTGGAAAACGCCGCCGCCGCCGACATCAAGGTCATCGCCTATGACCGCCTGATCCGCGGGTCGGAACATGTCGATTATTACGCGACCTTCGACAACTTCAAGGTCGGCGTCCAGCAGGCGACCACCCTGGTGGACGGGCTGAAGGAACGCTTCCCGGACGTGAAGCCCTGGAATGTCGAACTGTTCGGCGGCAGCCCCGACGACAACAACGCCTTCTTCTTCTATGACGGCGCGATGTCGGTCCTGCAGCCGCTGATCGACGACGGATCCATCGTGATCGGGTCTGGCCAGACCGGCATGGAAACCGTGGGCACGCTGCGCTGGGATCCGGCCGTGGCGCAGGCGCGCATGGACAACCTTCTGTCCTCGAACTATGCCGACAAGCAGGTCCATGGGGTGCTGTCGCCCTATGACGGGCTGTCCATCGGCATCCTGTCCTCGCTCAAGGGCGTGGGCTATGGGTCGGGCGACATGCAGATGCCCATCGTCACCGGCCAGGACGCCGAGGTCCAGTCGGTCAAGTCGATCCAGGCGGACGAGCAGTATTCGACCATCTTCAAGGACACCCGCGAACTGGCCCGCGTCACCGTGGGCATGGTCGATGCCGTCCTGAAGGGGACCGAGCCCGAGATCAACGACACCGAAACCTATGACAA
>NZ_NWMQ01000078.1:0-7441 GCF_002901215.1 Paracoccus sp. SY | reverse complement strand
TACGACTATGCCCCGGGCGAGCGTAAGCCCCAGCCCTCCGCCGCCGTGGCAACCCTGCTGGCACACCGCATCACCGGCACCGCCCGCATGAACCGCGACAGCATCGCCCGCCACCTGGTGGCCGAGATGGCCGCCGAGGGCCAGGCGATCCTCGACGAAGGCATCGCCGCAACCCCCGCCGACATCGACCTGGTGGAAATCCACGGATACGGCTTTCCCCGATGGAAGGGCGGACCCATGTGGGCCGCGGGAAGGTCCTAGGAGCGGGCCTTCCCGCTCGTCACCCGGTCCAGGATCAGCGGCATCAGCCCGCCCCTTGCCAGCGTCTCGATCTCGAGGCTGGTTTCGATGGCGGCTGTCGCCTCAAGGGAATCGGATGCGCGCCTTGGCCGGTGCAACAGCACGCGGACGCGCGCGCGGGGGGCAAGGCGGGCGGGATCCAGGTCGATCTCTATCCGGTCCTGCGCGGTCAAGGCCAGCGACCCTGGCGTGACGCCATCGGGCAGGCGCAGGGGCAGGATGCCCATGCCGATTAGGTTCGACCGATGGATGCGTTCGAAGCTGACCGCCAGCACCGCCCGAGTGCCCAGAAGCGCCGCTCCCTTGGCCGCCCAATCGCGCGACGACCCCATGCCATAGCGTTCGCCCGCAACGATCACGACGGGGGTGTTCATGTCACGATACCGCCGGGCCGCCTGCCACAAGGGCAGGATCTCACCGTCGGGCAGAATCGTGCTGCCGGGTGGTATGCCGGGGGCCAGCAGGTTCGTGACCGCGCCGTTGGTGAACAGGCCGCGCAGCATGGCTTCCCAGTTCCCGCGCCGGGACGAGAAGACATTCAGGTCATGCGGGGCATCGCCGTTCCCGATCAGATAGCGGCCCGTTTCGCTCTCCTTCGGGATCGCCCCTGCGGGCGAGATATGGTCGGTGGTGATGTCGTCGCCCAGAACCAGGATCGGGGCCGCGCAAATATGGCTGTCGCGGGGCGCGGCGAAATCGGCGAAGGGCGGGCGGCGGATATAGGTCGATGCCTCGTCCCAGGGGAAAAGCGGCGTGGCGGGCGCGTCCAGGTCGCGCCAGCGTTCGTTCGCCTCGGCCCCGTCATAGGCGGCGGCGTAATCGGCGCTGTCCTGGGCCAGGGCAAGGGCCGCGTCGATCTCGGCCCCCGTGGGCCACAGATCGGACAGGCGGACGCCCGGCGCGATCTCATCGGCCAGGATGTCGCGTTCGACATCGCCCGCAAGCGCGAAGGCCACGACTAGCGGGGGCGAGGCCAGGAAGCCCGCGTCCAACTGCGGATGCACGCGGCCTGGAAAGTTGCGGTTGCCCGAAAGCACCGCGACCTGCAACCGGCCCTCGGCCTGGGCCTGGACGGCGGCGTCGGGCAAGGAGCCGGAATTGCCGATGCATGTGGTGCAGCCGTAACCGACGATGCCGAAGCCCACGGCCTCCAGATCCTCCAGCAGACCGGCACGGCGCAGGTATCGTTCCGCCGTCGGCGATCCCGGCGCCAGCGAGGTCTTGACATGCGGCGGCGGCGTCAGGCCCAGGGCGCGGGCCTTGCGCGCGACCAGACCGGCGGCCACCAGCAGGCGCGGATCGCTGGTGTTGGTGCAACTGGTGATCGCGGCGATGGCAACCGCGCCGTCAGGGGCATGGCCCGCAGGCGCGGGCTTTGGCGTGCCGCGCATCGCCGCCGTGGCCTGGGCGGTGGCCCGGGCCGGGATGCGGTCCTGGGGGCGGCGGGGACCGGCGACGCTGACCTGGACCCCCGACAGGTCCAGGTCCACGACATCGGTGAAGACCGGGACCTCCTGCGGGTCGAGCCACAGACCCTGGCGGCGGCAGTACCCTTCGACCAGGGCGCAATGATCGGCGCTGCGCCCGGTCTGGCGCAGATAGGCCACGGTCGCCGCATCCACGGGGAAAAAGCCCGAATTGGCCCCGAATTCCGGCGTCATGTTGGCGATTACCGCCCGGTCGCCCGCCGACAGGCTGGACACCCCCGGCCCGAAGAATTCGACGAAGCGGTCGGCCAGATCGACACGCCGCAGCCGTTCCGTCACGGTCAGCGCCAGGTCGGTGGCCGTCACGCCGTCGTGCAACTGCCCGGACAGGCGCACGCCGATCACGTCCGGGACGCGCAGCATCACCGGCATGCCGAAAAGGACGCTTTCCGCCTCGATCCCGCCGACGCCCCAGGCCAGAACGCCGATGCCGTTGATCATGGGCGTGTGGCTGTCGGTGCCGATCAGCGTGTCGGGCATCATCCAGCCGTCGCGGGTCGTGACCACCGTCGCCAGCCGTTCCAGGTTCAGCGTGTGCATGATGCCGGTGCCGGGCGGATGGACACGGAAATTCGACAGCGCGTTCGTGGCCCATTTCATGAAGCGATAGCGTTCGGCGTTGCGGCGATATTCGTTTTCGATGTTCTTCGCCATCGCGTCGGGACGGGCATAGGCATCGACCGCCAGCGAATGATCGGTCGAGACATCGACGGGCAGAACGGGGTTCAGAAGCGTGGAGTCGAACCCCGCCTCGGTCAGGGCCGACCGCATCGCCGCGATATCCACAAGCGCGGGTCCGCAGGTCGTGTCGTGCATCAGCACGCGGCCCGGCTGAAAGGCGATCTCGGCCGTGCTGCTGCCCGTCGCCAGCCAGTCCAGGATCGCGGCCCGCCCCGCTTGGGGGTCGTTACCCGCGCGCAGCATGTTTTCCAGAAGCAGGCGGTGGATATGCGGCAGGCGGCGCAACGCATTCCCCGCCGCCCGGGGCAGGTCGATGATCGTCCGTCCGTCGAATGTTGCCGCAAACTGCATGACCATGCCCCTGGATCAAGAGCATGATAGCATTACGTCGGGATTAAATGCAATCAGGTGAACAAGGCTGACTTGATGTTCCCGGCTTCCCGGATGTGGCGGTAAAGGAAGGTGGCGGCGGCCTGCATGTCGCGGTCCTCGATCAGGTCGAGGATTTGCAGATGCTCTCGGCATTGCTGCGGCATCCGGCTGCGGTCATGGGTGATGCTGTATTCCATCAACCGCCGGACCCGGTTGATCCGCCGGACCGCATCCAGGAAGAAGTCGTTGTTGGCGCAGGTCATCAGCATTTCGTGGAATTCGATGTTGGTGCCGAAGACCTTTTCCCGCGATTCGCCGCCATAGCTTTCCAGAAGCTGCTGCTGATGGCGGCGGGCGGCGGCAAAGGCGGCAGGGTCGATGCGGAAGCTTGGCAGCAGCAGGGCCTGCATCTCGGTCGCGGCGCGGAACTGATAGGCGTCGGCATAGGCCTTGCGCGATGTCAGGATCTCGCGGAATTCCCAGCCGTTGCCGGGCAGCCGTTCGATCCAGCCTTCGTCGGCGATCTGGCGCAGAACCCGCAGCAGCCGGCCGCGCGTGACGCCGTAAAGGCGCATCAGTTCGTTCTCGCTCAGCCGTTCGGGCAGGCGGCCCCCCAAGGTGTCGGCGGCGATGCGGTCATAAAGGACGTCATCGCCCGCCGCGTCGCAATCCAGGTCCGGGATCGTGTCGGCGTCGCAGGCCAGGAAATAGCCGCGATTGGGCGCGGCTTCGACGATGCCCATCTGTTGCAGCTTCTTCAGCGCGCTGACGATGGGCTGGCGCGACACCTTGAAGCTGTCGGCCAGGGCCTGCGCGGGCAGGTGCTGGCCCGCCTTCATGTCGGTCTGCCGCACATGTTCGACGATCCGGGCCATGATCTGAGGCGAAAGACTGGCGCGCGCCATGAAACCCCCCTTGAAACGGGCGGCGCGGTTCGGGACCGCGCCGCCCTTCTTGCGTGATCAGTCCTCGTCCTGGCGGAACCGGGCCAAGCCCTTGAAGACGAAGGGCGCCAGCAGGGCAAAGACGGCGATGCCGATCATCGTGGCCGATCCCGGATGCTGCAGCAGGACCATCGGGTCGCCCAGGCTCATCTGCAGGGACCGGCGCAGGGCGCTGTCGGCCATCGGACCCAGGATCAGCCCCACGACCACTGGCGCGATGGGATAGTCGTATCGCCGCATGATGAAGCCCAGGACGCCAAAGGCCACCAGCATCATCAGTTCCACCACCGAAGGATTGGCGGCGATCGTGCCCATGCAGGCAAAGACCAGGATGCCCGCGTAAAGCCAGGGCAGCGGGATCTTCAAAAGCCGCACCCACAGCCCCACCAATGGCAGGTTCAGCACCAGCAGCATGACGTTGGCGATGAACAGCGACGCGACCAGGCCCCAGACCAGATCGGGGTGCTGCACGAACAGCAGCGGGCCGGGTTGCAGGTTGTATTGCTGGAACCCCGCCAGCATCACCGCCGCCGTGGCCGAGGTGGGCAGCCCCAGCGTCAGCAACGGAACCAGGGTGCCCGCGGCCGAGGCGTTGTTCGCGGCCTCGGGGCCTGCCACGCCCTCGATGGCGCCCTGGCCGAATTCCTCGGGCTTTTCGGCCAGCTTGCGTTCGGTCGTGTAGGACAGGAAGGTCGGGATTTCGGCACCGCCGGCGGGCAGCGCCCCGATCGGAAAGCCGATCGCCGTGCCGCGCAGCCAGGGCTTCCAGGACCGCCGCCAGTCCTGGCGCGACATCCAGATCGACCCTTTGATCGCGATGGGCTTTTCGTCGTTGAACAGGTGGCGGGACGCGACATGCAGCGCCTCGCCTATGGCGAACAGGCCGACGGCAAGGGTGGTGACCTCGACCCCGTCCAGCAGGTTCGGGACGCCAAAGGCCAGCCGCGCCTGCCCGGTCAACTGGTCGATGCCGATCAGGCCCAGCCACAGCCCGATGGCAAGGCTGGTCAGACCGCGCAGGGGCGAGGATCCAAAGGTCGCCGACACGGTGACAAAGGCGATCAGCATCAGCCCGAAGTAATCCCAAGGCCCGAACTGGATCGCGACCTTGACCAGCAGGGGCGCAAAGAAGGCAAGCCCCATCGTGGCGATCAGGGTGGCCACGAACGACCCGATGGCGGCGGTCGCAAGGGCCGGGCCGCCCCGTCCGCGCCGGGCCATCTGGTTGCCTTCAAGCGCGGTGACGACCGAGGCGCTTTCACCCGGTGTGTTCAGCAGGATCGCCGTGGTCGATCCGCCATACATGCCGCCGTAATAGATGCCCGCGAACATGATCAGCGACCCGCCGGGGTCCAGCTTGAAGGTAATCGGCAAAAGCAGCGCCACGGTCAGCGCAGGCCCGATGCCGGGCAGCACGCCGACGGCCGTGCCCAAGAGCACGCCGATGGCCGCGAAGGCCAGGTTCATGGGATCAAGCGCGGTGCCGAAGCCCTGCATCAGGAAGGCCAGCGATTCCATGTTGCGACCTCCTCAGAACAGCCGCTCGACCGGTCCCATCGGCAGGGACAGGGTCAAGAGCTTGTTGAACAGCAGGAAAATCCCCGTCGCCAGGATCAGGCCCAGGGCCAGGTCGGCCAGCCAGGCCCGGCGGCCGAAGGCGCGGGCGGTGAAGACGAACAGCAGGGTGGACCCGATGATGAAGCCCGCCCCGAACCACAGCGCGGCGATCAGGCTGCCCAGGCCCAAGGCCACCCAGCCCACGGCCTTCCAGTCGGTGGGGCCGGGATCGTCCCCCCAGCGGAAGGCGGCAACCAGATGGCCCGCCCCCATCAGCGCCAGGAACAGCGCCACGAAATAGGACGCCGCATCCGCGCCCATGCCATAGGTGGCGCGGATCTGCATCGCGCTTGCATCGCGCCAGGTGATGAAGGCCAGGGCGAACAAGGCGACGGCGATGACAAGCGTGGGCCGGTGCAGGCCCCGTGCGGTCGGTGTGGTCACGGACGGTCCCCCAATGGGTCAAGCGAAAACGGGGGCGCCAGGCCCCCGCCGCGGTTATTCGGCCAGGCCGATCGAGGTCAGGATGGACGTCACGCGTTCGGATTCGGACGCGATGAAGGCCGTGAATTCATCCGACGGGGCATAGTAGTCGGACCAGCCGCGCGCCTTCAGCAGATCCTGCCATTCGGGGGATTCGACCGTCTTGGCGATGGCCTGTTCCAGGGTTGCCTTGTCCTCGTCGCTAATGCCGGGTCCGGCGAAGATGCCGCGCCAGTTCACCAGTTCGATGTCGATGCCCTGGGCCTTCAGCGGCTGGGCCTCGATCCCCTCGATGGCTTCGGGATAGGAAATCGCAAGCGCGCGCAGGTCGCCCGATTCGATCTGGCCCTGCCATTCGCCATAGCCGGAAATCCCCGCCGTGACCTGCCCGCCCAGCATCGCCGCCAAGGCCTCGCCCCCGCCGGAATAGGCGACATAGTTCACCTTGGCCGGATCCGCGCCCGCCGCCTGGGTGATCAGCGCCGACAGCATGTGGTCCGCGCCGCCCGCCGATCCGCCGGCCCAGATGGTGCGTTCCACGTCGCCCTTGATGCCCTCCATCAGGTCGGCCATCGTCTGATAGGGTGACGACGCCGGGACCACCACGACCAGCGGATCGCCCGTCAGCCGCGCAAGGGGGGTGACGGCGGTCAGGTCATAGGGCGCCTTGTTGGTGATGATCGCGCCGACCATGGTGATGCCGCCGACCAGAAGCTGGTTGGGGCTGCCCGCCGCGCCCTGCACGAACTGCGCCAGCCCCACCGTGCCGCCCGCGCCGGGAACGTTGACCACCTGCACGCTGCGGGCGTTGCCGGTGGACATCATCACCTCTTGCAGGGCGCGGGCGGCGGAATCCCAGCCGCCGCCGGCGCCTGCAGGGGCCATGATGGTCAATTCCAGATCCTGCGCCATGGCGGCGGGGGCGAAGGATGCGGCGCCAGCCGCGATCAGCCAGGCTGCGGCCAGCCGGGAACGAAAGAATGTCATTGTATCCTCCCTGATGTCGCATGGATGCGATCGGATCAACAATGCATAAAAAATCAATAAAATGCAATTTATTTTTCGGGGGAAGGGAAGGGCCGCCGATTGTTCCGCGTCGTGCCCGGCTGACACCATACCAGCGACAACAGGGCTTTCCAGCATTTCCGCATGTTCCGCGCTTCCGGACCGGCAAGAAATAGGCGGAAAGCGGCCAAGACAGGCCTTTCCCCCGCCCCGATCTTGCGACCGGCGCCCGGATGCTGCAGGCCCGAGTTGACGCGGGCACCGTGCAGCCGACGACCTGACTGACAAACTGGGTCAAGGTGGCGGCGATCCATGCGGGGATCGTCAAGACCTGCCACTGCTCTGGGTCGGGCGAGATCCGGGGCATGGTGACCAAGGCGAACTTCGGGGCGAAACGCGCCGTCCGATGTCGCATACAAGCAGCCCCGGCGTGGCGGCCGCGCGGCATTGTTGGGTCGGGGTCTGGCCGTCAGGCCTGGGCTGGGAGGCCATGCACCCGGCAGACGTGCCGAAGATCATGTGCGCGGAAATCGAGACCCGGATCAAGGATCCCGCTGGTCACACTGGCCGGGCTGGAAACCCGCCCCGACCTGTCACACGCGTTCCAGCGCG
>NZ_NWMQ01000077.1:0-7484 GCF_002901215.1 Paracoccus sp. SY | reverse complement strand
GATAAGGTTGTTCAGAGCCGACTAAATAAAAACATTGATTTTACGAGAGAATCTTTCATCATTTCGAATGTGAGGCACGGGACAGAGGGTATCATCAGGCAAAACACGGCACCCCAGTTATCATCCGGAAGGAGGATCGGATAATGAGTATAATGTTGAAGGTTGCGGCATTTGCCGCATTTGCGGCCATGCCCTTTTCTGCGATAGCCGCCACGGTCACGCATGTGTTCAACAGCACTGCGCTTGCCCCGCTATACGGGTCCCAGGGAACTGAATGGACCACGGCTGATGGTTTTCTGACAATCAGCAGCACAGGCGGGGACATCTTCATCGGAGCCAATGCCCTTGGCGTCGCCCGGCCTGGTCAGGCGGTGCAGCTTTACCAGCAGCTGAACATCAACGAGACACTTCGTTTCTCATTCGCTGCCCCCGTCACCGACGTCACCTTCGGTCGCTCGGCCGGGACATTCCCGGTCAATCTCACGAGCTACGACGAGACTGGGGACGCGGTTTATTCGCTCTCAAGATCGTTCCCGAACTCCATACCGGTGAACCCGGCTGTCAACGGACCTGACAATCTTCCCATCCTGAGCTTCCTTCTCCAAGGGGTGTCAGGAACCGGCGCCGGAATAGCGAGCATCACCTACACGACCGCTGACATCCCGCCTCCGGCGCCTGTTCCGCTTCCGGCGGCAGGCTTCCTGCTGCTGGGTGGCATGGGCGCGCTCTATGGCATGCGTCGAAAGAAAGCGGCCTCCGAGGAGAACTGAACAGGAAACGGTATTCGCAGGTGGTGAAGGGAGGCGCCACTTGCGGAAGTGCAGAGAGTAACCAGCCGGAGTCGGCAAGTTTGCTCTCTGCCTTTTTAGTTCATCGCTGCGCCAGTCAGCTGTCCGGAGCGGCCTCGATCGAGTCAACAAAGTCCCCGGCCAGATCGCGCGACCGCTGCACCACCTCGATTGGCAGCTCGCTGGCATCCGCGGCCACAACCTCGCCCACCTGCACATTAAGCGCGCGTCCGCGGACCTCGGCGACACAGAACGTGTAGCCAAGCTCGCCCACCCGGGAAGTCATGCATTCCATCTCCGAACCGCCCGGGCTTTGAACGGTTTCGCGGGTGACAGGTATCTCTCCGCCGGCCATGTATGAGGCTGCACGTTCGATATTTCCCTCGATGCCGCGCTTATCCAGCGGATAAAGCAGCACCTGCACACTCCGGTCGTCCTCGGGCGTGCCATAGGTCGCCATGATCCTGCCTTCCTGCGGGCGGCTCTGGATGGAGGAGCGCACCAGGCCGTCATGTTCTTCCGGGAACCCCGGCATGAAGGCATTGGTGACGTGGCCCGCGACTTCATTAGGAGGGCCGTCTTGCGCCATGGTCGGGCCCGTCACGGAAAGGATGACGCCTGCTGCGACGGCGCAAGCGACAAGACGGCTCTGGTGAAGGGCGGGGGGCATGCTGCTCTCCTTGGTCAGGTAACATTGGGGTTCTACAGGAGCGACTTCCTTGAACCGCGTCTAGCGAGACAACGGCTATCAGGACGGGGAGTTCACCTTTACCGGTGCTGCCCCCGGCTTCAGCCAGCAGACAGGCAAACCCGCCAAGGTTGCGTCTCTGCTCCTGCCCGCTATAACGCCCCCCATGCTCGATGACCTCAGCAAGAACGATGCCGTTGCATCGTTGCCAAATGCTTGCGCTGGAAACATCCCGTCCATCCGCTGCGCGTGCCGACCCGCTGGTCGGTCCCATAGGCCTGTCGGTCGCTTTTCGCGGCTCCTTTCACAGGCCTCTCAGAGAGCATCATCCCACCGCCTTGCCATGTGTTCGAAACACCGCGCCTCCTGATCATGAAAGGTTCAGAACGGAACAGCTTATGAATGACATCAACCCTCCTTTTACCGACATTGACATCCGGACAGCCGACGCCGGCTTCTATCAAGGATATTCCCTTCCCATCACCCTGGCCTCCAAGATCACCTTCGCCCTGCTGACCGTCTGGGCCTTGCTCCGACCCGGCAGCGCCGAGGCGATCCTGTCGCTGCTCAACACTGAAATCCTCGGCGTGTTCAACATGTTCTACATTCTTGCTGTAGGACTATTCGCGTGGTTCCTGTTAATCGTGGCGGTTGTTCCTTCTTCCGGACGGCGCAGGCTGGGAAAGGAAGATGAAAAGCCGGAGTTCAGCACCTTCTCATGGTTCGCCATGATGTTCGGCGCCGGCCTCGGCGTGGGCCTGATGGTCTATGCCACGGCTGAGCCGATTGGAAACTGGGGCAACAATCCCGACATCATTACCGGCGGGACCTTAGCCCATTCGGCCGATGCGGTGACGTCGGCTTATCGATACACCTTCATGCATTACGGCATCCACGCCTGGGGCATCTATGTCCTGACCGGTCTGAGCCTCGCCTACTACGCTTATACACGCGACATGCCCCTGACGATCCGCACAGCTCTGACACCGCTGTTCGGTCGGCACATGAACGGCCCCCTCGGCCACCTGGTCGACATCCTTGGCGTCGTGGCCACCATCCTCGGCGTGGCCGTTACCATCGGCTTCGGGATAAGCCAGCTGGTCGAGGGGTTCTATTCCATCACAGGGATGGAATGGCTCCTGCAACCTGGTCAGGACGGCGGCCCTCCCGCGCCCTCCAGCGTCGGGCTGATCGCGGCTTTGATCGTCGTGATGGCGATGTCGACCCTCTCGGCAGTGTCTGGTGTCGGGCGGGGGGTCAAACACCTGTCAAACCTGAACCTCGTCTTGTCCACCATGCTGCTTCTGGTGTTCGTGGTCTTCGGCTCGGTTCTGTTCTCGCTGTCGACCTATGGTTCGGCACTGGTGGACTACATTCTGCACTTCCCGGGCCTCTCGTTCGAAGCCTACTCGACCGGCACGGCCCTCGGCGATTGGCAGGCCGGCTCCACCACCTTCTACTGGGCGTGGTGGATTGCCTTTTCTCCCTTCGTGGGTCTCTTCCTCGCCCGCATCTCGCGGGGCCGGACGGTGCGCGAATTCGTGGTTGGGGCCGTCATCGCACCGTCGCTGGTCTGCTTTGCCTGGATGGCCATGCTCGGCGGCACGGCAATCGATCTGGAGCTGTCGGGCGTCGCCCAAGGTGCCATCATCGATGCGTCCACCACCAACATGCTGTTCGCGACGCTGCAGTTCATCGTGGGCGAACAGGTCTATGGCATTGTTGCGATCATGTGCGTGGCGCTGATCCTGACTTTCCTCGTCACCTCGGCTGACTCGGGCCTCCTTGTCATCAACACAATCATGGCAGGCGGTGAGGAAGAAACCGACGTGCGCCACCGTATCGTCTGGGGTGTCCTGCTGACACTGGTCATCGGTGCCCTGATCATTGCAGGAGGCGGGGGGCTGATCGTGCTGCAGAACGCCATGATCATCGGAGCGCTGCCCTTCGCGTTCGTGATGGTTGCGATGTGCGTCTCGTTGGGCAAAGCGCTTTATCGTGACCATCAGCGCGACCGGTTTGCCGATGCGGAGACTGCGGGCCTTGTCGTTGATCGCATGAGCTGACGCTCGTGTTATGGCCACGGGCCTCCGAGACAGGCCCGTGGTCCGGCAATCCGAACAAGCGAGTGTGGCGGATGCCTGCCCGTGACACGGCGCTCAGCGGGTCGCTCCAGGCTATTTGCACGGCATACTATTTTCGGCAGGATGTCTGCTATGCGGACGAAGCGGACAGTCAAACCTCTCACTGCTTGACACATGCAGCACCTCAGTGCAGCTTGCCCGCACGTCAGGGGAGTCCCGCCTAGGGGACTGAGAGGCTGAGTGGGGGCAACCCCGGTGAAGCGACCCTTTGAACCTGACCCAGTTGATGCTGGCGTAGGAAGACCGAAGGGCAATTCCCCCAGTTGCATTCTGGGCGGTCCTTTCGGGCCGCTTGGCCCCGTTCGCGCGGTCATATGGCCTGCGCTTCCTTGCCATCCTCGCCTTGGTCGCGCGAATGGAGAGGAAGACATGAAAGACCAGCCGCAGCCCGCAATCACCACGGGCGCACTGCCCGCATCCAGCAAGGTTTACATCACCGGCACCCTGCACGACATCCGCGTGCCGATGCGGCGCATCGAGCTGAGCGGGGGCGAACCCGCGTTGACGGTCTATGACAGTTCCGGCCCGTATACCGACCCTGATGCCGACATCGACATTGCCTGCGGATTGCCCGCCATGCGAGGCGATTGGCAGCGGATGCGTGGCGATGCCGTTGCTTATGCCGGGCGAGCGGTCACTTTGGCCGATAACGGTTTTGCCACGGGGGAACGCCTGACCCCGGCATTTCCGCGCGCCATGAAGCCATTGCGCGCGACGCCGGGTGCGAACGGCACTGGCGCGATCACGCAGCTTGCCTATGCGCGCGCGGGCATCGTGACGCCCGAAATGGAATTCGCCGCGATCCGCGAGAATGAGGGGCGCGTAACGGCCGCCGCCTGCGATGGCGAGGATTTCGGGGCCATGATCCCCGATCTGGTCACGCCGGAATTCGTCCGCGCGGAAATCGCGGCGGGCCGGGCCATCATTCCGGCCAATATCAACCATCGCGAGCTTGAGCCGATGGTCATCGGACGCAATTTCCTGGTCAAGATTAACGCCAATATTGGAAATTCCGCCGTTACCTCGTCGATGGAGGAAGAGGTGGACAAGATGGTCTGGGCCATCCGCTGGGGCGCAGATACGGTCATGGACCTATCTACCGGGCGCAACATCCACAATATCCGCGACTGGATCATCCGCAACTCGCCCGTGCCGATCGGGACCGTGCCGCTGTATCAGGCGCTGGAAAAGGTCGGCGGCATTGCCGAGGATCTGACCTGGCAGATCTTCCGCGACACGCTGGTCGAACAGGCGGAACAGGGCGTGGATTATTTCACCATCCACGCAGGCGTGCGGCTGCACATGATCCCGATGACGGCGCAGCGGGTGACAGGAATCGTGTCGCGCGGCGGCTCGATCATGGCGAAATGGTGTCTGCATCACCACCGCGAAAGCTTTCTTTACGAACGGTTCGACGAAATCTGCGACATCATGCGAGCCTATGACGTCAGCTTCAGCCTGGGCGACGGCTTGCGCCCCGGATCGATTGCCGATGCCAATGACCAAGCGCAGTTCGCCGAGCTTGAGACCCTGGGCGAGCTGACCAAGATCGCCTGGGCCAAGGATTGCCAGGTGATGATCGAAGGGCCGGGCCATGTGCCGATGCACAAGATCAAGGCGAACATGGACAAGCAGCTGGAACATTGCCACGAAGCGCCGTTCTATACGCTTGGGCCGCTGACGACCGATATTGCGCCAGGCTATGATCACATCACATCGGCCATTGGGGCCGCGATGATCGGTTGGTTCGGCACGGCAATGTTGTGCTATGTCACGCCCAAGGAACATCTGGGCCTGCCCGACCGCAATGACGTGAAGACCGGCGTCATCACCTACAAGCTGGCGGCACATGCGGCGAACCTTGCCAAGGGCCACCCGGGTGCGCAGCGCCGCGATGACGCGCTGTCCCGCGCCCGGTTCGATTTCCGCTGGGAAGATCAGTTCAACCTTGGCTTGGACCCCGACACCGCCCGCGCCATGCATGACGAAACCATGCCCAAGGAGGCGCATAAGCTGGCGCATTTCTGTTCGATGTGCGGGCCGAAATTCTGCTCGATGCGCATTTCGCACGACATCAGGGCCGAGGCGGAAAAGCAGCAGGGCATGGATCGCATGGCCGAACTGTTCCGCGAAGGGGGCGCGCTTTACATACCTCGTGAATAGCGCACGGAGATAGCCTTGGCACTCCACCGGACTAGGCGTGGAAGTTATGCTGGACCACGCAGCCGCTCGTTCCGAAAACTGAAGCTGCGGGTGTGACCGGACGAGACAGGTCTCGCCCGGTCTTCGGCTCAGGCTTTCAAATGCAGAGCTGCGTTCTGGTAGGGATAGCCGAAATCATCCACATCGCGCCGTGACAACTCCTTAAAGCCAAGCGACGCATAGAAGCGGACAGCCTGTTCGTTTTCCGTATAGACCTCCAGCGAAAGCTCGCCCTTCAGTTCAAGAGCATGCGCGATCAGTGTGCGGCCGACACCCCGGCCTTGGTGCGTTGGGGCGATGAATATCCCGCCGACAAAGCTGCCCAGCAGGCTGATGAAGCCGACAGCCTCACCCGAATGACATGCAACCCACGTTTCTGCTTTTGGAAGATATTCTTCTTCGATCAGCTGGCGCTGCTCCAAAAGTCTGAATTCACCGATAAACGGATGCGCTTTCAGGGATGCTTCAAGCCAGATGGCTGACAGTTTTTCGGTGTCCCTCGCCGCGTCAAACGGGCGGAGGACTACGTCTTGGTTCTCCATGAGAACTCCATAGAAATCATGCAAAAAGGGCCGGCACTTCATGTGCCGGACGATGCCGCTACGCGCGGTTCAATCGGAGCCTCTGTGCATCAATCTCCTATTGGACACTGCCGCAGATACGCCGACCCTCTTAGGGGATCAAGGAGGGTCGAAAGGCGGCTTTGGGCTCAAACCGACCTTCCGCCTGATCTACACGCTGTTTCTGGTTTCTCCACTATTTCACTGCTTGTGGCAGGCGATCGCGGCGGTCTTGGTTCTCTACCTGAATTGGCGGCCCCTGGCAGCGCCTCCTGAATACATGTCCGGCATTGAGTTGCCGGAATAAACGCTGACCTGACCCCGGCGACGGGTAGGGCGGCCTCAACTCATTCCGTCTGTCTTCTTAACCGCCGCTGGGGCAAGTCTTCGAGAGGAAAACAAAAATGAATGATATGAGGAAACGGTCGTTTGTGAGCAGTTTCAAAGCCAGATGTCACTGATTGGTGCTGTTTTTGATAAGGGCAGGGGGGGGCAGATAGGAGGCCTGTGTCTCTTGTCAGCGCAGCACTCCTGTAGCCCAAAGCCGTTCGAGAGCAGCCTTTTGGGACGCAAGGCGAGCTGCTGACGACCCCCAGCAATTGCTGTCGATAAGGGATGATTGCCCGCTATATATCAACAATCCTTAGAATGGATCCCTGATCCGCAACTGTGGTGATAACCGCGGCGTTGGTAGAGTACAGGTGAGAAATTATTGACTATTTCTCGGGGACGCGCCTGAACAATCCGAAGGCTAAGAGTTGAGGGTGGCAAGGCTGCTGAGTTCTTTGGCAAGGCCACGGCCAGCGTGCTCTCCAGAAAGCTGCGCATGGCGATCACTCGGATCCAGCCTGAAAAGCGAAGTCCTTTAACGGCATCTTAAGAGAGTGAGCGTACATATGCTTGCAGCCCGCAGATGCATTCGGCTGGCGTTCGTGTTCCTTGTCGAAAGTACCCGGTCCATGACCTCTCTTTTGTCCCTGGCCACTGCCCTTGGCGCCGCCGTCCTTGCCGCAAGCCCGGCCGCTTCTTGTGAGCAGGGAGCGTTTGCGCCCTCGACAGAAGCCCATCTCCAGCCGCTCTCGGTCCCGGCGTCCGAGATCGG
>NZ_NWMQ01000076.1:0-7549 GCF_002901215.1 Paracoccus sp. SY | reverse complement strand
CTTATGGCTATTATTTCTCCCTACTCCAGCAACATCTTCTGTTCAGAGGCTTGACGGCTGCTTCCCACAATTTTCCGCCCGGTTGACCACAGGCTGTTTGCTCGATCCCTGTGGTCTCGCTTACAGCCTGCTTCGGCCTCCCCCTGTCCCTCCCAAGGTCGAGCCAGTGCGAGGCTGGACAACCGGGCTACCCCCGCAAGCGATCGCAACCCGACAGGGCCGAGACTGGGCCGCTGGACCGACTATTGCGGCCCCGCGCGGGCTGGCTCGGGACGAGACAGACGGCGCGGAAAAAGCCGCAAAGGAGGGGCAGGGGTCCAGTCTCGGGGCGAAGGCCGCTGCAGCCGGCCGAAGCCTAGCGCGGTCCCGGCAGAAGCCGGGATGCGGCATATAATCCAAAGGGACGGAAAAGATTTTTCCTTCTCTTTTGCTCGTTCCGGCACTGCCGTAAGGCAGATCACGAAACCACCCCATCAATTACTAGTTGAAGTGTTATGAACGCCACCTTTAAGCCCGGCCAACATCTGCTCTCAGCCGCCATCAGCACGGCAAGCCATCTTGCTGCCAAGACGGGTGAACTGCCGCACCTGGAAACAGTGGCCGAGGAACTTGGTGTCGAAAGGGATCTGCTCAAGCAGGTCATTTTTGACCGCGAGCATCTTCTCGTGGTCATGGCCGATGTGGCTTTGCAACGGCTGCTGCACACGATCACGCAGGAGATGGCCAGGTGTTCATCACCAGTCGATCAGCTTGAGGCAATCACTGTTGCATATGTCGATTGGGCGCGCCTCTACCCGCAGGAGTTCCGCCTCGTCGGGGAAATGCCTGCTGCCGTGTTCGAGGCCCATCCTCGGCTTCTCCAATATGAGCAGTCGGTCCATGATCTTGTCCTGAAGATCCTGCAACGAGCCCAAGCGAAGGGCTATTTGGAGGCCGACGAAGACTTGGTCATGCTGCGCGCCATCTGCCATACCTATGTCTACGGCGTCATTACCAAGATGCTGCTGGGTGATCTGGCCCGCTGGACGCCCGGCTCGCGTGATGAGGACGCCGCACGGATGGCTGTGCAAGTGTTCATCAGAAAACTGTTCAAGCCTGCGGCTTCGTCCCCTGGTTCAAGAGCGGCAGGGGTAGGGTCACATCCTCACCTTAGACCTGTGTGACCGGGGCACTGCCTCGGGGCAAGAGGTCCAGGCGGGGCCAGGAAGTGGCCGGCAAACAGGATCAGGAACGGATCTTGGGATCGAGGCTGTTGTCCTGCTCCTGGCCACACTCTTCATCATAGTCTGCCAGCAGTTTTTCCAGACCCAGCATGTCGCACAAGAACCTGACGGCCTCCGGGTCATTGTCCTCTGCCTGAAAGGCGACGGCATAAAGGTTATCGGCACCTTCTTCGGCATCGGCTCCATCATTGCCGCCTCGCTGGTGGCGAAGAACCGACAGGCAAGTGCCATTGCCTTCATGTTCTCGGGGCTGACAATGGCGAACCTGTTCGGTGTGCCTGCCGGCACCTGGCTTGCACAAGTCTATGACTGGCGGCTGGTGTTCTGGCTGATCGCCGGCATCGGCCTTGTCACCGTGCTGAGCGTTGCGCTGCTGGTGCCCCGGATCGAGGCGGGCAAGGCCATCGCCCTGAAGACCGAACTGCGCGCGTTCATGGACCCGCAGGTGCTGCTTGCCATGGGCATCACCATCTTCGGTCCTGCGGCCTTCTTCACCTCCATCACCTACATTGCCCCGATGATGGTCGAGGAAGCAGGATTTTCCGATGCTGGCATCGCGCGGCTGATGATCCTCTTCGGTCTGGGGTTGGCGGTCGGCAACTGGATCGGGGGGCGCTCTGCCGATCGGTCCCTCTTCGGAACGCTGTTCGTGACGCTCGCGGCACAAGCTGCGGTGCTGTTCGTCTTCTGGCTGGGCGTTGAGAGTGCCGTTGTGGCGTCGGCTTCCGTATTCCTCATGGCTGCATTCGGCTTTGCCACAGTCTCTCCGATCCAGAAGCTGGTTATGGATCGTGCCAGCCGCGCAGGAGCGCCCACGATGGCCGCGTCGGTGAACATCGGCATGTTCAACCTCGGAAACGCAATCGGTGCATGGGCCGGCGGCGCGACGATCGCGGCCGGGTTCGGCCTGGCCTCTCCGAACTGGGCGGGCGCAATCCTGTCGCTTGTCGCCCTAAGCCTGGCTGTGGTCGCTTGGGCGAGCACCGGGCGGGAAGTCTCCGCTGTGCCAGCAGAGTAAGCCGGACAGGGATATGGCGCTCAACTTCCATGAGAAGGTGACACCTGCAGCACCGCAAGAGAGCCCGCGTTCTGCGCATTGAACGTGGGCTTCCATACTGTGCGAGTGGCAAGTTTGGGCCCTGAGGGACACGTCTCAGACATGGCGTATATCGATGCTATGCGGACAAAGCTGTCGATAAGAGGGGCACTCACATCCAAGGAGAACTTGACCACCGCGTCGCGAATTCTATCTCGCCGTCTTTAGGGCTTTAGCCAGTTGGCTGATATTTTCGGCAGGTTGGTCTCGATCCAGTCGGCCAGCAGCCGAACACGCTCGGCTGCTTCCACGCCAAGCGGTGTCAGCGAATATTCCACATGCGGCGGCACTACGTCATAAGGGGTTCGCAGGACAAGACCATCGGCTTCCAGCCATTGCAGGGTCTGCGCCAGCATCCGTTCACTTACGCCGCCGATGGCCCGCTTCAATTCGCTGAACCGGCATGTCTTTCCTTCAAGGGCGATCAGCACAAGAACGCCCCATCGGCTTGTCATATGCTTGAGAACCTCGCGAGAGGGGCAAGATACAGACATCAGATCACCCCGGCGGACCTTGTCGGATAACGTCATGTGGGCACCCATACTAACATCAACGTAAGTACTTACGAAAAGTAAGCAATGTCTTTACATGCGATTCATCGAAACTGAAAGGACAGAACGATGACCATCGCAGTGACGGGATCGACCGGCCAGCTTGGCCGCCTGGTGATCGCCGCCTTGAAAGAGAAGGTTCCAGCTTCCGAGATCGTGGCCTTGGCCCGCAATGCGGCAAAGGCGGCGGACCTGGGCGTGACGGTGCGCGAGGCCGATTACGGATCGGTCGAGCGTCTGAAAGCGGCCTTGCAAGGGGTGGACACCCTTCTGCTGATCTCATCCAGCGAAGTCGGTCAGCGTGCGGCCCAGCATCGCAACGTCATCCAAGCGGCGCAGACTGCAGGCGTTTCGCGCATTGTCTACACAAGCCTGCTGCATGCCGACACCTCGCCCTTGAGCCTTGCGGATGAGCACAGGGACACGGAAGCGGCTCTCAAGGCGGCTGGCCTGCGATACACCATCCTGCGCAATGGCTGGTATACCGAGAACTATACCGGCTCCATTCCCGCTGCCCTGGCGAATGGCGCCTTTGTCGGCAGTGCTGGCGAAGGGCGCATTTCGTCAGCGTCCCGCGCAGACTATGCCCAGGCGGCGGCAGAGGTCGTGACCGGAGAGGACCATGACGGCAGGGTTTATGAACTTGCTGGCGACAGCAGCTACACGCTGGCCGATCTTGCGGCCGAACTCTCGCGCCAGACCGGCAAGGATATTCCCTACAAGGATCTTCCAGAGGCGGAGTATGCGGGCATTCTGAAAAGCGTCGGCCTGCCTGAAGGCTTGGCTGAAGCCATTGCCAGTTGGGATGTAGGGGCCTCGCAAGGCGCGCTGCATGACGAGGACAAGACGCTTTCTACACTGATCGGGCGTCCCACGCTCTCGCTCGGCGATGCGGTCGCACAAGCCCTAAGGTCGTGACTCAACCCCTCCTATTGGCTCTATTGAGCTGATGGGAGGCGATGGTTCCATTGTCGGGAAAAAGCCAGCAAAGACGTCCGGTTTCGGCTCTTCGCGTTACTGTGCCAGCCTTGGATGCCTGGGAGCGCTCTGTCAAACTGGACGCCCCCTCATTGCAAAACATAACGGACCATTCATCTGAGATTTCGTCCCGCCAGCAAATGCTGGCCTTCGATGGGGCTGTTCAGGGGTAATCTCCCCGTCCTCTCAACGATCGTGTGGATGCAACGGCGGCTCCCACCGGCACCACTTCACCAAGGTTGGAGCTAGCGCGTACAATGGTCTCGTGTCAGGGCTCTAAATGAGTGTGCCAATTTGAGTGATGGCCTGCATTGCTCCCAAGGCGAGCAGGTTTCCTGACGCACCGGCAAGAGCAGTTTTCACATGATCGGCGAAACTGCGAAGTTTCCCTTTATCTGGAGACTTTAAAGCAAGCTCTCTAGCTAGGTTGTCGAGGGCATCTGACAGACTGTTATGCGCTCCGCATTTGATCAGATCTTGCGCATTCTTTTGAAGACTTAGGACAAGTTCTAGAGCCTCAGCGATGTTTGATCCGGTTATGGTGATAGCCCCTGAAGAATTTCCTGTACCAAGATTTCCCGCAATTGTTCCAACTGGCCCAGAGAACGTGATGTTCGTTGTGGCGCGTGCGGCATCTTCTTTTTCTTTTGCGCTAAAGGACATTCCTTGGCCCACAACACCTTGCTTTTCCATTTCAATCGCCCAATCTAATATTTTACCTCGCACCCGATCTAAGATAGCAGATATGGATGCCACGGGGAACCTTGTTCCCATAGCCACATAAGCAAAAGACTTATCCCCAAGGATTGTTGTGACACTGTCTGCGGGCAGAAACATTGTAAACGTTCCTGAATTGCCTGAAGATTTAGCTTCAAGCAACATCGCTTCAAGCCTGGCTATTGAGCCGCCCAAGTTCCTTTCTTGAAGCATTTTTATTATTGTTGGATCGCCTCCAATCGAGTGCCATCCGTGCATGGCGTGTTTAGCGACGACCTGCCCTGATATTCTGCGATAGTCTGGAACATCACTGCCATCGTCATAGCCATCCAGCTCTTTGCTCACCCAATCCTCAATGGAAGGGAGGTTGAGGCGATGGGCAGCCACTTTCACCATCCGCAGCAACTCTGCCAAACTTGTCTTGTTTGTGATTGCGGCCTCTAGGATTTCTCCGATCAAGCTGCCTGTCATATAATGCTCTGCTCCATCAGCTTTTTTTCTGCGGCCACCAATTTCTAGCTGCAATATCCGTCAGCAAAGCAGCCGCAGATCAAAGCCAACTATCAGCGACCTTTACCAACTTCCGCAGCACGAACGTAGGCATAAAGCGTAGGCTTAGAAATGCCTAGCATCGTGCAGATCCGGGCAATAGGCGTTTTCTTTTCCTGATAAAGCCGCACCGCGAGGTCGCGCTTGTCCTTGTCGAGCACCTGGGGACGGCCGCCCTTGCGGCCGCGGGCACGCGCCGCCGTCAGGCCGGCCTGGGTGCGCTCTCGGATCAGGTTACGTTCGAACTCAGCCAAGGCGCCGAACAGGTGGAAGGTGAGCTTGCCGGACGTGGTGTTGGTGTCGATCGACTCCTGCAGGCTCAGCAAACCAACCTTCTGCTCTTCAAGCCAGGTCATCCAGCCGATGAGGTCGCGCAACGATCGGCCAAGACGATCGAGCCGCCAAACGACCAAGGTGTCACCGGCACGCAGTTGCTCTTTGACCTTTTCGAGACCGGGCCGGGAAGCCACCGCCCCGGAGGCTGTATCGGCGATGACTCTCTCGCAGCCAGCCGCCAGCAGGGCATCCCTCTGGAGATCGAGGTTCTGCTCGATGGTGGAGACCCGCGCATAGCCGATCTTCATAGTCGATGGCCCCTATCGGTAAATAAAGTCGTCGCGGGGCGGATTAGACTTCCCTAGTTTTCTTTACCGGGTATTTTTACTGAGAACCAGCAGGTTCTGCACCGAACACGGGGGCCTGCAGCCGGGGGCAGAAAAACCTCCGTTTTCTTTACCTCGCTCTCGACAGCCGACAGTGAAATATCTGGCGCATGTTCGACCGGGTGCGATGGAGTTCTTCCGCGAAACCACCCAAACCGGACCTTGCCCAGCCTCTGAATTGTCCGAGTTCGCTTCCCCACCCATCGTGCCCTTGAACGACGGCCAAGTGGGAGCCGGGCAGTCCCGCCTTGGGAGCCAAGAAGCCCATAGCTTGGTACAGCAGGTGAACGCGGTGCTGAAAGAACGGTGACGCTGGTCCAAGAGCGCAAAGCGCACGAATGGGAATTGGAGCGGGTGGCGCGGCGGGAGCGCGACAGGGGGTGGGATCATGAGCTTTAAGTTAGCCCCTCAGGCCCACTTGTTTAAGCTCGGGGCGTGCATCCCTGATGACCGAACAGGATGAGCGCAGGAACAGGCCGGCGATCACCACAACCGCGATACAGCCGCGATCATGGCGGTATTGCCAATGGTGTCGTTGCACTTGGGCTGGCCAACCATCTGGACGAACCACCGCTCCATCAGCCCAGGTGCGATATCCTTGGGCTGTCAGGGCGTGGTCGGCAGGCCAAAGGTCATCTCCTCTGTCGTGATCCGCCCATCCCCGTCCGCGTCAGCGTGCTGGAAGGCGCGCACCGTCCTCATCCGGGTCATCTCGGTGTAGAAGCTCTGGAACTCGTCGAGGCTCAACGCGCCGTCGCTGCTCGTGTCGTATTTTGTAAACTCGGTGCGCAGTCCCACCCCTATCTCCTCGGGCGTGAACTGGCCGTCCCCGTTGGTATCGAAGGCTCTGGCCATGGGCATTCCCATGCCGCCCATCCCCATCATGCCGCCCTGCATCATGGGCCTGCCCATCATCCCGGATCCCATCATGCCGTTCATCATGCCTGGGCACATCATGCCCTGCATTGGCATACCATCATGCATCATGCCTTGCTGTCCCATGCCACCGTGCATCATGCCTTGCATTGGCATACCATCATGCATTGTGCTTGGTTGTCCCATGCCCCCTTGCTGCGCCGCTGCCGGGGTAACCCATGTGGTCGGGATGAGGGCGAGAGAGAGCGCGAGAGCCGTTTGGATCTTGCGATTCATGGTTAATCCTCCTCTGGAGTATATGGCTGCGCAGTGAGAGCACGGCAGGGGCTGGAACCACGTGCTTTAGGTCAGCTCCTCAGGAAAACTTTACTCCGTTTTCTGCTGAATTGACAGAAAAACAATAAGATAGCACCGGCCGTGATCCATACATCTGCAAGATTGAACACAAAGGGGTGCCATGCCCCAAAGTGCAGATCGAGATAATCAGTCACTACCCCATACACCGCACGGTCAATGACATTAGCAAGCGCCCCCGCCACAATGAAGGAGGCGACAATGCGCTCCAAGCCCTCCGATCTAAAAGCCCACAGCGCAAAACTCGCTGTCAATGCGGCCGTAGCGAGCAGCAGCGCGAGCCGCGCAGCCTCACCCTCGAATGAGAACAGGCTGAACGAAATCCCCTGATTGAAGGTCAGACGCAGCGCGATAAAAGGCAGAAAGTCGGTTGTTGCCCCGTAAGGTTCGAGAGAGGTGCGCGCCCATAGCTTTGCTGCAAGATCGAGCGCGGCTCCAAAGGCGATGATGAGTGCAGGCCCAGCCGTTTTCATGCACGGCCAGCCTGTTTGAGGTCGGAGCGCGCATCCCGGATGATCGACCACGCCGATTGCAGGAACAGGC
>NZ_NWMQ01000075.1:0-7991 GCF_002901215.1 Paracoccus sp. SY | reverse complement strand
GCGCAACCGCCATCACGGGCGTCACCATCGCCGCGCCCCGTCCCCAGGATCATGCGGGCTTTCTCTTGGCCTTCACTGGATCGCCGACGACGGATCCGATGCAGGTTTCCCTGGCCGGGGGCGCAATCACCGTGCGCCCGGGCACAGCGCCGACCTTTGTCGGCTTCGACGTCCAGGTGCCGGACCTGGAAGCCGTGGCCCGAAGACTTCGCGCCTCAGGCATTGCGCATGGCGAGTGTGCAGCAGAAATAGCTGTTGAAGCTGATNGCAGGTTCCGCTGGCTGGGGGCGCGATCACCATGAGCCAAAGCGTGACTGTCAGAAGGGTTCCGCCTAGGCTGGATTGGCTGCTACCGCGAAAAGCTGGTGCCTGCAGGTCCGGCATGTCAGAGGCGCGAACTTCGGCGATCCGGTTGTGCGTTTGGGCTAGTGCATAGCCCAGCTGGCCTGGTCATCCTTGTTCAGGACCAACCCTTCTCTTTCAGGATCTGGCCACAGAGAACTCGTGACACGCAATCTGATTGCGCCTGCAACATTTTCAGCCTTGGCTCTGCATTTCGGAGCCGGCGCTATCCGGGAGGATCTCCTGCGGGCTGGCATCCGATATCCCGACCAGCTCGCTACTGCCCTCCCCTTGGCCTTGCTCTGCCGTGCTCACATTTGTCAGACAGGAGGCATCCGCGCCCTTACCTCCCATTACGACTGTGCCGCCGAGAGCGATGCAGGCCTCCTGGAAGGCAACGCGCTCAGCCTGCGCTTGGTCAGCGACCCGAACCTGATCGGCAAAGGCAATGACTGCCAGTCCGCCCAGAATGATTGGCACTGCCATCTTCATGCGGCTTCTACCGACCCACAGGCCGTTCTGCGACTTCGGATTCATATGGTTTCTCTCCTCTGTCTTTGGTGATCCTTTGCGATCGTGCGCCTTGACGCAAGGATTCACTTCCTTTGAGTTCTGGGCACCGGCCCGCGACGCCGCACCTCGGCAATCGGATGCACAACCGGGATCATTATTCTCGAAGCCTTCCTCCCGCCGATGCGACAGCCACGGCCACAGCGACCACAGCGGGCGAGTCCGTATCGCCACCATGCCGATGATCTGGTTAAGGATACCGCGGAAGTCGCCGCATCGGGCGAGGACCTCCATGCTCAAAAACCGCTTTGTCGATGTTGCCGTCACAGGGTTTTTGCCGTGGAGTGGCGATGATGCCGTTCAAAGCCCCAAATTCCTGGCTGATCACGGAGCTTCGCCGTTCTGGACGTTCACGGTTCCATTATTCGTGCTGAGACGACCTCGGGCAGCAGACCACCGCCATTCCCGTTGCCGGTCGGTTCAAAGAACGTCACAAGTTGTTTCGAGCTGAACGGTGAGTTCAATACGGCCTGCAGTCTCCGCGTCCCTTGTCCCAGTCGTAATGTCCTGACCGTGATATGCGGCGGCTCCGCACGAGAACAGCCAGCATCAAGTCCTTCTGTTCTGCAAAGCTGGAGGATGCCCGTTTCAATCTCCTGTCTCAGGTGCAGGCATTCCTGGAGGAACGATCGTTTCCTTGATCGCGCGGTTGGCCTCATCGGACATGGCATCGAGCTTCGCCCGGTAGGCTTCAAGCATCTCCCGGTTCTTCCCGTGGTCAGAGATGACCATCTCGCGGAAGCCCATGAAGGCCTCTGAACTGAAGCCTCGTTGCCGCAGGTCACGGATCCATTCGGACACGAGTGAATATTCGGAGTTCTGAATGTCAGCTACGCATTTCTGGGCGTTGCTCTTGCCCACGAAGCTGCTGGTGCTGTTGGTAGTCTGCGCCCTGACAGCCTCGACATTATGATCGAAGCGCGTCTGGATCCATGCGCTGTGGCGCTGCAGAGCCTTCATGACCTCGTCGCCGCTTGCCGCATCAAGATACACGCCTCCGCCCACTTCGGCGACTTCGGTCAGTTTCGCACGATCCTCGGCCGGAAGGTCGAAGCCGATCACGTTGACGATGGCGCGGGTGCCGGAGTCATGAAGCACGCGCGCGGCAGCGACAGGATCACCGCCACAGGTCTCTTCGCCATCCGACACGATGAACACGACCTGCTTGCCCTCTTCCGCCTCGGGCGCCAGCGCTTCTCCGGCGGCCTTTATCGCCGTGGCGAGCGGCGTCCAGCCGGTCGGCTGAATGGCATCAAGCGCCTGGGCAACGGCTCCAGCCGCATCGGGCCCGACAGGCAGAAGAGTCTCGACGCCCGCACAGGACACTGCCTTCCCGCTCTCGTCATTGCTGCCCTTGTGGCCGAAGACCACCAAGCCGATTTCGGCTTTTCCGGACAGGGATTGCACGAAGCGCGTCACGGCATCTGTGGCCGCCTGCATCTTGACCTCGCTTCCGGCCTGCCCCGCCATCGAGCCGGAGGCATCGACCGCGATCACTGCGCGCAGCCAACCGGGCCCCTTTCCCTCCGCTCCCCAAGCCAAGGTGTCCGGACCATCGACAAGATCAAGCTCCGGAAAGCACGCCTCGACCTGCGACGGGTGCTGTTGCCGAAAGTGCTGGTAGATTTGCTCGGCACTGGCGCTTTCAGACAGAACAGTGTCTGCCTGCCCCAGGAAAGGGAACAACATCGCAATGCTGCCTGCAACCAGCCCGAATATGCGGGGAATGCTCTGCATGCTTCCTTGCATAGGACGGATCCGCCGCAGGGTGCAAGCCGGTCCGGTTCCCATGAGAGGCCTCCCAGAGCTTGTAGTTCACACCGCCGCATGAGGACCAAAAGCAGGAAAAAGGCGACAATCAAGCTTGGCCGGAAGCCGGCATTTTTCTGGCCAGGCGCGAAACGCACTTCTTGTCATGGTCTGTTGGGAGCGTCACACAGCAGAGGAAAGAAGTCTGTGTCGCGACCTTCGGTGGCTGCGTGCAGCAGGAGGATGCGATATGGAAGCCTTGATCGAACAGAACCTGGGAAACCCCCTGATCCTGGCGGCCCTCTTGTTCCTGGCGACTTTCGTGATGGAGGAGGTGGCCATCTTTGTCGGAGCGGGGCTGGCGGCGTCTGGGGAAATGACCTCCGGCCTTGCCCTCGCCTCGTTGATCGGGGGCATGATCGTCAGCGACTGGTGCCTTTACGGGATGGGGGCGCTTGCAGGGCGCAGCAGGCTTGTTGCGGGATGGGTGCCGCAAGACAAACTGGACCAGGGGCGCCTGCTGTTGGGCCGCAGCACCTTTATGGCCGGACTTCTGGCCCGAATTGTTCCATGGCTTCTGTTCCCGGTCTTTGTCGCCAGTGGCTTTCTGGGCGTAGGCTTCCGGCGCTTTGCCTTGGTCAATACCGCCATCGCCGTCGTCTACATCCCTGCGATCTTCTACGGGGCATTCGGCATCTATGCCGCTTTGATAAGCTGGTTGGGCAACTGGGCCTGGCTGGCTGGCGCCATGGTCCTGATCCTTCTCCTGTGGGCAGTGAGAGTAGCGGCACGGCGCTATCTGCCAGAGACCGACGCCTCTGATCGCTGAGGAGCTGTTTGACGCAACAGACAGTCCAGGGAATCCATCAGCAGGTCCGGGTGGCTCCAGGGCAGGAAGTGGTCTGCTTCCTCGATGAGGATAGACGCAGGCGCGTCCGGCAGGCGAGCACGCAGATAGTCTGCGTTGGAGGGCGGAACCAGGTTGTCACTGGTGCCCTGAACAATTGTCACCGGAAGATGGAGCGCTTCCAGATCACCGGCCAACTGCTCCAGTCCACCCCGCAGCGACATCAGCTCTGCATTCGAGTTCGCGAGTTCGGTCGGAAGCATCCTTTCGAAGAACTCCATGGCCGCAACCTCCTGCAGCGGATGGATCTCTTCCAGACCTGGATCTGCAGCAGCGCCAATCAGCAGAAGTCCTGCCACCCGATCTGGATGGTCGGCCGCCAGCCGCAGGGCCATCGGACCCCCATAGGAGTATCCCACCAGAACCACCGGAGGTTGCGGCGGCAGACCCAGGAGGGGGAGCAATGCGTCAGCTTGCTGTTGCAATTCGGGCAGCGAAGCATCGCCGCTGCCGCCATAGCCGGGCCGGTCGGGGGCAAGATAAAGCCGGCCCTGCGGGACGTCCGACAGCCACCGTATCCATTCCTCTCCAAGGCCGGGGCTGCCATGGATAAAGATGACCCGCCGCCCGCCAGGCTGTCCTGCCGCCAGAACATGCAGATCATGGCCGGTCTCTGCCGCCACCCGCAGGCTGCGCAACGAGCCGGCAGGCGTCTCGAGATCTTCCTCCAGTCCGATCCCGGTCATTGCGATCAGCTGTTCCCGCAATGGTTGGAAGGGCTCAAGGATGAAGGTCAGCGCCTCTTCGGCAAAGGACTGCTCTGGCGCAGCGATCTGGATGATCTCGCCGGGGATCGGGCAATGCGGGAGGTCTGAGATCATGATCCGATTTCTAATGTGAGCGTCCGAGGAAAATTCATCTGCAAGGAGGGGCAGCGCAGGTCACGTTCACGAGCTTGGGGGGTAGGTCCGGCGAAGACGCTCCTGCTGACGCTGCAGCCGGATCATTCCGATCAACCCGACAGGCCGATGGCCCTGCCGACGCATGGCGGCCCCGATGGCGAAGAGAACCCGATACTGCTGCCACAGGGTTCGCCATGCCTTCCACAGCGTGCCGGTGCCTGCCCAGATGTGCAGCATCTCTGCGCCGGCGCCGTTCAGTTCGACGATCTGGAAGCCGCGGCCCTGACGCAGTTCCGCCAGGCTGCGGAACCGGATATCGAAACGTCCGAAATGAAAGTCCGGGATCTCGCGTGAGATCTGATCAATCACGTCCTCCAGTTCTGGAGTGATCTGGTGCAAGCCGTTCCGGTAGACGGCCCCAAGCCTCGCGCTACGCGCATTCGTCAGGCAATGGAACTCGTCCTGCGCCAGGACACGATCCCATGCGCCCAGATCGCGCTCACGATAGATCGCGGCATTGGCCTGCAGGATCGGATCAGATGCGACAAGTTGCGCCACGCTGTGAGAGCCGTTCCCGATGACATGAGGGGGATAGACAAGGGCCAGCGAAACGATGCGGCCCTGTTGATCCTCTGGATGGCGGATGTAGAAGATGCCGGCCTCACCCGGAAGGTCGATCAGCTCCTGCAGCATGACCCGGGCATTCTCGGGCTGCAGCGACAGATAATCCGCAAGTTCATCCTTCGCCTTCAGGACCCGCACGCCCCAGCCTTGATAACCCCGATCCGGTTTTCCCATGACCGGAAACCCCAGACCCTTGGATCTCATGGCAGCCTCTGCCACGCTCAATCGATCCAGTCCCGGATGGCAGTCGATGGTTACAAAGGATGGAAGAAACTCTCGACCGGTAGCGCCGAAAAGCTCCAGTCCCTGGGATTTGCTTTCGCCCCACAAGCCCCCGGCATCCAGTCCCGGATTGGCGGCGCTCGGCAAGGTCAGGCTTCGGTGCCGTATCGAGAGCATCAACCACATCAAGGCGGGAACGACATAAAACAACTGCTCGGGGATGCGCCGTTTGAACTGCGGATAGACCGGCCCTTCGGGAGGGCGGATCGACATCGGTGCGGACGGTGTGGGGTATGGCTTTCTGGAATAGGTCAAACGGACTGCAAGGGCTCTTTCGGATGTCGGCCTGGAGGCCATAAGGGAAAACGGGAAAGCGGGAAAGCGGAGCATGCGGTATCGGTGAGCAAAAGACCAGTTTTTTGCTCCGACAATGGCGCCCTTGCATCCGAACAGAGCCGAAGATCGCTGTTCCGGTTGCCGCAGAGGCCGCAATCAACACCTCACTCCGGCCATTCGGCGCATGTCTTCATGAAGGCCAGAACATCGGAAGCCCATGGTGCAGTCTGACCTCTTCATGCTGCGTCAATGTCCACGCCACCAGAGGATAAGGCCGCACTGGATCAACTCCCTCCCCTCAGACGCGATCACTCCTCATGGCCGAGGCTGAAACGGAAAGCCCGGCGCAGGAACGCCGGGCATCAGAGGAGGGAGAGAGGGAGAAAATTGTGACCGCATCCGCCGGCCACTGGGCTTCGGAGTGATGAACACGTGGCCTTAGTCGCGGTTCCGCTGCAAAACCCAGCGGCTCTGTCGGCACGCAGGATTGCCGCCGTTCGGCCGGCCTTCACATGCATGAAGTCGACCACCAGGGAGCCGGGCCTTCTGTTCGCCGTGACCTGCGCCAGGAGCATTCATGCAAATACGCCCTGCGGCTCGAACGACAACGCCTCTCGCCTCGAAACACGGAAGCACCCTTCAGGAACAAAAAACCAGCCACACTCTTAAGTTGCAAACAGCCTGTTGTCTTACCCTTGTAGTGTTGCTAGCCTTCATGTGACCACGGCAAGAACCGAAGGCCCGTCCTGCCAGGCGGGTCTTTCTTGTTCAAAGAATGGCCCGTGCAACACGGATCATCTGCAGCAACTCATAGTTCCTGTCGTTCAGCCGCACGACCTGTCCGTTCACAACGGCGGGGGGGCTGGCCCCGGCCCATCGTGGTTCCGCGCTTGGCGCCAAAAGGCAGAAAAAGGCATCGAACAGCCTTTGCAGGACATCGAGCAGGAGCAGGACGAAACTAATGGGCAGACAAGGAACCTCCCGGATGAGAGGTTGACGAGCCGCAGGGGGCGCTGCGAGGCTGCCCGCCCATGTCACGTCATAATGAGGATGCACGCAGACTTGGGGCGGGTAGCGAGGAAGAAGTGCGCTGCTCTTTTGGCTACGCAGACAAAGCTTTGCCTTATTCCCCCGCCTTGGGACCGTATCCCTCCTCCCATTCCACGAATGTGCTGATGCAGCCATAGGCGCAGGGATTTGGATCCTTTGCACAGGCGGCGACACACAGAACAACGGCACAAAGAGCAAAGCGCAACATGGAAACCTACCTTCTACACCCGTTTAAGGTAGTCCCTGGATCCATCCGAATGAATATGTCCTTTTGTTCACTCAATAAGCCTGGAGAGCAGGACCGGCCCCGCTTCAGCGGGGAGCAGCGTAAACAGCTGCCCAATAGACAGTCCGTCCATCAGACCCGATCGCACGACCGACGCCAAAGTCACGAAGCTGAGGGATCAGGATATTCTGCAGATGGCCGGGCGATCCGTTCCAGGCCGCCAAGGCCTGCGAAGCGTTGTAAGGACCTACCGCGATGTTCTCGGCAGTAACACGGGGAGCGTATCCCAGCTTCTTCACCCGGGGCCCGGGGCCAGAGGTGGAACTGCCTGCATGTGTCATGCGGCCTCGTTGCGCCATGTCGCAGGCATGGGCAGCAGCTGCGCGGGCAAGCTGTGAATTGGCCTGCACAGGAGAAAGGCCAGCTTGGGCCCGGGCCGCATTCGTGGCCCGAACACCAGCCGCTTGCTCTGATGCATCAGGGCTGAAGCACTGGGCGTCGCCGGGTGCCGAGGCCTGGACGTCGTGGATATTCCGGTTCTGGCTGGTGGGAGATGTCGAACAAGCAGCAATGCTCAGGGCGAATGCGGCAGCGGAAGAGATCTTGAATGTGGTGGAGGTCATGATGTCGGTTCCAGGCGTTGCTTTCCGGGGTTGAAGGTTAAAACCGAAAAACAATTACAAGTTGCATCACACCCCTAAAAGCATGAGCAAAAAACATGGCCCGGGTTGCTTTGCAGCGCTCCGGGCCGTCGTGGTATTCCTGATTTGCCGTGCTTTTATGACGTCATAGGCCAGACAATCAAGCCTCGTGCCTGCGGCGATCCATCATCCAAGCTTTCTGAGCCACCAACACAAGATGCGGACACTTCCTAATCTTGTCGGGCTTAGCCGCACATATCAGCCGTCCGTTTTACTTTTCCGGCGGCGGCAAGACACCAGTCGACAACTTGATCGATGTCAGCCGCGAGAGCCGTTTCAAACCAGAACCGGCTGATCACCCGCATTCTTTACGATGAGGCTATGCGCAAGGCCATGCGCGACCAGCGTTGCCAAGGCCAGCATTGTCGCGACCACCAGGAACAGGAACAGGAACAGGAACTGCACGGCGCACGAAGCGTTCC
>NZ_NWMQ01000074.1:0-8044 GCF_002901215.1 Paracoccus sp. SY | reverse complement strand
AAGAGTTGTTCAGGCCGGACTATTTACTCAACCGTGAGATGCGCGAGAATGTCGTAGATTTTGATCTTACAGAACTGGGGTTTTTCAAAGTTAATGGCGGCGGCGGCCCCTGATAGGAGATTATATCAATCCAATTCGGGCCAACCATATTTGACGAATGTGGCTCTAGACGGCGAAACTTGGCGAATACCGAAGATCTTCGACAACCTGATATAATGGTTGTGGTTCGTATATCCTGCACGTTTTCCAGTGTCCCACGGAATTCAGCCATGACGTGCAGCGAACGCGTGTGAGAAGGATTCGGATCGCCTATCGCAGGGTTCTCCTGGGGGCAGGTCATTCCGCTTACGCCGGCGGTGCGGGATCGCAGCGTGCGGAAGGACCGCCATGATTTCGTGCATGGGCCTACAGGCAACTGGACAGCCTGACGTTCTAGTAGAAATCAATGCCCCAATTTGATACGCTGTTTCCGCTAGTTGGCCACCCCGTCGCGATCCGGGGCTGTCGTTCAAGGCAGCCTGAAGTCCTAGCCTTGCTAAGCCTCAAGCATCCACGTCAAACGGAAGTTGTCGATGTCGTCCGGACCTTATGTGTGGAAGGAACGCCCCCTGGCCGCGGGTATTCAGATCGCAGTCGCCGGCTTCGGGGGATTCAATATTGCTCCCGGGACAATTGGATGCTTCGTCAGGCAAGGGCCAAAGCCCGGAGTGGTGGAGGCAGACAGCCCACCTTACCTGCTGACTGCAGGCCATGTTCTGAAACCGCAGAAAAAGGGTGGCATTACGCCGATTGACGCCCGGGTCTATCAGCCGGAGCCAGCGGGCTGGATCAACGGTGTCGCCACAACAAGCGAAGTGCATTACGCGGGCACACTCGACGCAGGCATCGCGCTCCTCGATGACGACACCAAATATCGGAACTACGTCTGGAAGATCGGAGACATCAAGGATATCGCCGATCCCGTAGATGGCATGATCGTCCAGAAGCACGGTCGCACCACCGGCAGGACCGTTGGGAGGATCACCATGTCGAGCTACACCTATGGCGACTTCCATGACCTGATACAGATCACCTTCGACAAGGACAATCCGGCTAACAACGCCAAGCGTTTCGGCTCGGAGGGGGATTCTGGCGCGCCAATCATGACCGGAGAAGGAAGGCTTGTCGGCATCCTCCATGCCGTCGATGATGACGGGAGCGGGGGTTACGCATGCAAGATCAGGAACATCTTTAACGAGATGAGGCTGAGCCTCGCCTGATCTGCTTCGCTGCACGGGAACGCCGAAACCGGCGAAGGCCAACGGAAGTAAGACGGCCCAGCGGAGCACCGCCCGACCAGGTCAAATGAGCCGTGACAGCCCGCCTGCGCCTGTCGGTTGAAGCGGCTTACATCATTCCGGTGGAGTGCCGGCAGGTGCGCGCTGACACGCGCAACCTGCCGCCATCGACCTTCACATCCTTCATCCACAGGGTGTAAGGCAAGCCGCAGCTTTTTTCCGGAAGGACGGCACCATGACCCGCATCGCGCCCCCGCAGCTTCGCACGAAGATCATGACAGCAGAGGAGGCCGCGGCTCTGATCGTATCAGGCGATACTGTGGGGATGAGCGGCTTCACGGGATCGGGTTACCCCAAGGCTGTTCCCATGGCCCTGGCCGCACGGATCGAAGCGGAGCATCAGGCAGGCCGACCCTTCCGCACCCGCATCTGGACCGGCGCCTCGACCGGTCCGGAACTGGATGGCGCGCTTGCCAAGGCCGACGGGATCGAGTTCCGCCTGCCCTACAACTCTGACCCCATTGCCCGCGAGAAGATCAACCGCGGCGAGATGGATTATTTCGACATGCATCTGAGCCAGGTGGCTCCCATGGCTTGGCAGGGCTTCCTTGGCCCGCTGGATGTGGCGGTGATCGAGGTGACCGGCATCCGTCAGGATGGGTCGCTCCTTCCCTCCTCTTCGGTCGGCAACAACAAGACCTGGCTGGACCGTGCGGAGAAGGTGATCCTCGAGGTCAACAGCTGGCAGAACCCGGCTTTGGAGGGGATGCATGACATCTACTATGGCACACGACTGCCGCCGGATCGGGTGCCGATCCCGCTGACGCGGGCCGACGACCGGATCGGCGAACCATGGCTTCGCTGCGACCCCGAGAAGATCGTGGCTATCGTCGAAACCGATGCGCCCGACCGCAACCTGCCCTTCACCCCGCCGGACGAAGCTGCCCGCGGCATTGCCGGGCACCTGATGGAATTCTTCCGCCACGAGGTTGCCAAGGGCCGTCTGCCCGCCTCGCTGCTGCCAATCCAGTCCGGCGTGGGCAACATCGCCAATGCGGTGCTGACGGGCCTCGTCGACAGCCCCTTCGACAACATGACTGCCTTTACCGAAGTGATCCAGGACGGGATGCTGGACCTGCTGGACGCGGGCAAGCTGCGGATGGCCTCGGCCACCTCCTTCTCGCTGTCACCCGAGGCGGCTGCGCGGGTCAATGCAGACATGGGCCGCTATCGCGACCGCATGATCCTTCGTCCGCAGGAAATCAGCAACCATCCGGAACTGATCCGCCGCCTTGGCTGCCTTGCCATGAACGGGCTGATCGAGGCCGACATCTATGGCAACGTGAACTCCACGCATATCATGGGCTCGCGCATCCAGAACGGCATCGGCGGCTCGGGAGATTTCGCCCGCAACGCCTATGTCTCGATCTTCATGACGCCGTCCACGGCCAAGGGCGGGCGCATCTCGGCCATCGTGCCACAGGCGTCCCATGTCGATCACATCACCCAGGACGTCCAGGTGATCGTGACCGAGCAGGGCCTGGCCGACCTGCGCGGCCTGTCGCCGAAACAGCGCGCCACTGTCATCATCGAGAACTGCGCCCATCCTGATTATCGCCCGCACTTGGCTGACTACTTCCGTCGCGCCTGCCAAGGCTCCTACGGGATGCAGTCGCCGTCGTTGCTGAACGAGGCGCTGAGCTGGCATCAACGGTTCATCGAGACCGGGTCGATGTTGCCGTAACGGCTCCCCCCGGCTGCCTGATCCGGTTTTCAGCGCCGACTAATGACCCTCTTGCAATAAACCCGGCCAGAGACGGGGCGGGCACGCGTTTCAGGCGTTTATTTGCTAGATCAGCCCGAAGGAGCTTTTAAGACCTCATGGCCAGGAAGGACGCTGGGATAGAGTTTCGAGGCGGGTGACCGGCAGCTTCGTCCGCACAGCAGACACCCAGGTTGGATGGTCGACCGGCAGATCAGCAAACGCACCCGCCGTCCGCCACCTCCCGCTACTCCGTGGGGCTGAACCGCAAAATCCCTACAATTCTGTCGTCCCCAAGGGTATCGGACGGATGATGAACGCCATCCGTAACGACAACTTCCGGGAAGTCGAATGGACTGACGCCTTCAATGCACGCAACATTGACACCAAACTGGCTTGGATCGGAGCGTCGCTGGTGATGGGTATATATCCCGCAGGTCTTGCAGAAATAATGCTTCGCTGTTCCAGTATTGAACTGGTAAAGCGTCAAATTGTCTTCGCCCTGGATGAATTCCATCTCCGAGAGCGGCGCCGAAACGGCAATAGCTCCCCGCATACGGCAGTAGGAGCATGAACACCGCCGGATCGTGTTGAACTCATCGGTTAAACGAACCTTGAAGCGGACAGAGCCGCAATGACAGGCTCCGTTGTGCTGTGGTTTCAGGTTGCTCATCGACGGTGACCTCCATGCATGACGGAAGTCTAAATGCCGCATCCGGGGCTCGCAACGACTGCAATGGGCCAAGAAGACTGCGTGTTCCCCCTGATCCACTCACGTGAGGCCAGGCGGAACGGGTCGCCAGCCAGTTCATGATTGGGCACCGGCTGGCTGTTTGTTACAATCGACAGAAAGGAGGTGGGTCATGCCAATCCCTGTTTCGGAACGAGTTTGGAAGCGCCGGGAGGCCCTGCGCGCCGCCGGTCTGCAACCTGTCCCGATCTGGATGCCCGATACCCGCCGCCCCGGCTTTGCTGCGGAGTGCCGGCGTCAGTCCGCGCTCATTGCAGACTCGGATCGTTGCGACGCCGATCTCTCGGACCATATGGATGCCGCCCTGGAGGAACTGGAAGGGTGGCGGTGAAGGGCGGGAGTCCGCGGACACTACGAATGAAAGCAGACGGATTTTTGCCAAGGCTCGTGCTTGTGACACTTGCCGCAATCCTCGTCGTCCTGGTCTGGCGCGGCGTTCCTCTCCTGGAACTGGCTCTGCGTGAGCCAGCCGGGGAGCCGAGGGTCGTTGTTCCCCGCGGCGATCTGGCCACGAACGAGCAGACCACCATCGCCATTTTCGAAGGTGCCAAGGATAGCGTTGTCTCGATCACCACTGAAAGCCGCGTGGTCGATTTCTGGACCCGGAACGCCTATGACGTTCCGCGCGGCAGCGGTTCGGGGTTCATCTGGGATGCGCAAGGCCATGTGGTGACCAACAACCACGTCATCGAGGGGGCGACGGCAGCATTGGTGCGGCTTGCCGATGGCCGCGCCTATCCTGCCCGCCTCGTGGGGACGGCTCCCGAACATGACCTGGCAGTGCTTCACATCGAGGCGGGATCCGAGCGGCCCCTACCCCTCGCAGTTGGGAGCAGCGAGGACCTGCAAGTCGGGCAAGGCGTCTTCGCCATCGGCAATCCTTTTGGTCTCGACTGGACACTGACCACCGGCATTGTCTCTGCCCTTGATCGGGAGCTCCCCGGCAAGCGCGGCACGATGATCCGCGGCCTGATCCAGACCGACGCCGCCATCAATCCTGGTAATTCAGGAGGCCCGCTTCTGGACAGCGCCGGACGGCTGATCGGGGTCAACACGGCGATCTACAGTCCTTCGGGATCGAGTGCGGGCATCGGTTTCGCTGTTCCCGTGGACACAGTGAACAGGGTCGTGCCGCAATTAATCGCTACAGGCCGCTATGCGCCGCCTGTGCTGGGCGTTTCGCATGATCCGCGTGGCGATGCCCTGCTGGCACGCGCCGGAATGGCTGGGGTGATGGTGCTGGATGTCACGCCAGGCAGCCCAGCGGATGCAGCAGGCCTCAGGCCGGCCAGGATCACCCGAGATGGCAGGGTGACCCTTGGTGACGTGATCGTCTCCATAGACGGGGTCGCTGTGAAGAACTCAGAAGATTTGAGAGCTGGCCTCGATGTTCGGCAGGCAGGTGACGCAATCAAACTGGGGCTCCTTCGGCACGACCGAAGGATCGAGGTCATGGTGACCCTGGCTGCGGGGCAGTGACGATCGGCTGGCTGCGGACGTTGAACAGCTACCTAGCAGTCTGTCAGGCAAAGGTGCGCGGACTAGCCAGTGGTCGGCCGCGGACCTGCCCATAGAAGCGGCCCGCGAGAATACTGGCCGAAATATAGTATATTTCCACAATATCTTTTTGCGGGTATTTGCGCGAATAAATAAGGTTGTCACAAAATCGTTCTAGTGATACGGAATATAACCAGTTTCTATTATATTCCGTTTAGTGAGTCGTATCATGAAAACCTGTGGTTTCATATTAAGCGCGGCTGCAATATCTACAGCCGTCAGCTCAGCAGCTCAGGCCGACGTCAGGGTGAATTTCACATCGCTTCGTGTAAATGATTGCAACGAGATCGGCACATGCGATTGGAGGCTGTCCTGCGCTCTTGGAAATCAACAAGAAACTGAGTTCATCTCCAACCAGGAGGCCAACACTGGTGAGACGCTGCCTATCAATCGAATACTGACGCAGGCCCAGTTTCCCCCGGTGACAGTGACATGTTCGGCCTGGGAGCATGATGGCGGCATCGGCGCTGAATGGGAGACAATTCAGACAGGCTCTGTGGTCGCATCGACAACCGGCCCACATATAATCCGCCTCAGCAACTCTAGTGAGGGAGATGTAACAGTTAATCTCGTGGCTGAGTTAATCGGAACGACCGGACAGCCTTTGACCCTCAGCACGGACGACGTTCTTTGGCAGCATGTCAGTGGGCAGGTCCACTATTGGCCGATCCGAAATGGTCAGCGACTGGACGGCATCAATATCGCTGGACCCGTCGGCGGGGAGTGGCGGCTGATTGGGTCCGGCGACCTTAATGATGATGGAACGGATGACATTCTCTGGCAGCATGTCAGCGGGCAAGTCCATTATTGGCCGATCCGGAATGGCCAGCGCCAGGACGGCATCGACATTGCTGGACCCGTTGGCAGGGACTGGACGCTGGTTGGTTCCGGAGATCTCAATGGTGATGGAACAGATGACATCCTCTGGCAGCACTTCAGCGGCCAGGTTCATTACTGGCCGATCCGCAATGGCCAGCGCCAGGACGGCATCGACATTGCTGGACCAGTTGGGAGGGACTGGCAAATCATCGGGTCAGGGGACCTCAACGGCGATGGCACCGACGACATCCTCTGGCAGCACTTCAGCGGCCAGGTTCATTATTGGCCGATCCGCAATGGTCAGCGCCTGGACGGCATCAATATCGCTGGACCTGTTGGCAGAGATTGGACGCTGATAGGTTCCGGGGACCTCAATGGCGATGCCACCGATGACATCCTGTGGCAGCACTTCAGTGGCCAGGTTCATTATTGGCCGATCCGCAATGGCCAACGCCAGGACGGCATCGACATTGCCGGACCAGTTGGCAGGGACTGGCGCCTTATTGGTGCTGGCGGCCTAGACTGAGATCGAAGGTATTACATCTTCTTTCCAGACCCGTTCTCAGGTCGTGGCTCAAGGGAACTACCTGGGAAGTGAAAGCTTCCCGGGCCTGCTGAGCGACGCAGCGATCTTGAACAAAGCCTTAGGCCCTGGCGGTATTCAGGACTTACCCGACTCCAAACAGGCTTCGAATGCCGCCCTGTCGTGAGTCGCGTGGAGTGAATCCGAACATTTGCTCAAGGCCCCAAGACATCCGTCGCTGAACCCCTTCGCGCTACAACTCTTGTAGGCTTTCCGTGCTGCGGCACTCGCAGATTCGGTCTTCTTAAGGGTTCGCTGGTGTTTGTGTGCAGGGTTTTGTTCAAAGTATCCCCATTTCTCAAAACGCCCCGCCCGCTTGGCAGAGCGTTTTGCTGCGCTGCAACCAAATTTCGATCAGCCTTAGGGTGTGATGCAACCCGGGAAGCGGTTGATGACACTGGAAGCGGGAGGTGCGCGCGGGGCACGCCAGGGGAAGCACAGCTTGGCCATGACGGGCCGCTTGCCTGCCAAGACGGTGCGCATATATCATGCGCATAGCACGAGGTGAGTCATGCAAGTTCAATCAGCGCCTGGAAAGTCCACGAACCTGACACTCGACTCATCGCTTTTGAGCGAAGCGCGGTCCTTTGGCGTGAACCTGTCGCAGGCTGCAGAGGCCGGGTTGCGCTGCGCTGTTGCTGAAGCCAAGGCAGAGGCATGGCAGCGCGAGAACGCCGAAGCCCTTGCCAGTTCGAACGCCTGGACTGACGCGCACGGTCTGCCGCTTGATCAGTATCGCCAATTCTGATGGCCCGCTTCGACGTTTATGCCCGCCCCGGCGGCGCGGGCTATGTGCTGGATGTCCAGGCCAATGTTCTAAGCGGACTCAACACGCGCGTTGTCGTGCCGCTTCTGCCCTTGGCCGATGCTCCGAATCCTGCAAAACAGCTCAATCCTGTGTTCGAGATCGGGTCCGAGCCGCATGTCATGGTCACCCAGTTCCTGGCGGCGGTCCCACGCACCCTGCTACGCAGCCCCGTTTCCAATCTGGCCGATTAGGACAGCGAGATCATGGCAGCGCTGGACATGGTGCTGGTTGGCTTCTGAAGCCCAGCTGACAGAAAAACCATTGCCGGAACAACTTCGGACCGCCTCAATCGGTCGGTTTCGGTGTAACGCATTGTAGGAGCCTCCCATGCTGCCGTGATTGCCAGCATTCACAGAAGGCTGCTGGGCAGAAATCCATGAACACGCAAGTGGTTCTTTCCTGAAGCTGGTTAAGGCAAAGCCTGCTCGATGAGCTAGCATCCCAGGAACCGGATCATTCGGGCAGCGTTCGAGCGAGCGCTCTGGAG
>NZ_NWMQ01000073.1:0-8208 GCF_002901215.1 Paracoccus sp. SY | reverse complement strand
TTGTAGTCTATCACCCGCTTCACCGGGACCAGGATCTTCATGGGTCGTTCTCCCCTTCGTATCTGCTTGTCGGGGGCAGTGTTACCGACGGATCGGCGCGCTTTACAACATAAAAGCGTCCACCGACGCAGCGTTTGCGCCAGCATCCGACATTGCTGTCAGGCCTGGCGGCTTGCCCCCGGCACCCACAGGATATCGTCGGCCCCGCCGCTGTTGGCGACACGGGCCGCGACGAACAGCCAGTCGGACAGGCGGTTGAGATAGCGCACCGCCGCCCCGTTCACGTCGCCCCCCGTCGCCAGATCGGTCGCCCGGCGTTCGGCCCGGCGGGCCACGGTGCGCGACAGGTGCAGATGCGCGGCCAGGACCGAACCGCCCGGCAGGATGAAGCTGCGCAGCGGGTTCAGGTTGGCGTTCATGGCGTCGATTTCGGATTCCAGCCGCGTCACCTGGGCGTCGATCATGCGCAGGACAGGATACCCCGCCTGGTCGTCGGCGGCCATGTTCGGCCGCGCCAGATCGGCACCCAGGTCGAACAAATCATTCTGGATCACCGCGATCCGTTCGGCCAGGTCGCCCGTCGCATGAAGGCGGCAAAGGCCGAGGGTGGCGTTCAGTTCGTCCACGGTGCCATAGGCCTCGACCCGCGGATCGTGCTTGGCGACGCGGCTGCCGTCCGACAGCGCCGTGTCCCCCTTGTCGCCCGTGCGGGTATAGATGCGGTTCAGGACGACCATCAGCGACCCCCACCAAGCCAGACAAACAGCATGATCAGCGCCACGGTCACCGCCTGCGCGACAAGCCGCCACCGCATCATCCGGTTGCCGTGCTTGCGGTTGAATTCGCCGCCCTTGGCGAAGCCGCCGATCCCCGTGGCCAGGATCGCCAGCACCGCCAGCATTGCAATCGCAATCACATAGAACAGGGGACTGTCGGTCATGCTGCCGCCTTTCATTGGCCGGAACCCTAGCCCTGGCGCGCGAACCAGTCCAGTGCGCGCGTGGGAAGAAGCCGTCGCGCCGTGCCGGAAATCCAGGTCGGCGTCGTGACGTAATAGCGGGGTCGGGGCCGCACCGCCGTCAGGGCATGGACGATGCGGTCGCTGACGGCCGATGGCGGCAGCTCGAACCGGTCCTTGCCGGATGGCTCGTAAAGCCGCTTCAGCAGGGTTTCGCGGTATTCCCCGGCGCGGGCGCTGTTCTGCCAGTTCACCCATCGTTCGAAATGCGGAATGGCGTTCACGCGGATACGGCTGGCGATCGGGCCCGGCTCGATCAGGATGACCTTGACGGGGGTGCCTGCCATCTCCAGCCGCAGGACGTCGGTCAGACCTTCCAGCGCGAATTTCGTCGCCACATAGGGGCCGCGCCAGCGGATGCCGATCAGCCCCAGGACCGAACTGATGTTGACGATCCGCCCGCCGTTCTGCCGGAAATGCGGGATCAGGCGGACGGTCAGGTCATGGGTGCCGAACAGGTTCGCCTCGAAGATCGCGCGCAGGGCGCCGCGCGGCATGTCCTCGACCGCGCCGGGCAGGGCGAAGGCCGCGTTGTTGACAAGCGCGTCCAGCGGGCCGCCGGCTAGCACCCGATCGGCCAGCCGGGCCACGCTGTCGGGATCGGACAGTTCCAGGGGATGGCACTCCATCCCCTCGGCCTGGCGGGCGGCGATGTCTTCGGGCTTTCGGCAGGTGGCGACGACCTGCCAGCCGATGGCCTGCATCCGCCGTGCGGCGTCCAGGCCGATGCCCGACGAACAGCCGGTGATCAGGACGCGTCCCGTCATGGGGCCGTGGCCGACAGGAAGCGCCCCGCGACATAGCCCGTGCGGCCATCCGCATCGCGGATGTTGACCCATTCCGCATCCTGCGGGCCAAGCGGCTGGACCGCCGTGCCCCGCGTCAGCGAGGCGACGACCCTGTCGCCGGTCGATGGCCCGGCCCGCATGTTGACCCGATCCCCGGTCACATACAGCACCGGTCCTTCGGGCAGTTCCGCGGCCGGGGTTTCGCCGGCATGTTCGGGCGAAGGACGAAGCGCCGGGCCTGGGAAGCGCTGCACCTGTTCCGGGGTCTGCGATTCGGCCTGGATGACGGCAGCGGGCGCGATCTGCGGTTCGGGCACGGCCAAGGCCCGGGCTTCGGCATCCTGGGCTGCGGGCTGGACTTCCGGGATCGGCCGGTTTGCGGCGCGGGGATTGCCGTCGCCCCAGATGGTCAGGACCAGGAACAGGCCCGCCAAGGTCGCCAGCAGCAGCGCGCCCAGTCTGATCATCCTTGCCCCCGCCGACCCTTCGGGATCTTGTTAACCTATGATGCCGGGCAACGCCAACGCCCTTGCCCCCGTTCCGCGATTCATGCTGGACCGCACGGGCTTCGCGCCCTATCTGATGCCGCATGTCCAGCCTGCCCCCCGAACCCCCCGTCGATCCCGAAGACAACACCTATTCCGAACCCCTCAGCCGTGCCATCGGTGAGCGGTATCTGACCTATGCCCTGTCAACGATCATGCACCGGGCGCTGCCCGATGCGCGCGACGGGCTGAAGCCGGTGCATCGCCGCATCCTTTACGCGATGCGCGAATTGCGGCTGGCGCCGAACGGGGCGTTCCGCAAGTCGGCCAAGATCACCGGCGACGTGATGGGCAACTATCACCCGCATGGGGATGCCGCGATCTATGACGCCATGGCGCGCCTGGCCCAGGATTTCGCCATGCGCTATCCGCTGGTGGACGGGCAGGGGAACTTCGGCAACATCGACGGCGACAACCCGGCAGCGGCCCGATACACCGAGGCGCGGCTGGCGCAGACATCCGAAAGCCTGATGGACGGGCTGGCCGAGAACGCGGTCGATTTCCGGCCGAACTATGACGGCACCCTGACCGAGCCGATCGTGCTGCCCGCCGCCTTCCCGAACCTGCTGGCCAATGGCGCCTCGGGCATTGCGGTGGGCATGGCCACGAACATCCCGCCCCACAACCTGCACGAGGTGATCGACGCCTGCCTGCATCTGATCAAGACGCCCGAAGCGCGCGACGACACGCTGGCGGGCATCCTGCAAGGGCCGGATTTCCCGACCGGAGGCGTCATCGTGGAAAACCGCGAGACCATCGCCCAGATCTATCGCACCGGCCGCGGCGCCTTCCGCGTCCGCGCCCGCTGGATGGTCGAGGATCTGGGCCGGGGCCAGTGGCAGGTCGTCGTGACCGAAATTCCCTATCAGGTCCAGAAATCCAAGCTGATCGAGCGTCTGGCCGAACTGATCCAGACCCGCAAGATCCCGATCCTGGCCGATGTCCGCGACGAATCCGCCGAGGACATCCGCATCGTGCTGGAACCCAAGGCCCGCACGGTCGATCCCGAACAGCTGATGGGCGCGCTGTTCCGCGTGAGCGATCTGGAAATCCGCTTCAACATGAACATGAACGTGCTGATCGACGGCCGCGTGCCCAAGGTCTGCTCGCTCAAGGAGGTGTTGCGCGCCTTCCTGGACCACCGCCGCGACGTGCTGGTCCGTCGCGCCACCCACCGCCTGGACAAGATCGCCGCCCGGCTGGAGGTGCTGGAAGGCTATCTGATCGCCTATCTGAACCTCGACCGAGTGATCGAGATCATCCGCAACGAGGACGATCCGAAAGCGGTGATGATCGCCGAATTCGCCCTGACCGAGGTGCAGGTCGAGGCGATCCTGAACATGCGCCTGCGCGCCCTGCGCAAGCTGGAGGAGATCGAGCTTCGTGCCGAACGCGACGCCTTGCAAGAGGAACGGCAGGGCTTGGAGGCGATGCTGGCCGACGAAGGCGCGCAATGGGCACGCGTCAGCGACCAGTTGAAAGAGGTGCGCAACCTGTTCGGCAAGTCGCGCCCCGAAGGCCAGCGCCGCACCCAGATCGCCGAAGCGCAGGACGTCGCGCCCCTGGACATGGACGCCATGATCGAGCGCGAGCCGCTGACGGTGATCCTGTCGAAGATGGGTTGGATCCGCGCCATGAAGGGGCACCAGCCGCTGGACGCCGAGAACAAGTTCAAGGACGGCGACGGCCCCGGCCTGGCGATCCATGCGGAAACCACCGACAAGCTGATGATCTTCGCCTCGAACGGTCGTTTCTATACGCTGCCGGCCAACAGCCTTCCCGGCGGGCGCGGCATGGGCGAGCCGCTGCGCCTGATGTTCGACCTGCCCAACGAGGCCGAGGTGATCGCGATGTTCCCCTGGCGCGAGGATCAGAAATATCTGGTGGCGTCGAAGTCGGGGGACGGCTTCATCGTCGCGGCGGGCGACATTCTGGCGCAGACCAAGACGGGCAAGCAGGTTCTGAACGGCGAGGCGCTGCTGTGCCGCCCGGTCAGCGGCGATCATGTCGCGGTCGTCGGCACGAACCGCAAGATGCTGGTGTTTCCCTTGTCGGAACTGCCCGAGATGTCGCGCGGCAAGGGTGTTCGCCTGCAGAAATACCGCAGCGGCGGCGGGCTGGTGGCAGATGACACCTTGTCGGATGCGGCCTTCATCACCCTGGCGGATGGTCTTCGCTGGCAGGAAAGCGGCGGGCGCACGCGGACCGAACCGGACCTGTCGAACTGGCTTGGAAAACGCGCCACCGCCGGCAGCATGGCACCGCGCGGATTTCCGCGGGACAACAGGTTCAACTGACGAAGGGCTGGCGCCCTTCGACGCCATCTTTCCGGGGGCTTCGCCCCGTCCGCCCCTGGCGGACTCCCCAGGATATTTGGGACCAGAATGAAGGGGCGGCCCCCTGCCGCGCCGGCATGATGCGGACCGGCAGGGGGCTTTCACTCTGGACGGTCATCGGCGTCCCCGCCTGTACCGTGATTCGGTTATGCCCTGGAGATTCTTTCATTCTGGTTAAAATATCCCCGCCGGAGGCAAGAATTTTTTCTTAAAGACCGCTGCCGCCGACCGATCCGAAATATTCGCCGGTGATATAGCTTGCCTCGTCCGAGGCCAGCAGCACATAGATCGGCGCGATCTCGACTGGTTGGCCGGGGCGGCCCAGGGGTTGGTTCTTGCCGTGTTCTGCCGCCTTCTGGGTGGGTTGCCCACCCGAGACCTGCAGGGCGGTCCAGTAAGGACCGGGGCAGACGGCGTTCACGCGGATGCCGCGCGGGGCAAGCTGCTTGGCCAGGGACTGCGCGAAGGCGACATTGGCGGCCTTGGTCTGCGCATAGTCGAACAGGATGTCCGACGGAGAGAAGGCCTGTACCGAGGAGGTGATGATGATCGATGCGCCCGGTTCCAGATGCGGCAGGGCCGCGCGCGTGACCCAGAACGGCGCATAGACATTCGTCTTCATCGTGGCGTCGAACGACTCGGTGGTCAGATCCTCCAGCTTTTCGCAGAACTGCTGGCGGCCGGCGTTGTTGACCAGGATGTCCAGCCCGCCAAGACCCTGGACCGCCTGGCTGACCAGGAACTTGCAGAACTCCTCGTCCTTCAGGTCGCCGGGGATGGAGATCGCGTTGCGGCCCTCGGCCTTGATGAGGGCGATGACCTTGTCGGCGTCCTCCTGTTCCTCGGGCAGGTGGTTGATGGCGACATCCGCCCCTTCGCGGGCATAGGCTATGGCGGCCGCCGCGCCGATGCCGCTGTCCCCGCCCGTGATCAGGGCGCGCTTGCCCTTCAACCGGCCTGTGCCGCGATAGCTGGTCTCTCCGTGATCGGGCAGGGGATCCATGCGGCAGGCAAGGCCGGGGGCAGGCTGTTCCTGCCTGGGAAAATCGGGTTCGGGCAGGCGTGGGTCGCTGATCGCGCCGCTGCGGAAGGGGTGTTCGCTGGACATGGGGGTTCCTTTCGGTTGCCCTGTCCAACAAGCGGCGGCTGCGCGGGTTCCCCTTAGCGCCGCCGCACCCATTTCCAGCCGGTGACCATGGGCCGGACCAGATCCTCGCGCTTCCAGAAGCGATAGAAGACGATGGCCCCCCAATGCAGCAGCACCAGGACCAGGATCAGATCCGCGCCGCGATGATGCCACCGCAGCGCCGTCCGCGACATGTCCGAACTGACCGTTGAGGCAAGAGGTCCGACATTGATATAATCGTCGGGATCCGCGAACAGCCCTGTCGCCGTTTGCAGGATCAGCACCGCCAGCATCGCAACCACCGCAAGGGCCCCGACCGGACTGTGGCCGGGCCAATGACTTGGATGGGGACGGATCATTTCACGGGCATAGCCCAGCACGGCGCGCGGTCCCTGGATGAAGCGGGTGAATCGCGCGGCCGGCGGACCGGCAAAACCCCAGACCAACCGGAAGACCAGCAGGGCGATGACGCCATAGCCCAGCCAGAAATGCAGCGTCATGTCCGACGGGCCGATCTTGCCCAGCAGCCAGTTCGCAACGACCAGCAGGGCCAGGGACCAGTGGAAGACGCGCAGCGCCGGATCCCAGATCCGTTCGCGCTGCGCCGGGGCGTTCGGCATCAGTCTGCCTTGCGGTAATCGTCGTGGCAGGCCTTGCAGGCCCCGCCGATCTTCTGCAGCACCGGGCCCAGATTGTCCTGGCCGCCCTGCACGGCCTCGGGGCTGCCTGCCGCGGCTTCCGCAAGGCCGGCGAACTTGGCGCGGAAATCGTCGGGCTTTTCCCAGATCGCGGGCAGGGCGTCGGAATCGTCGTTTTCTTCCGAGGAGGTGCCTTCGACGAACAGCGCGGGCGCGTCATATTGCGTCAGCGCCACGATATTGGCCGTCGCTCGCGACGCAGCAGCCTCGTCATAGGGGATTTCGCCTTTCGCCATGCCCGAAAGCTGGCCCATGTTGATGCCCAGCATCTTCATGAAGCCGTGGCGTGCCTCGATCGCATCTTCGGCCGCATCATCGGCGGATTGCCCAAGGGCAAGGCCGGGAAGGGCAAGGCAAAGGGTGAGGACAACTGCTTTGACGGGGGTCATGGGCTGGCTCCTTGCAAGGACTGGCTGTGATGGTGACGCGACTTCCAGGGAAAAGAGTGGCAGAATCAAACGTCTGGATCAATCAGACCGAAGGGCAATGCGCAGATGCGAAAACAGCCCCCGAAGGGGCTGCCGCAAGGGTCACGAGTAAAGCTTCGCGACGCCGACGTCCTGGTGGATGTCGTTGACCGCGGCTCGGTCAAGGTTCAGCGCGCGGGCCAGCCGGTCCAGATAGCGGGCTTCATCCTCGTGATCCAGGTCGATGGCCAGGACCGACATCAGATAAACCTGGGATTCCAGTCCCTTCGGCACCTCGCGGGCCAAGGCTTCGGGGTCCACGGGGGCGGCCATCTGTTCGCGGATGAACTGGCGTTCATCATCGTCCAGGTCGTCGCCCAGCTTGCCCAGCAGGCGCTGCTTTTCGGCCTCGTCGATGGTGCCGTCGGACTTGGCGGCCTGGATCATGGCGCGCAGCATCAGGCCGGCCACGGCGTTCTGTTCCGGGGTGGGCGCGACCTCGGGTTCGTCCTGCTTGACCACGGCATCGTTGAACAGCTCGCCGAAGCTCGCATCATTGGTGGGCTGCGAATCCTTGCGTGCCAGGCCGCCCGCGACGCCGCCCGCCGCCGCGCCGCCCAGAAGCCCGCCCAGAAGATCGCCAAGGCCGCCGCCGGCGCCCGCGCTGCGGGTCTTGGGGCCGCCGCCAAGCTGGCCCAACAGGTCGCCCAGGCCGCCGCTGCCGCCGCTTCCGGTCCGGGCCTTGTTGGTCAGGCCGTCCAGCAACCCGCCAAGCCCGCCCGACGCGCCCCGCGACTGCGGCCCGCCATAGCGCGACCCGCTGCCCGGGCGCCCGCCACCCAGGACCTGGCCCAGCATGTCGTTCAGGCTGCCGCCCGCGCCCGCCTGCGTGTTGTTTCCGAACAGATCGCCCAGCAGCCCGCCCTGTTCGCGGTTCTGCGGGATCTGCCCCGGGCGGCCCTGCTGGCGCTGCTGCATGGCCGCGCCCAGACCCTTGGCAAGAACAACACCGGCCGCGACGCGGCCCAGGGTTTTCATCAGGCTCATCGAATCCATCCTCCTATGCGGGGTGTCGAGACTTGGGGCACCCCTGGTTCGCCCCCGAACAGAACTGTGCCCGGAATGGTTCCACCGGGCAACCGGGACGCCTGCCTGGCGGGTCCGCCGGACGTCCGGGCGCCCTTGATTTTTCCCAAGCCGGCTTATACATCGCGGCGCACGTCAATTCGGGGCCGTCTTCGCCATGCCCCGCGATCAGGAGGCCATCATGGCAAAGGCAAAGTTTGAACG
>NZ_NWMQ01000072.1:0-8522 GCF_002901215.1 Paracoccus sp. SY | reverse complement strand
TCGATATCGGATCGCTTGACGACATCCCAGCCCAAGGGGCCCGCGTAGTCAGGACTGCGCAGGGCTGCGTGGCCGTGTTCCGCACCGCCGACGACCGCGTCTTCGCGCTGGAGGATCGCTGCCCCCACAAGGGCGGGCCTTTGTCCGAAGGCATCGTCCACGGCACCTTTGTCACCTGTCCGCTGCACAACTGGGTCTTCGACATGAACACCGGCCAGGCCCAGGGCGCGGACGAAGGCCGGGTGCGGACCTTCGCCGCCAAGGTGCAAGGAGGCCGCATCCTGATCGACGCCACCCTGCTCCGCCGCAGCGCCGCCGCCTGAAGGAGTAGCCCATGACCATTCAGGCCCCCCGTCCCGCCATTCGCACCACCTGCCCTTATTGCGGCGTCGGTTGCGGCGTCCTGGCTACGCCTGACGGCGCGGGCGGGCTGTCCGTGGCGGGCGATCCCGTCCATCCTGCAAATTTCGGGCGGCTCTGCGTGAAGGGCAGCGCCCTGGGCGAAACCGTGGGACTGAAGGGCCGTCTGATGGCCCCGCAGATAGCCGGGCAGGAGGCAGGCTGGGATCAGGCGCTTGACTTGGTGGCGCGACGCTTTTCCGCCGCCATCGCGGAACACGGACCGGATTCGGTAGCAATGTATGTCTCAGGCCAGTTGCTGACCGAAGATTATTATGCGGCCAACAAGCTGATGAAGGGCTTCATCGGCAGCGCAAACATCGACACGAACTCGCGGTTGTGCATGGCCTCGAGTGTGGCAGGTCACCGCCGGGCGTTCGGCTCGGACACCGTGCCCGGGCTTTACGAAGATCTGGAGCAGGCCGACACGGTGGTGCTTGTGGGATCGAACCTCGCCTGGTGCCACCCGGTTCTGTATCAGCGGCTGGCCGCCGCGCGCGAGGCGCGGGGAACGAAGGTCGTCGTCATAGACCCCCGCCGCACCGCCACCTGCGACATCGCCGACCTGCATCTGCCGCTGGCGGCGGGATCGGATGCAGCGCTGTTCAACCTGCTGCTGGCCGAGATCGATCGGCGCGGCCTTGTGACGAAAAACCCCGATGGTCTGGCCGAGGCATTGGCTGCCGCACGCGCGTCGTTGCCGTCGGTGACCAGCCTGCCACACAGCGCGTTGCAACAGTTCCTGAACCTGTGGTGCGGCAGCGATCGGGTCGTCACCGTCTATTCCCAAGGCATCAACCAGTCGGACAGCGGCACCGACAAGGTGAATGCAATCCTGAACTGTCACCTGGCGACGGGCCGGATCGGCCGCCCTGGCATGGGTCCCTTCAGCGTCACCGGCCAGCCTAATGCCATGGGCGGCCGAGAGGTAGGCGGCCTCGCCAACATGCTGGCCTGCCATCTGGACATTGAAAACGTCATCCATCGCGATGCGGTGCAGGACTTCTGGCACGCACCCAGGATGGCCGACAGGCCCGGCCTCAAGGCCGTGGACATGTTCCGCGCGGTCGAGGAAGGCCGGATCAAGGCTCTGTGGATCATCTGCACAAATCCGGCGGTGTCGATGCCCGAGGCCGACCGCGTCGCCCGTGCCATTGCCGGCTGCGATTTCGTGGTGGTATCGGACATGATCGCTCGAACCGATACGACCCGCTTGGCCGATGTGCTGCTGCCCGCGACGGGCTGGGGCGAAAAGGACGGCACCGTCACCAACTCCGAACGCCGCATCAGCCGTCAGCGCCGCAGCCTTGCGCCTTCCAGTCACGCCCGCGACGACTGGCGCATCATCGCCGATGTCGCCGCACGCATGGGCTGGCGCGATGCCTTTGCCTGGGACAGCCCGGCGCAGGTCTTTGCCGAACACGCCGCGCTGTCGGGGGTCGCGGGCGCGCTTGGCAGTGACTTCGACATCTCAGACCATGCCGGGATTACGGCAGAGGAATATGACGCCTTGGACCCGTTCCTGTGGCCGCAATCCTCCACTCGCAAGGGTGGGCGCTTTTTCGGCGATGGACTGTTTCACACATCTTCTGGCAAGGCGCGGATGGTTCCAGTGACGCCGCGTCTGCCGCCGGCCGTCAGCGACGCCTATCCTTTTCGATTGAACACGGGCCGGGTGCGCGACCATTGGCACACAATGACCCGGACCGGCCTCTCGCCGCGCTTGTCGCGACACCTGGCCGAGCCGTTTCTGGAAATTCACCCTTCTGATGCTTCCAGGCTTGAACTGGCCCCTGCCACATTGGCCGAGGTGTCCAGCCCGCATGGCCGGGCCATCCTGCGGGTGCTGGTGACAGAACGCGTGGCGCCGGGCCATCCCTTTGCGCCGATCCACTGGACCCGTGAGACGGCCTCGTGCGGCCGCATCGACGTGCTGGTGCCGGCGGCGGTCGATCCGGTGTCGGGGCAGCCGGGGTCGAAATCAGCCGCAGTCGCCATTCAGCCCTTCAAAGCGGCCTGGTATGGCTATGCCATCTCAACCCATCCCATCAAGCCTGCCTGCGATTATTGGGCAAGCGCGACCCTGCCAAGCGGCTATCAGGTGGAACTGGCCGGCCACAGCGAGCCCGAGAACTGGGTCGAGGCAGCCCGCAGCTTGTTGGGCGTGAGGGGCGAGCCGCTGCTTGTCCAGGATCCCCGCCAGGGCATCCGGCGGATGGCCTTCTCGATCGATGGCCGCCTTCAGGCGGCGCTGTTTGTCGCGCCCCAACCTGTAAGCCTGTCGCGCAGCCACCTTGCTGCATCCCTGGGAGCCGGTTGTGGCGGGGAGATCCTGGCCGGGCGGCCAGGAGGGGACCAGCCAGATGCAGGTGCCTTGGTTTGCGCCTGTTTCAGCATCGGCATGAACACGATCCTGCAGGGCATTGCCACGCAAAAGCTGATGACGGTGGATGCCATCGGCCGGGCACTTGGGGCAGGAACGAACTGTGGGTCATGCAAGCCGGATCTGAAAAACCTACTCCAGACAGCAGTCGCGTCCAAGGCAGGCTCCTTGGTCGGCTGACGGGCAGCGGCGGGATTGAAGACAAAGCCTTGGAAGAACCTGTCACCACGCAGGGTCAGGCAGCACCGGAGGGGCGACAAAGGCGCTTCAGAAATCCAGACCCAGATCCAGAACGGGAACCGAATGGGTCAGCGCGCCGACCGAGATATAGTCCACGCCGGTCGCTGCTACCTCGGCGATGCGGGGCAGGCGCATGTTGCCGGACGCTTCCAGCACCACGCGGCCCTTCGCCATGGCAACCGCCCCCCGCAGCGTGTCGGTGTCCATGTTGTCCAGCAGGACCACATCCGCACCGCCTTCGTCCAGAACCTCGGCCAGTTGGTCCAGCCGGTCCACTTCGATCTGGGGCGATAGGAGCAGGGCTTGGCTGTTCTTGTGCGTTTCTTGAGCTATGCGGGGTGACTAGAAGACAACGCAGATCTGCGCTTCGGCGTGAGTTCACAGCACGGGGCGCAAGCCCCTGTGCTGTTCACCCAACCTTTACCGAGAAGCGAGCTGCACCGGTACCCCTTGAGCTGAGATCTCGACGGCATTGGCCATGCCCGTAAAGGTGTAAAGCGTCTGTGGCTCACCCGGCATTGAGAACTGTACCTCATCTTGGTCTTCCAGGCGCATCACAACACGCTGCGGCTCTTCGTTGTTGCGGCCGCGGAACACTGCCGTCACTTCATGGGCTCCCTTGGGGAGTTCGACCCGATAAGCGACCACGTCCAATGCCCCAGAGTGGAGGCTTTCGGCCTGAAGTGGTGCGGACAGGACAGCAACTTCGGCCACCGCAGGAGCTGCAATAGCAAGGGAAGCGACCGCGGAAAGCAGGATCGTTTTCATGGACAGGTTCTTTCTTCGAGAGAGGAGTTTTATCAGGGCCAGCCCAGCATCGACTGTAGCAGGGGGAACGCGGCACGACCGGCAGATCGGGAATGCCAGGAGAGACGGCGTCAGTCCCTCGCGAAATCAGAGGGCGGCATATACACCCATGATCCGGCGCATCTCGCCCTCACGGGTCATGCCCCTAGCCGACAGGGCGTGGTCCGATAGATGATTAAGCTGGTTCAGTGCGCGCATCTGCGCGTTGGCTTCGGCCAACATGATAATGAAACGGCTCACGGCACGGAGCGGAGCCACCAGGATGGCGGACAAGCGGCTGGGAGACTTACAATAAGCAGAAGCGATGGTCGCCATGTGGAAACTCCTTGCGGGTGACAAAGTCGTTTCCTCCCCTGCAAACAAGATCGACCTTCCCAAGACCGATCACAACAGCTGATGCTGCATGGCAGCATTGCGGCTGAGACAACTAAGGGGTTTGTGGAAAAAATCGTGGCGCGTCAGCAACAAAAACTAGGGCTAACTTGAGGATTGACGTCTATAAAGGGGAAGCGATCTTCGTTCGGTCCAAGGTGCTCAGGACGCCGGAAATCTGCCAAGCCGCTGAGTAACGGAGCCAAAGCCAAGTAACGACTATGGAGACCTCGTTTCTCGTCTCCTTGGACACTCCAGCTGTTATCCCGACGCAGCATCTATCGTACGGCGCTCTGCGACTTCGGAAAAGAAGGGCTGCATCGTCGATTGCCGGTAAACCTCCATGTGCGGTCCTGATCATCTGCGGCGCTCTCCGCATCGCCAACACAAGGACAGCCCCATGCCCAGAGATGCCGAGCCTAATCCAGACTGACCGTACCTTTGCGGATGCTCTTTCTGTGCCGGAGAAAGAAACGCACCATCTCACGGGATGCGTCTGGGCCTGAGGGATCCACGAAGCGCCCGGCTGGCGACCCTCCAGACCAGGCGTGGCCGGACCCTTCGATCAGCCAGTGCTCGACGAGTGGTCGACCTTGTCCTATCCGATGGGTGCTCTTCACATAGCTGCGCCCGCCTTTGACTTGCTGTTTGAGATGTGTCCCCCGGACCCCAGCAAAGGGTTCGAGCGCGCGGATGGCTATGAAGCGTCCGTTGCGGGCATGTACGACACGATCATCGCTTCCATGAAAGATAATGGTGGGCATCGGAACCGTGCACCGAGCGCCGGGATTTCCCTGTGCCATCGCCATCATGGCGGAAGCCTTGTTCTGAGCAGCACCAACGGGAAGCCCGGAATGGACACCGACTGCGGCAAAGATATCAGGGTAAGCCCTTGCCAGAACCAGGGCCGCTGATCCACCGGCCGACAGTCCAGCGACATAGACCCTTGCCGGATCGGCCACATGCCGTTTCAGGACGTCGCGAGTAAGGCTGGCGAGAATGGCTGGCTCACCTGCCTGTCGGCCTTGATCGCCGGGCTGAAACCAGTTCCAGCATCGCTTCGGATGCGCCTCACGGGTCTGAGCAGGATAGACGACCAGGAGCCTGAACTCCTCGGCCAAGACGTTCATCCGCGTGCCCGTGGCAAAATCATCTGGGGTCTGGCCACACCCATGCAGCATGATCAGCAGTGGCATAGGCTCCAGGGAACTGGCGGCCGAGGCGGGCGTGTAGATCTTGTAATCCCGCTGCCCGAACTCACTGCTGTGGGTGGCAGTCCGGAACGATGCACGAGTTGGCATGATGACCTTGCGGGGCCGGGATGCAACATCTGCAGTGGACTTGGCTGCTCCCGCGGGTTTTCTACGGGCAGGTTTCTGAGTTTTTCCAGGTGTGAAACTGACCTGCTTCAATGCCTGCTCACTTACCCGCACGGCAGAACTGAAGATCGCAGACACCATGCCAGTTGCGGTGATGGCACGTGGCCTCAGATGGACGGGCTTGAATGGGAAACGCGGTCGCTTCGACACGTCCAGGGTCCTTTCTGCGAACGGCACCTTCTTTTTGCGTTACATGCGCCACCCCGTCCCACAAGCTGCAAAACAGAACTATCGTCGCAAGGCGGCTATGCAGGAACCAAGTGCACGGACCGGAAGTCGTCTGGCAATGACAGAAAAGCCACGAGCTCTTGCTGAGGTGGAGGTATTGGCTGTTAGCCGCAATGGGCTCGGGACGTTCGAGGTATCACCGGAGTAGTGACGAAGATCCTCCATCTAGGTTTTTCCGGGCTCGAAGCCGTGACCGGTGAACTCCCTTCGGGTGGGTTGACATGACCTGAGAGGATTTCGCGCCAAGTCGCAACCAGCAGCATCCAGAAGAGTTGTCAGGTATGGGTATTCCTTTCCGCCACCTGCGTGACAGATTTCATCGACTTCTGCTGCGCGGCATGCGGGCGGCTAACGGCACGACATTCCACGCCTCTTCAACGATTAGCACTGATCCAGACACAGTCGCCGAGGCGGCCCGCATCATCGCTCCGTATATTGCGGACGCTTATGACAAGTCTAGCCGCAGCACTGCGGCGGGCCTTGCTAAGGCCCTTGAGGTCCTGAAGACGCTTGAAGATGCAGGGCGGAACAAGTGAAGCCGGTGAGACGGCTCAATAAGGAAAGCTGAGCCCCCCGAAAGAGCACCCGTTCAGTGAGGCCGGCGAACCGAGCCTTTGTGTGCCTCATCTTCTTATCAGACAACCGTGCGTTATTTCGCCAACAGGCAACACGCGGCACCAAACAAAAAGGCCCTCGCGGCCACTCCGAGCAGCAAAGGCCCTCCCTGAAGGATGTGCGTTCTGGGTTAACCCAGCTTCATGATCCGGAAGCAATCTCCATCAGCAGCCGGAATGAAGACCTCATTCAGCCGTACGGGAGGCTTCGACCGCTTCCGTGAGCTCTTGAGCCAGATCCGCATCTTGAGTCACTGCCGTGTTGGGTTCCGTGCTCCCTTCCACGACGGCGGCCTTGGGCTCAGCATCACCGGCCGGCATTGAACTGACTGACCCGTCTTCAGACGCTGGCTTTGCTTTGCGCCCCCGTGCTGGCTTCGGCGCCTCAGCGCCGTCTTCCCCTACGGCTTTCGGTTTGCGGCCTCTGGCTTTCACCGGCCCATCCGCTGATGCTTCGGCTGCCACCTTGGAGGAGCGTCCGCGCCGCGCTTTAGGCGCCTCTGCGCCTTCTTCCGTCACAGCCTTTGGCTTGCGACCCCGGGTCTTTACTGGCGCCTCCGCTGAGGCTTCAGCTGCCGCAGCGGTTGCTTCGCCGCCGCGCGTGCCCGAGGTGTCCGTAGCCGTTTTCGCCCCAGCCCTTCGCTTCGGCTGACGGCGCGTCGCGGTTGTCTCGGCCGGGGAGGATGTGCGTGCAGCGTCTTCGGCGTCGATCTCGCGTTCTGCCTGAGACCAGTGTTGCGCATCCCGGCCATGGGGTTGGCCTTCCTTCTCCCAGAGGGAATGGGCCCGTTCCTGGATCCGACGTGTGCGTTCGGCAGTCATGATGTGTCCTCGTGTTTCCGATGAGACTCTGATCTCCTCGGCCGTGGGCGCGAGAGTGGCGAGAATTCAGGTCTTTATGCCGACACCGTGACACGCTCATGCATCCTTGCCAATGGGGTGTCGTCGGCAGATCGAGCGAGGCTATAGGAGAGACGCTGTCGTCGTCTGGACGCTCCCATCCGACGTTACAGGCTTCCAGCGCGGCTCATCTTTTTCGGCCAGGGAAGGACGTTACTCTTCTCCCGTGTCGCCCTCTCGTGAGCAGCCAGTTCCTGTGGCATCATCGTCGCCAGGTGCTTATCGCGGGTTTTCTGACGGTCCCTGAGGCGGCGGTCGAGTTCTGCCTCGACAAGCAGGTGCAGGGCGAAGCGGTGCAGCCGGTGCGCATCGGTGAAGCCTGGATCGTTTGCCTCGGCCATGGCGCCGCGGCTCACCGCCATCAGTTCGACGTCCTGTTTTGAGGCCAGTCTCGTTCCCAGTGCTTCTGCAGCAACTGTCATGGCTTCGTTCATCAGCGTCGTGGGCAGGGTTACTTCGGTCATGATCTCTCCATGTCTTCTCCCTGTCGCCCCAGGCCGGCATCTGCATCTTTGTAAGATGCTGTCTGGAACGGCGGGTATGTCGGCCCTGTCTCCTTGCAACGCTTGATAAGATCTATGGTGAAAGAGCCTGTCCGCAAGGGCTGACGGGGTCTGGAACGTGCTGATTGATTGACGGCCCGTAAGGAAATGCCAGCACCCGCGTGTGCGGGGCCGGCACCCAGTTGGCCGGTAGAACCGGCGGCGGATGAAACGAGATTAGGAGGCACCTGATGCCTCTTCGAGAAATTCCGGATGTCAGCGGACATAGTCCGTCATCCGGTGTGTCTCGCCTGTATCATTGGCGCCACCCATCTGCTCTCTCCTGAACGGATCATTGCCAATCTTCCGAGTGCGGCTCCGGCGCCTGAAGGATCCTATGGACCGGTAAATCTGCATCAGGGTTCGGAGGCCCAGCTGTCGCTGGCGGCGCCCTCTTCGATGAAACGTGGTCTTGGGTTTTCACCCTGATCCTGGGCGAAGGGCTGATCTACACATCCGGGTTTCTGTTCTCCTTGATGCCGTGCCTGCCGTTCCACCGAACGATCTGGCACGTCTCAACAGAATTCAGGGCGCTCTTTGGGGAAGACGTGGGGCGAGCCCGGTTGTCCAGCCCCTCCGCCGTCTCGCCAAGCTGCGGCTTTCCTCGGCATCGGCTGACGGGCAGGGGCATGATCGAAGACAAAGCCTTGGAAGAACC
>NZ_NWMQ01000071.1:0-8536 GCF_002901215.1 Paracoccus sp. SY | reverse complement strand
TTTTTTTTATGGCTCAGTCCGAGACCCCGCAGAACGCGCCAGACGGTGGCGCGGTGAACATCGATGCCATGCGTCTCAGCCAGTTCGGCCACGAGTTCATCAAGCGTGATCCCGCTTTTGGCCGCGACGCGGGCCTTGAGCCAGCCGGTCACGTCCACCAGCCTGCCATGTCCGCCGCCATTGCCTTGTCGCCTCGGTGTCAAACATCCGGTCTCGCGCCGCAGCTTCACCAGATCATTGACGAACTTCGGCGATACCCGAAAATGCCGAGCAGCCTGACGGTGTCCGTGACCTTCGTCCACGTAGCCGATGACCCGGGTCCGAAGCTCTACTGGATGTGGCTTGCCCATCTGAAATCTCCATCTGCCCTAGCAGAAGAGAATCACATCATCGGCAGGCTGGGAATCCTGATGGCTGAGATACGCTCTAGAACTATCCTTCTTCTGGATCTGCAGATCTTCCACCCCCTATTGTCGACAGCCGGGCACAACTTGTACCCGCTGCTTTTCAACAAGGCGGGGACCCTGCTGACGCTGGTGCCGGCCCTCTTGCTGCGTGAGGTGTAGGGGATGGTGAGGATGCTATCAGCCTTTCTTTCTGATTTTCTGGCATGGCGGCTGGACTGACTGCCCTTGCCAGTACTATCTTTGCCATCCAGCCCAACGACACGGCGGATCTGCCGATCCTGAACAAGGCCATCAATGTAGCAAAGCCTGGCCGTTTGCGCGTGACCATGGCCGATGGCAGCACCGGCACGCTGTTTCTGACAGCCGGCGGCCTGGCCGAACTGCGCGTGCGCCGGATCTGGGCGACCGACACCTCGGCCGAGGGGATTCCGGGCTGAGGTGAGCCCCTATCGCCTTTGGCCGGGCCGCAGCCCCAGCAGGGGCCGCAAGGAAAGAGCCCAGAAATCACCAAAGAAATTCAGGGGGGCAGCCGGTTTCTGCCCCCTGATGCGCGACAGGGGCACATTCAGCCCCGCCCCCGCCAACCAGGCCAGAGCCACGCCGATGGCTCCTGCCCGGCCGTGGTTGCTGCGGAAGTAATGACACCAGGATTCGTACCAATAGGCCGGGCGGCGGACCCGCTCGGCCCTGGCGCTGCGTACATCGGTTGAGGCACCCTCAACATGGATGATGCGCGCCTCGGCAACGTGCCAGCATTCCCAGCCGGCCCGTGCCGCGCGGCGCATCAGATCGACTTCCTCGTAATACAGGAAATAGATGGGGTCGAAAAATCCTAGTTCGCGCCATACGTCGAACCGTGCCAGCACAGCGGCGCCCGATACCCAGTCGACCCGGCGGGTTTCCAGATCGCCGCCAAGCGCCACCTGCGATCCGCGCATCAGCCGCGCCACCGGGCCGAAATTCAGCGCCGCCACGAAATGGCTGGCCGCCCCCGGAAAACGGAAGGCAGCGGGCACCGGCACCTTGCCCCCTGGATTGCGCGCCTGCGCCCCCGCCATGGCGGCCTTTGGACGGCTGTCCAGGAAATCGGCCAGAATCGCGATCGCCTCGTTTTCAAGCTGCGCATCGGGGTTCAGCAGGAAGACGTAATCGGGCGGATCGCCCCTTTCGGCTAACTTGCGCAGCACCAGATTGTTGCCGCGCCCGAAACCGTGGTTTTCGGATTCGAGATAAAGCGCCACCCCTTCGCCCCAACCGCGGATCCGCGCCGTTTCGGCAACGACTGCGCCATCCCCCGCGGGCGAGGCGTTGTCGACCAGGTGGATGCTGACCTCGTGGCCCGGATGGGACCGCGCCCGAACGCTTTCCACTGCCGCGATGGCCAGGTCGGCGGCATCGTAATTGACGATGATGACGGCAATCCGAGCCATGAGGAACCTCTATGCGGCTTGTTTTTCGGCCTTGCCGGACATGTGCCGCCATTGCCGGAAGCTCCACTTTACCAGCCATTCATAAGTCGTCCACATCAGCACGCCCCCGGCGAGGGCCAGGATCACTGGCATGACGGGCAAGTCACCTAGCAGTTTCTTGGACAGGTTCGCCCATTGAAAATGAGACAGATAAATGAAGAGCGAAGCTCCCGCGATCCGCCGGATCGTGCCGGCTGACCAAGAGGGAACTTCGATCCGCGGCAGCCAGACCAGCAGCATGAAGCCCAGCGTATACCATTTCAGGATATTAGCCAGCAATTGTTCGGGATTGTCGTTGAACAAAAGAATGCCCAGCAACGCCAAGGCTGATACGATGACCCTTCGGCCGGTCGTGTCGGCATAGCATGCCGCCATGCCAAGCGCGAAAAGCCACATCGTCATATGCGGCAGGCGGCGATAAAGGTGATGGGTATCCCAGAATTCATGGGCAAGGCGAAAAGTCACAATAGACAGGATCGCAAAACTAACTGCTGCCGCATAGGGCCGTCGGGCAAAGATCCGGCGCATCGGCGGCGGCAGGAAGATCAATGCCACAACCAGCAGGATTTGGACATACACGGCAATGAACCAAATGCCGGGATTTAGGCTTGGATCAAACCAGTTCGACACCAATGAGGCGATCCGCCAATCGAATGTGGAAAAGACGACCATTAGAAGCGATGCATAAAGAACTGCCGGGATTGCTACTCGCAATATCTGCGACAATACAGTCCAGACCGAGCCCGAGCTCAGGATCGTAGGCACCTGATACATCGCGAAGCTGAAGCCCGCGACGCTGAACAACAGCATGGCCCCGCCTCCACCATAGGCCATGAACTGCAGATGGCCCGAGATGACGAAGATGATCGACAAGCAGCGCAGGAAGGTCGCCGTCTCAATCATCGTGGGGCCGGGACTGGCGGTCGAGACCTCTAGGTCGCGCAGCCGCATCCGGCCCCAGTCGTCGGGCAGGTGGCCAAGAGTTTTTTCCAGATCTAGGGCCACGCCCAGATAGCGCAGTGAATCGCCGCCCAACTTCGTGAAGGAGCTGTCTGGGGTGATCTCGGCCTCGGGGAAATGACTGCGGAAGACGGCCATGACCGATCCGTTGCCAGCCGCAGCCTGTTGTTCCGTCGCATCCGACCGGATCCGGCGCCAAGCCGAACCGATCCGGGCGAAAAGCCGGTCGCCCCAATCCTGCCCCGCCGCGCCGGATTCTTCCTCGGGCAGGGTTTCGGCCGCCTCGAATTCACGGATCATCGCGGTTACGGCGCGCCCATCGGTCTTGCCATTGGGGCCAAGCGGCACGGCCGCGATCGGGGCAAGGCGGAACGCCGTCGCCGGAATGCCCAGCCATTCGGACATCTCGCGGCGCAATGCCGCAGGATCGACATCAGAGGCGATCAGCACCCAGAGCCGTTCCTCGCGGCCCGCCCCGCTGACGGCGCGCAACCCGCGCGCCGACAGCCAGGCATCGACCTCGTCCAGGCTGATCCGCAGGCCGAAGGGCTTGATGAAGCGGCTCTTGCGCCCGGTGATGCGGTAAAGCCCGTCTTCGGTCCGCATCGCCATGTCGCCGGTTTTCAGCCGATCCAACTCGGACCCACGGGCCAGATCCGCAGGACCGGTGGCATAGCCCATCATCACGTTCGGACCGCGATAAACCAGTTCGCCCGCCTCGCCCGGCGCGGTGACAGGGTTGCCGTCCTCGTCCTCCAGGGAAAAGGCACCGCCGGGGATCGGACGGCCGATGCAATCGGGATGCGCGGCGGCCTGTTCGGGGGGCAGCCAGGCCATCCGGGGCGAGGCTTCGGTTTGTCCATACATCACGAAGAAACGCCAGCCTTCGGCGGCGCTGCGTCGGGCCAGGTCCGCCACGCGGTCGGCGGCCAGCTTGCCGCCTGCCTGGGTGACATAGCGCAGCGAAGGCCGATCGGCGGTGCGGAAGGGGCTTTTTTCCAGCATGTCGATGACATGGGGAACGGCCGCGAAGCTGGTGCAGCCCGTCCGGTCGAAGCCTTCCCAGAAGGCGGCGTCCAGAAGGGTCAGGGGCGTGACAAAAAGCGATGCGCCCACCTGCAGATGCGAGGTCACCACCGACATGCCATAGGAATAATACAGGGGCAGGTTGGTCGGCGCACGATCGGCGGCGGTCAGATCCAGGTATTCGGCGATCGCCTCGGCGTTCGACTGGATGTTGGTGCGCGACAGGCGGATGCTTTTCGCCGCCCCCGTTGAACCCGATGTGGACAAGAGCACCGCCAGGTCGGGATGGATTTCGACCGGCGCAGCCTCCAGCATCTCTGGCGCGCCGCTTTCGGGATCGAACCGATAGCAGAAGGGGAAGGCTTCGCGCAGGCGGCTTTCCTCAGCTGGGTGGTCCGGGGCAAGGGGAAAGACCGGGTTTCCGGCCTGGAGCGCGGCAAGGAAGGCGACGATGGTTTCGGGCGCAGGCGGAGCAGGCAGTAGGAGCAGTCCTCGCCTCCCATCCATGCGCGCGCGCATCTGCTTTACGTTTTCGGCAAGCTGTGCATAGCTGATCGTGGATCCGTCGCCAGTGATAAGGGCCGGTCGGTCGCCAAAGCGGGACAGGTCGTCGTGATCAAAAAACATGTCGCCTACTCTTACTGGCTTCAAGAACTGCCGCGGCCATTATTCTGGCCGGATCGGAAATGCCTACAGATCTAATCTCTAATCCGTTTTGCCTGCCAAAAGCCGCAGGGTACGTCAAGAAGCGTGAACTTCAAATTCGAGTGGAACGTCCGATGTTTTTCCCCTAGACGAAACCCCGACGATCCGGCCGAGTGTTCGCACAGGACGTTGTTGACACAGGTTATCAGGCATGAAGTACCGTCCCGAAATCGATGGCCTGCGCTCGGTCGCGGTCCTGCCGGTGATCCTGTTCCATGCCGGAGTTGGAATCTTTTCGGGCGGCTATGTCGGCGTTGACGTGTTTTTCGTCATCTCGGGCTATCTGATCACCACGATCATCCTAGGGCAGATCGTCGAGGGACGCTTTTCGCTGCTGGACTTTTATAACCGGCGCTCGCGGCGGATCCTGCCCGCGCTGTTTCTAGTCATTGCCTGCACCATCCCGCCTGCCTTCCTGCTGATGCTGCCCAGCCAGTTCCAGGACTTCAGCCAGAGCGTGGCAGCGGTCAGCATCTTTTCCTCGAATATCCTGTTCTGGCTGGAAAGCGGCTATTTTTCCGCCGCGGCCGAACTGAAGCCGCTGCTGCACACCTGGTCGCTGGCGGTCGAGGAACAGTATTACGTCCTGTTTCCCCTGCTACTGCTGGGCCTGTGGCGACTGGGCGCACGAACCGCGCTGCTAATACTGGGGGCGATCTTCGCGGCCAGCCTAGTCGCCAGCCAGGTCCTTGCCACCCGTGCGCCGGGGGCCAATTTCTACCTGCTGCCAAGCCGGGCATGGGAGCTTCTGGCGGGGTCGCTTTGCGCAATCTGGATCATACGGAGCGGCCGGTCGGGCAATGCCCTGCTTTCCACCCTTGGACTGGCGCTGATCCTGGCGTCGATCTTCGTCTATGACAGCGACACGCCCTTTCCGTCGATTTACGCCCTGGCGCCGGTGGGCGGGACCGCGCTGATCATCCTGTTCGCCGACGCGGGCACGCCGGCCGGGCGGCTTCTGTCCATGCGGGCGCCGGTCTTCATCGGGCTGATCAGCTATTCGGCCTATCTCTGGCACCAGCCGCTGTTCGCCCTGGCCCGCCTGGCCCATCACGACCAGGAACCGCCCTTGGCGCTGATGATGGGGCTGGCGGTGGCATCGCTGGGGCTGGCCTTTCTTAGTTGGAAATATGTCGAACAGCCCGCGCGCCATCATCCCTGGCCGGTCCGGCGAGTACTCGGGGCCACGGTCGTGGGATCGGTGCTGTTCGTCTCGGTCGGGCTGGGGCTTAACTATTCGGGGGCGCAGCAGGCCTGGTTCACCGCCAGCCTGGCGCCGCAGAACCGCCCCTTGCTGAACCGGATTACGCAGATGGCCAGGATGGACCATTTCGCCACGGAAAACAGCGATCCCTGCCGCTTTTTCGTGACCGACTACGATGCCAGCACCGATGCCCAGGTCGAACAGTGCTTTGTCCAGCACGGACCGGCCCTGGCCATCATGGGCGATTCCCACGCGCTTGATGTCTGGAAAGCAATGGAGGCCGCTTCCGATGCGCCCTTCCTGCTGGGCTTGCCCCAGCAGGAGTGCCGCCCCCATATCGCCGGGACTGATTGCGCAGGGGCCGGCTTGCCGCGCTTTCTGGAGCGCCATGCGTCTCGGATCGGATCGGCAGTCTATGTCCAGGCGGGTTTCTGGCTGTTGACGGACGCAGACGGCGAACGTCGGGACCGCCGCCTGTTCACCGACGGCAGCGACCTTGATCCCCGGCTGTTCGACGCCGCCATCGACCGCGTCTTCCCGGTGCTGGAGACTTGGAACGCCATCGTCCCGGTGACCTGGTTCGGTCCCATGATCGAACCGCATGTCTCGGCAGAAACCATGCTGTCGGTCGATTGCGACCGCGCCCCCGACCTGCTGGAACTGCGCCCCGCCCATCAGGAAATCTTCGAGCGGCTCGAGGATCGGCTGGCAGCCCAGGCAGCCGACACCGGCATCGGCTATATCCGGGCGCTGCCGGTCCTGAATTTCGACATCGGCCGCGACCTTTACGATTGCGATGCCCTTTACTGGTCGGACGGCGATCACTGGTCCCCCGAAGGCGAGGCCCGCTTCGGCGCCCGCATCGTCCCGGCAATCCAAGCGACGATGCCCCCCGTCCGCAAGGAGGCGAGCCATGACCGATGAAGAGCGCGCCCCTGAAGCGTGCCTCGGCGATGCCCTGGACCGGACTTTGGATTGGGGTCTGGTGATCGCGACCAAGGACCGGATCAAGGCCTTGCAGGTCTGCATCGGCTTGGCGCTGGGTCAGACCCGCCCCCCAGCCGAGGTGATCGTGGTCGATGCTAGTGCGGACTGGCAGGACCACAGGGACCGGATCAGCCGGATCCTGGCGGATCATCCGGGAGTCCGGTTCCATTACCTGCAGGCGGCGCTGCCGTCGCTGACCGTGCAGCGCAACCAGGGCATCGTGCAGGCGCGGGCGACCGTCCTGTTCCTGCTGGACGATGATTCCTTCATGTATCCCGATTGCGCCGAACGGATCATGGCGATCTACGAGACCGATTCTGAAGGCCGGATCGGCGGCATCCAGACCGGTGTCGCGGCCCTGCCGCCCCCGGCTGCGACCGATGCCGGGGCGCAGAAGGAACGCGGCAGCAAGACGATCGGCGCAGGCCAGGGAAAGGCGCGCGGCAGGATCAGCCGCTGGCTGTTGCAACGGCTGCTGCTGCTGAACAAGGCGGCGCTGTTCATCCCCTATGACGGACTGCGGCCCCTGCCGCCGCTGCCCCCCGCCTTGGCGGGGCAAGACGTGTCGGCCGTGCGGCTGTTCCAGGGCTATCGCATGACCTTCCGCCGCCAGGTGGTGCTGGAGGAACCCTTCGACGAAATGCTGCGCTATTACTGCCCGGGCGAAGATATAGACGCCAGCTATCGTATCTCGCGCCGATATCTGCTGCTGACTACGCCCGCAGCGCAGCTTTATCACTTCACGGCGGCGGGCGGGCGGATTGACCGCCTGCGCACCACGACCCTGTCGGCGCTAAACCAGGCGGTGCTGCTACGCCGCCACGCAGCCGACCAGACAGGCGCACGGCGGCGCTATTTCGCGCTGATGCGGCGCAGACTGCTGGCCGAGATTCTGAAGGACGCCCTATCGCGGCGCTTCGATCTGCCCCAGGCGCGCGGCATTCTGCAGGCCTGCGCTAAAGCGCGGCGCATCTTTGGCATGACCCCTAAGGAACTAGCCGATTGGTATCCCGACGAACAGGTTCGATTGCTGCGCGACTAGGCGGTCACAGCCGCCAGTGATCCCGAGGCTTGCCGCAATGTTCGAGGAGGGCCACAGTGTCGGCGGCCAGTTCGGTACGCAGCCAGCCGCAGATCGTGGGGCTGAAATCCGGTTTTTTGTGGCCAGAGACCCGGCGGGTCAGGAAACGGTCGCGAGAGCCTTGGCGTAGGCCCTTGGGCAGCCGCCGCTTCACTGTTTCCATCGTAGGCAGCCCGTTGATGACCGAATAAGCAGTAGTGGGTACCGCCTTGCTCACCGCAGAATTTACATGGGTGCGGTTGGGCAGAGCCTGCGCCACGTCCAGGAAATCGCGAATTCCGGCAAAGAAGGCGTCCGGGTCTGCTTCAGATCCTCCATGAAGCACAGATGGATCTGGTTGTCGGGAAACAGCGCGCGATAGCGGGACAGGTTTTCCCAATACAAGCTCTGACCCAAGTAATTCTCCGGCATCTCGCGCACCGCGCGGTCAAGCGTGGGGGGATCCTGTCACCCATGTCGATCCGATTTTGGATCCAGGCTGACACGATCCGTTCGATCGGGTGGCCCATGACATAGATCAGATGCAGATCCGGCTTGTAGGCGGCCATGCGCGCCGCGCTGTGGGGATACATCCGTGCTAGGGCATAACAGTTCGACCCTTCGCCCCGCGGGCGTGCGCTCTCTTGCCTGTCAAAAAAGCTTTCGTACCAATTAGAGCCTGTTGCACTCAGTCGACCTCATAACCTGCGGCTTTGAA
>NZ_NWMQ01000070.1:0-8837 GCF_002901215.1 Paracoccus sp. SY | reverse complement strand
CAAATCCTGCCCCCGCAACCAACATTCCCGATCAAGCCCTCGCCAAAAGCGAGGGCTTTCTGCGTTCGGGTGGCAGGCGTCCGCAGTGCGTGGACGGGCTGCCCAGTCGCCCGCCGCAACAGGCTCGCAAGCGCGCCGTGCAGGTTGATCGCGAGCCGCGTGCCGCCCCTCTTCGGTCTCGGAGATCAAGCCGCGTAGCGCTTAGATGGCCTGGAGCTGGGCCGCCGGGTCGAGAGGGTCGCAGCCAAGCCGGAGGTCTTCGCGCGGTAGAACTCGGTCAGGCTGGGGTGCAGCCGCAGAGCAGAGGGGTTTGAACTCTCCGCCAAGGCCTCCAGAAGGCAGACCTTTGCGCCTTTCAGAACCAGAGCAATCGCCAGCATCTGCCGCGCCGCCTTCGCCCGAAGTTCGCCGGCCGACATATCCCTTCGCGTGATCTCAACCGCCATCAAAGCCACCATCCCTTGATGACTCTGATTGAGATTTTCACGTCCCAGGGAATTCCGAGCGCGTCAGAGATCCAGACAGTTGGTGGAAGGGTCCATCTCCCCTTATTCCAACGCCTCGGCAACAGCGTCAAAGAACACCAGCGGGTCGATCGGCTCTTTCCCGACGGGCTTTGGCTGTGACATATGCGTGGCGATGACGATGTTCCTGGTCGGGTTGATGTAGATGTTCTGGCCCTGGATGCCGATCGCCGCAAAGGCCTTGTCGGCGATCGAGGCTTCGGTCCAGCCGGGCCACCACATCAGGCCGTATTCGATCACGCTGCCATCCTTCAGCGTCTGCGGCTTGCCCGCCTCCTCGGTCCAACCATCAGGCAGAACAGGCTTGCCGTCGATCACCCCGCCTTCCAGGAAGAACTGACCGAAGCGTGCGAAATCGCGCAATGTGGCCGACAGGCCGCTGCCCCCGATCTCGACCCCGTCAGGAGAATCCAGCCACCAGTTCGCGTCGGCCTCCATCCCGTAAGGCTGCCAGATCTTTTCGGACAGATACTCGGCCAGAGGCTTGCCGACTGCACCCCGGACGATTTCCCCCAGGACCTGCGTCTCGCCAGTCGAATAGGTATGGGCCGTGCCGGGCTCGCTGGCACGCGGCAGCGCGGCCATGACCTTCATGGCGGCCCCTGGCTCTTGTGCGATCTGTGCCCGCAGCAGGTCGCGGCGGTCGGACTGCGGATCGGTGTAGGTCTCGTTCCACCGCACTCCTGAAGCCATGCGCAGGATGTCGAGGATGCTGACCCCGTCATAAGCGCTGCCCTTCAAGCTGGGGACATAATCGACCACCATGTCATCCAGGCTGTCGATATGCCCATCCTTGATCGCCGCACCCACCAGCGTCGAGGTGATGGACTTCGCGACCGACATCGACATCCAGCGTGTCTCGGGCGTATTGCCGCGCTGATAGGTTTCGCAAACGACCGCGCCATCCTTCAGCACGATCAGCCCGGTCACGTTGTCGAGCGCCAGGAAATCATAAAGGTCATAAGTCGTGCCATCGATGTCGAAGGATACCATGGCCGCAAGATCCTGTGGCGCCTGGGGAAGGGCGCGCGGCGTGTCGCTCGCTTCGATGGTGCGGACCGGGAACAGACGGTCAATGTTGCGGAAGGTGCTGACCGCCAGATCCGGCGTCAGATGCCCGTCATAGATCTGCTCGACGGTGCCGATGGGTTCGCTGGCATGAGGATAGTCATTGGCAATCGCCGTCGCTGTCCATGCCAGGCTCAGCGCCGTCGCCGCCAGCAGTATCCGTGTCGCTCTCGATCCGCGCATTCCCGCCTCCCCTCATGTTTTCAGGATCGTTGTCCAAGTCTGCAGGTTATGCAATAGACCGGGAACTTTGCTGCACAAATCGTCTGAGTGATTTTGTTGAGGGCTCAGGGCGACAGAGCATCGGATCCCGGCATGAAGTCTAAGGAGGATAGGATGGTCAACCTTGATGGCAGGGTGGTTCTCGTCACCGGGGCAAGCCGCGGCATCGGCGCCGCTTCGGCGCGTGCTTTCGCCAAGGCGGGCGCCCTGGTCGGAGTCATGGCCCGGAACAGAAGCGCGGTGGATGATCTTGCAGCAGAGATCGGCGGGTTCGCCTTTTCCGGCGATGTCGCGAAGGCTGGCGACATGGAGGATGCGGTGGCCAAGGTTTGTCATCGCTTCGGCCGGCTTGATGTCCTTGTGAACAATGCTGGTGTGATCGGCCCCATCGCTGGACTTGCCGAAGCCGATGTGGATGACTGGGGACAGGCCATCGATGTCAACCTGAAGGGGGTCTTTCATGGGATGCGCGCGGCCCTTCCGGTGATGCGCGCCCAGGGCGGCGGGACGATCCTGACCGTCGGGTCGGGCGCCGCCCATAACCCCCAGCAAGGCTGGAGCGCGTATTGCGCCAGCAAGGCCGGAGCCTGGATGCTGACCCGCGCCTTGGATCACGAGGCGCGCGGCGACGGCATCCGCGCCATCAGCCTTTCGCCTGGAACCGTGGCGACGGACATGCAGGACAGCATCCGAAGAAGTGGGGTCAATCCGGTCAGCCAACTTGACTGGTCGGTGCATGTTCCGCCCGAATGGCCGGCGCGGGCGCTTGTGTGGCTGTGCGGCCCGGACGGGGACGAGTTCCTGGGGGCTGAAGTCTCGCTGAGGGATGAAACGATCCGCAGGCGCGTCGGCCTTGCCGCGTGACGGAGTTCTTGTCGCGGGATCCGGGATGGCGATCGGGAAGCCGGTAACGCGGTCCTGGGTGACATGACAAGGACCGCTGCTGCCGAAGTCGTCAGTTGGACAGGATGCTGCGCACGGCCTCGGCAGCCAGGGGCGCCACGCGTCGCCGGAAATCCTCGGGGGCCCATTCCGAAAGCGAGGCCGCAATGTGGATCGCCGCAATCGGGCGTCCGTCGGCGTCGGGAATGGCCACACCGACAGCCACCTCTCCCATCAGGATCTGTTCGATTGCCAGCGCGTGACCATTCGCGCGGGTCAAGGCTATCTGTTCCCGGATCGCGGACGGGTCGGTGAGTGTCCGCGGCGTGATCTCCGGGATTTGCTGTCCCTCCAGGATCGTGTCCACCTCATCGTCCGGCAGCATTGCCATGACGGCCCAGCCCCCGGACGTGCAGGCCGTGGGCACACTGTTGCCCACCAGGGTGGCAAAGAACGTCTCGCGCTTGCTTTGCATCCGGGCGGCATAGACCATCCGCCTGCCGTCAAACAGGGAGAGGTCCACCCGTTCACGGACATTGCGGCGCAGTTCCAGAAGCACAGGACTGGCGCGTCGAACCAAAGGGTTCAGCCGCAGATAGTCATGCGTCAGGTCCAGGATCGGCAAGTCCAGGCGGAAGCCGCGCCCGTCTTCCGACAAGGTCAGATAGCCCAGCTTGCGAAAGGTATGAACCAGGCGCTGCGCCGCGCTGCGTGTCAGCCCTGCCCTTGTGGCGATCTGCGCCAGCGACAGCGGCCCGTCGGCTTCACGGAATGCCTCAAGAACGCTCATCCCACGCGCAAGGGACTGAACGAACAAGGAATCCCCAGGGTTCGACAGGGACATGGCCGGGTTTTCCTGCATCCTCTGCATCTCCAATGTTGACACAAGGAAAATTCACTAACTACACTCACCATGCAATGCAGTCGTATCGGATCGCAATACGCAATGGTGGCATCTCTCAATCAAGATCACGCGCCGCGCGTTGCCCTTGCGGGGTTTGTCCATGAAAGCAATTCCTTTGCCCCCAGCCCTGCCGACATGGCCGCGTTCGAACAAGGGGGCGGCTATCTGCCGTTAAGCCGCGGCACGCAGATTCTGGAACGTGGGCGGCAGGTCAACCTGCCGGTCGCTGGCGCGATCGACCATGCCGAAAGCCACGGCTGGGATCTGGTGCCGCTGACCTGGGCAGGCGCCGTGCCATCAGCCCCGGTGACCGCCGCCTGCTATCACGCCATCAGCAATGAAATCGTCGAGGGTCTGCGGCAGGTGCTGCCGGTGGACGGGGTGTTCCTGGACCTGCACGGAGCCATGGTGGCAGAGAGCGCGCCCGATGGCGAAGGACCGCTGATCGCCCGCGTGCGAGAGGTCGTAGGCCCCGATGTGCCCATCGTCGCGGCGCTTGACCTGCATGGAAACATCAGCGCGCAGATGGTCGATGAAGCCGATCTGCTGATGGGGTTCCGCACCTATCCGCATGTGGACATGGCCCTGACCGGCCAGCGGGCGGCAGCCGAACTGGGCCGGCTGATGGCAGGCGGGGCCAGCTTCAAGGCGTTCCGGCAGCTTGATTTCCTGATCCCGATTGCCTGGCAGTCCACCATGGGCCAGCCTGCGGCCGGGCTTTACGACCTGGTGGCGGAACTTGATGCCGAAGGTGTCTGCGCGTCGTTCTTCATGGGCTTTCCGGCGGCGGATTTCGCGGATTGCCGTCCCTCGGTCGTGGCCTATGCGGAAAGCCAGGATCAGGCGGACGCGGCCGCCGACCGGATCGCGCAGGCTGTGCGCGAGGCGGAGCCAGCCTTTCAGGGCCGGTCCTTCCTGCCTGACGACGGCGTGGCCGAGGCGCAGCGCCTTGCCGCCACGGCCACGCGCCCCGTTGTCATCGCCGACACGCAGGACAACCCCGGCGCGGGGGGCGATTCCGACACGACGGGGATGTTGCGGGCGCTGATCCAGGCGGATGCCCGGCATGCGGCCATCGGGCTGATCACCGATCCCCAGGCTGCGGCCGCAGCCCATGCGGCAGGCGTTGGGGCACAGATCGAACTGTCCCTGGGCGGCAAGTCGGGGGTCGAAGGTGACGCCCCCTATGCCGGCACCTTCACGGTGGAACGCCTATCGGACGGCCGGTGCCATGCCACCGGCCCCTATTACGGCGGCGCCCATCTGCAGCTTGGCCCCTCGGCCTGCCTGCGCATCGGCGGGGTCCGCGTCGCTGTTGCGTCCGAAAAGGCCCAGATGGCCGACCGAGAGATGTTCCGCTTCCTGGGGATAGAGCCCGAGGCCCAGGCCATCCTGGTGGTCAAAAGCTCGAACCATTTCCGGGCCGATTTCGCCCCCATCGCCGAAGACATCCTGATCTGCACGGCGCCCGGACCCATGCCCCTCAGCCCGGCCCGCCTGCCCTTCCGCCACCTGCATCCCGGTATCCGGCTGGAGCCGGGCGGCCCGCCCTTCACCCCACCCGCGCAAGGCTGACGCCAAGATCGGCCCGCGACATCGATCAACAGAGAGGATCTCATGTTCAACCGACTGACAGCGACGCTTCTTGCCTCGACCATGCTGGCCGGGACGGCCTGGGCCGAAACGACGGTCAAGGCCGTGATGCATTCGGGACTGCGCGTCCTGGACCCGGTGATCACCACGGCCCATATCACGCGCAACCACGCCTACATGATCTATGACGTGCTGATCGCGCAGGACAGCCAGTACCAGCCGCAGCCGCAGATGGCCGACTGGACCGTGTCCGACGACCAGCTGACCTATACCTTCACCCTGCGTGACGGGCTGACCTTCCATGACGGCGCGCCGGTGACCGCCGCCGACGCGGTCGCGTCGCTGAAACGCTGGGGCCAAAAGGACGCCGGCGGGCAGGTCATCATGGACCGCACCGCCAGCCTCGAGGCGACGGATGACAAGACGATCACCTGGACCCTGACCGAACCCTTCGTGCCGATGCTGGACATCCTGTCCAAGCAATCGGCGCTGCCGCCTTTCATCATGCCCGCCCGCGTGGCCGAAACCTCGGCCGACGAGGCGATCACGGATTACACCGGTTCCGGCCCCTTCCGCTTTGTCGAGGCCGAGTTCCAGCCGGGCCTGACCGTGGTCTATGAGAAATTCGACGAATACGTTCCGCGCGACGAACCTGCCGACTGGATGGCCGGCGGCAAGGTCGTGAACGTCGATCGCGTCGAATGGGTGAACATGCCCGACATCCAGACCGCGGTGAACGCGCTCTCCAGCGGCGAGATCGACTATATCGAACAGATGCAGGTCGATCTGCTGGCCCTTCTGGAGGGTGATCCGAACATCGTGGTCGAAAAGCGCGAGCCGACGGGGATGCAGACCATGGTGCGGATGAACTTCCTGCACCCGCCCTTCGACAACCAGCAGATCCGCCAGGCCGCGCTGAAGGCGATCCAGCAGGAACCCGTGCTGGCGGCGATGGTGGGCAATCCCGAATACTATCAGGTATGCGGCGCCATCATGGGCTGCGGCACCCCCCTGGGCAGCGAGGTCGGCACCGAGACGCTGACGCAAGGCGGCGGGGTCGAGGAAGCCAAGGCGCTGCTGCAAGAGGCCGGCTATGACGGCACGCCCGTCGTGCTGATGGCTCCCACCGACATGGTGGCCCTGGCCACGCAGCCCGTGGTGGTGTCCCAGGCCCTGCGCAAGGCGGGCTTCCAGGTCGATCTGCAGCCGATGGACTGGCAGACCCTGGTGACCCGCCGCGCCAGCCAGGCGGCCCCGGCCGAAGGCGGGTGGAACATCTTCATCACCAACTGGATGGTGCCCGAGATTTCGAACCCGATCTCGAACCCGATGCTGAACGGGCGCGGCGACGACGCCTGGTTCGGCTGGCCCACCGACGAGCGCGTCGAAGAATTGAAGGAAAACTTCATCGACGCCGCCGATGCCAATGCCCAGAAGGCCGTGGCCGAGGAAATCCAGGCCCATGGCATCGACAACGGGTTGCTGATCCCGCTGGGCCAATACACCCTGCCCCAAGCACGTCGCGCGGGGATCACCGACATGATCAACTCGCCGGTGCCGGTGTTCTGGAACCTCCAGAAGGCCGAGTGACAGGCCGCCAAGCTGGGGCGGTGCCTTGCGCCGCCCCTGACCTGCCCTCCCTCCGATCCGAGGAAACCTGATGCTGGGCTATATCCTGCGGCGCATCCTGGCCGTCATCCCGGTGATGCTGCTGGTCGCCGTCTTCGTCTTCCTGCTGCTGCGCCTGACACCGGGCGATCCGGCCGCGATCATCGCGGGCGACATGGCGACCCCCGCGCAACTGGAACGGATCCGAGAGGCGATGGGCCTGAACCAGCCGTTGCACATCCAGTTCGTGACCTGGCTGGGCCAGTTGCTGCGCGGCGATCTGGGCGTCTCGCTGATCTCGAACACGCCGGTGGCCTCGATGATCGCCGACCGGATCGGGCCGACCTTCGCCATCGCGATCCTGACGATCCTGATGTCGGTCGCCATGGCCGTGCCGATGGGCGTGCTGGCCGCATGGAAGCACCGCAGCGGGGCGGATTACGCGGTGATGACCTTTTCCGTCTTGGGCTTTTCGGTCCCGGTCTTCGTGATCGGCTATATCTTCATCCTGATCTTTTCGCTGAAGCTGGGATGGTTCCCGGTCCAGGGCTATACGCCGATCAGCCGGGGCCTGGGCGCGTTCCTGTCCAACGCCTTCCTGCCCGCGCTGACGCTCAGCACCATCTATATCGCGCTGATCGCGCGCATGACGCGGGCCAACATGCTTGAGGTCCTGGGCGAGGACNATCCGCACCGCCCGCGCCAAGGGGGCGCCGGAACGCACCGTCCTGTTCCGCCACGCGCTGAAGAACGCCGCCGTGCCGATCCTGACGGTGATCGGGACGGGATTTGCGCTGCTGATCGGCGGCGTCGTGGTGACGGAGACGGTGTTCAACATCCCCGGCATCGGGCGGCTGACCGTCGATGCGATCCTGGCCCGCGATTATCCGGTGATCCAGGCGATGATCCTGCTGACCAGTTTTCTTTACGTTCTGGTGAACCTGCTCATCGACCTCAGCTACAGCTTCTTTGACCCGAGGATCCGCTACTGATGTCCCCCGTTCCGCCGCCCACCTCGGCCATGCAGCCGGTCCTTCGCGCGCTGCGGCTGCCCCAGTTCGGGTGGGGCAGCAAGATCGCCGCCCTTGTGCTGGCCGTCATCGTGGTGCTGACGCTGCTGGCGCAATGGATCGCGCCGCACGATCCGCTGGCGATGAACCCGCTGGCCCGCCTGAAAGGCCCGATCGAGGGGCACCCCCTGGGCACGGACAATTTCGGCCGCGACATCTTCAGCCGCGTCCTGATCGGGGGGCAGCTGTCGCTGATCATCGGCATCGCGACCGCCGTGGTCTCGGTCCTGATCGGACTGGTGATCGGCATGGTCGCGGGCTTCTTTCGCACGGCCGATGCGATCATCATGCGGATGATGGACGCGCTGATGGCGATCCCGTCGATCCTGCTGGCGATTGCACTTGTCGCGCTGAACGGCCCCTCGGTGGGTTCCGTCATCGCGGCCATCACCATCCCCGAAATCCCGCGCGTCGTCCGCCTGGTCCGCGCCGTCGTGCTGGCCGCGCGAGAGGAACCCTATGTCGAGGCAGCAATCGCCCTTGGCACGTCCATGCCGAAAATCCTGGTCCGCCACCTGGTCCCGAACACGCTGGCGCCGCTGATCGTGCAGGGCACCTATATCCTGGCATCCGCCATCCTGACCGAGGCGATCCTGTCCTTCCTGGGCGCGGGCGTCAGCACCGAAACCCCCACCTGGGGCAATATCATGGCGGAAGGGCGGATGTTCTTCCGCATCAAGCCGGAACTGATCCTTTATCCCGGTCTGGCGCTGTCGCTGTGCATCCTGTCGATCAACCTTCTGGGCGACGCGGCGCGCGACATGCTGGATCCGCGGCTGAAGAAACGGGCGGGATAAGCCGATGCTGTTCAAGAAACGCAACTTCGACGGCGCCCCCGTCGCGCTGCAGGCCCGCAACCTGACCGTCAGCCTGCCGGAAACGCCGGGCAACCCCCAGGTCCTCAAGGGCATCGACGTGACGATCCGGCAGGGCGAAACGGTCTGCCTTGTGGGCGAATCCGGGTCG
>NZ_NWMQ01000007.1:0-150956 GCF_002901215.1 Paracoccus sp. SY | reverse complement strand
TTCGGTGATCGAATCGGGTGTCGATCCCTCGCGCATGGACGGCATCCGCGCGCGGCTGCGCGAATTGGGGCTGGAACCCTATGACGCGCTGTCCCCGCCGCTGATGGACGCCATCGCCACCCATGTTGCCAAGCGGTCGGGCAAGCTGGCGGCTTGACCTCTTGGACTGAATGAACACAGCTGCACAGGGGCTGCTTGCGGCCCCTTTTGCCCTTACGGAATGCCCGAACGGATAGGAGAGTGACGATGAGAACCCGTGCCGCCGTAGCCCTGGAGGCTGGCCGACCGCTGGAAGTGATGGAGGTCAACCTCGACGGCCCGAAAGAGGGCGAGGTGATGATCGAGATCAAGGCCACCGGCATCTGCCACACCGACGAATTCACCCGTTCGGGCGACGATCCGGAAGGCCTGTTCCCGGCGATCCTGGGCCATGAAGGCGCAGGCGTGGTGGTCGAGGTCGGCCCCGGCGTGAAATCGGTCAAGCCGGGCGATCATGTCATCCCGCTTTACACGCCGGAATGCCGCGAATGCCCGTCCTGCCTGTCGGGCAAGACCAACCTTTGCACCCGCATCCGCGCGACCCAGGGCCAGGGCCTGATGCCCGACGGGACCAGCCGCTTTTCCATGCTGGATGGCACGCCGATCCATCATTACATGGGCTGCTCGACCTTCTCGAACTATACCGTGCTGCCGGAAATCGCAGTGGCCAAGGTCCGCGAGGACGCGCCCTTCGACAAGATCTGCTATATCGGCTGCGGCGTCACCACCGGCATCGGCGCGGTGATCAACACCGCCAAGGTCGAGATCGGCGCCAAGGCGGTGGTCTTCGGCTTAGGCGGGATCGGGCTGAACGTGATCCAGGGCCTGCGTCTGGCGGGCGCGGACATGATCATCGGCGTGGACCTGAACAACGACAAGAAGGAAATGGCCGAACGCTTCGGGATGACCCATTTCGTCAACCCCAAGGAAATCGACGGTTCCATCGTCCAGCATATCGTCGAGATGACCAAGACCCCCTTCGACCAGATCGGCGGCGCGGATTATTCCTTCGATGCGACCGGCAGCACCAAGGTGATGCGCGACGCGCTGGAATGCACCCATCGCGGCTGGGGACAGTCGGTCATCATCGGCGTGGCGGCCGCAGGCGCGGAAATCAGCACGCGTCCGTTCCAGCTGGTCACCGGCCGGGTCTGGAAAGGCACCGCATTTGGCGGCGCGCGCGGGCGCACGGATGTGCCGAAGATCGTCGACTGGTACATGGAGGGCAAGATCGAGATCGACCCGATGATCACCCACACCATGCCGCTGGACGACATCAACAAGGGCTTCGACCTGATGCACAAGGGCGAGTCGATCCGCTCGGTCGTCCTTTACTGATCGTTCATCGCTGCATAGGTAAAAGAACGGCGGGGCCATGGTCCCGCCGTCGCCATGAGAAAAAGGAGCAGGCCGATGCGTCACCAGTGGCTGGACGATGACGACGACGAACCGGAAGAAGACGACCGCCGCCACGAGGGCGAGAAGGACGGCGGCCTGGGCCTTCCAGAAGGCGACAAGATCGGCAAGCTGTATTTCAAGTCGCGCACGGTGATCGTCGCGGGCACCATCAACGACAAGCTGGCGCAGCGCACCGTGGCCCATCTTCTGGCCCTGGCCGAGGACAGCGACAAGCCGATCAACATGCTGATTTCCTCGCCCGGCGGGCATGTGGAATCGGGCGACATGATCCATGACGTGATCAAGTTCATCCGTCCCACCGTGCGCACCATCGGCTCGGGCTGGGTGGCATCGGCGGGCGCGTTGATCTTCGTGGCCGCGAAGACGGAAAACCGCTATTGCCTGCCCAACACGCGCTTCCTGATCCACCAGCCCTCGGGCGGGATCGGCGGCACGTCGTCGGACATGATGATCCAGGCGGAACAGGTGCGCCTGATGCGCGACCGCCTGAACCAGATCTTCGCCGACGCCACCGGCCAGACGGTCGAGCGGATCGAGAAGGACACCCAGCGCGACTTCTGGCTGAACACGCAAGAGGCGCTGGACTATGGCCTGCTGGGCAAGGTCATCCGGTCCGTTGACGAACTGAAATGACGGGGCAGGGCGGCATCACCATCCGCCCCGCCACCAGTGCCGACCACGACGCCATCTGGGCGATCCTGGAACCGGTCTATCGCGCGGGGGAAACCTATTGCATCCCGCGCGACATTTCCCGCGACGATGCCTTGGCGGATTGGTTCGCCAAGCCCTTTACCGCCTTCGTCGCCGAACTGGACGGCCGGATCCTGGGCACCAGCCATGTCGGCGCGAACCGGCCGGGCGGCGGATCGCATGTGGCGAACGCCTCCTTTGCCACGCATTCAGGCGCGCGGGGCAGGGGGATCGCGCGGGCGCTTGTGGATCATGCGAAAGCCTGGGCCAGGGCGCAGGGCTTCGCGGCGATGCAGTTCAATTTCGTCGTCGCCACCAATACCGATGCCGTCCATTTGTGGCAGAAGGCGGGATTTGCCATTGTCGGCTGCCTGCCGGGGGCGTTTCTTCACCCCAGGCTTGGGCCGGTCGATGGGCTGGTCATGTTTCAGAACCTGGAGGATGTCGGATGACGCTTGAAACCCTTTCCGAAAACCGCAGCTTCGGCGGCACGCAGGGCGTTTACCGCCACCGCTCGCAATCGACCGGCACCGACATGACCTTTGCGGTCTTCATTCCGGAACTGGTGGCGAACGAACGCGTGCCGGTGCTGTGGTATCTGTCCGGGCTGACCTGCACCCATGAAAACGCCATGACCAAGGCCGCGGCCCAGCAATGGTGCGCCGAGGCCGGCATCGCCATCGTCTTTCCCGACACCTCGCCCCGCGGCGACGACGTGGCCGACGACGAGGCCTATGACTTGGGCAAGGGCGCGGGCTTCTATGTGAACGCCACGCAGGATCCGTGGAAGCCGCATTACCGGATGTGGGATTACATCGTCCACGAACTGCCCGAACTGGTGACCGGCAATTTCGCCATCGACGCCGAGGCGATGGGCATCACCGGCCATTCGATGGGCGGGCATGGCGCGCTGACCATCGCCATGACCCATCCCGAACGCTACAAGTCGGTGTCGGCCTTCGCACCCATCGCCAACCCGACCGAATCCGACTGGGGCCAGAAGCAGCTTTCGGCCTATTTGGGGGATGACCGCAGCACATGGCGCGCCCATGACGCGACGATCCTGATGACCGAACGCGGCTATCCCGGAGAGGTGCTGATCGACCAGGGCAGCGCGGACCAGTTCCTGGACAAGCTGAAACCCGAATCGCTGGCCCAGGCGATGATGGCGCGCCGGCAGCCGGGGCAGTTCAGGATGCAGGCCGGTTATGACCACAGCTACTTCTTCGTGCAGTCCTTCATGGGCGACCATGTGATGTGGCATGCCGAACGGCTGCTGTGATCCTTGCCGAACTTTCCCGCTTGTTCTGGCAATTCGCCCCTAAGACTTTAGGGGCAATTGCCAGAACGCCAGATTGACGCAAGGCATTGTCCGTCAAAGACTACCTCCAGGACGGCGACAGGAGGAGGGAACCTGTCGCTCGCTTCCAATAGCGGAGGAACTTCCATGAAAAGATTGCTGAACAGCACGGTAGCCGTGCTGCTTCTGACGGGCACGGCGGGCTGGGCCAACGAAAGCGTGCTGGCCGAAACGGCCAAGCCGGAACAATGGGCGATCCAGACCGGCGACTATGCCAACACGCGTTATTCCGAACTGGACCAGATCAACCGCGACAACGTGGGCGATCTGCGGGTGGCCTGGACCTTCTCGACCGGCGTGCTGCGCGGGCACGAGGGCAGCCCCCTGGTGATCGACGACATCATGTATGTCCACACCCCGTTCCCGAACAACGTCTACGCCCTGGACCTGAACAATGACGGCAAGATCCTGTGGCGCTATGAGCCGCAGCAGGATCCGGAAGTGATCGCGGTCATGTGCTGCGACACCGTCAACCGCGGCCTGTCCTTTGCCGATGGGATGATCTTCCTGTCCCAGGCCGACACCACCGTGGTCGCCCTGGACGCCAAGTCGGGCGAGGTGAAGTGGTCCACCAAGGTCGGCGATCCGGCCATCGGCGAAACCCTGACGATGTCCACCATGCCCGCCAAGGACAAGCTGATGGTCGGCATCTCGGGCGGCGAATACGGTGTTCGCGGCCGTGTGACCGCGCTGAACCTGGCCGACGGCACCGAAGCCTGGAAAGCCTATTCCACCGGCCCGGACGAGGAAATGCTGGTCGACCCGGAAAAGACCACCCATCTGGGCAAGCCCATCGGTGCCGACAGCAGCCTCAACAGCTGGGAAGGCGACCAGTGGAAGATCGGCGGCGGCACGGTCTGGGGCTGGTTCTCGTATGATCCGGACCTGAACCTGGTCTATTACGGCACCGGCAACCCCTCGACCTGGAACCCGTCCCAGCGGCCGGGCGACAACAAGTGGTCGATGACCATCATGGCCCGCGACGCCGATACCGGCATGGCCAAGTGGTTCTATCAGATGACGCCCCATGACGAATGGGACTATGACGGCGTCAACGAGAACATCCTGACCGACCAGGAAATCGACGGTCAGATGCGCAAGCTCTTGACCCATTTCGACCGCAACGGCTTTGCCTACACGATGGACCGCGAAAGCGGCGAATTGCTGGTGGCCGAGAAGTTCGACCCGGTCGTGAACTGGGCGACCGAAGTGGTCATGGACCCCAACAGCGACCAGTATGGCCGCCCGCAGGTCGTGGCCGAATACTCGACGTCGCAGAACGGCGAGGACGAGAACACCACCGGCGTCTGCCCCGCGGCCCTTGGCACCAAGGACCAGCAGCCGGCGGCCTATTCGCCCAAGACCCAGACCTTCTACGTGCCGACCAACCACGTCTGCATGGACTATGAACCGTTCCGCGTCGCCTATACCGCGGGCCAGCCCTATGTCGGCGCAACGCTGTCGATGTATCCGGCCCCGGACAGCCATGGCGGCATGGGCAACTTCATCGCCTGGGACAACATCGAGGGCAAGATCAAGTGGTCGCTGCCCGAGCAGTTCTCGGTCTGGTCCGGCGCCTTGGCGACGGCTGGCGACGTGGTCTTCTATGGCACGCTTGAAGGCTATCTGAAGGCCATCGACGCCGACACGGGCGAAGAACTGTACAAGTTCAAGACCCCGTCCGGCATCATCGGCAACGTGATGACCTATATCCACGGCGGCAAGCAGTATATCGGCATCCTGTCGGGTGTCGGCGGCTGGGCCGGGATCGGTCTGGCAGCGGGCCTGACCAACCCGAACGAAGGTCTGGGCGCCGTGGGCGGCTATGCCGCGCTGTCCGATTACACTGAACTGGGCGGCCAGCTGACCGTGTTCGAACTGCCGGGCGAGGCTTCGGCCGCAGCCGAACCCGCGGCCGACCCGGCGGCGGAACCCGCACCCGCCGAAGGCGGCACCAGCGGCTAATACTTTCGGCCCGCTAACGTAAAGTTGCGCTATCCAACGCTCCCCCCGAGGATATCTTCGGGGGGAGTTTTACCTGAGGAGGACGGGTAAATTGAAATTCGGGAGAAATGACAGCATGAAAGCCATCACCAGCCTTGCGTCGCTGGTCTTCGCCACATCGGTGGCGACAGCTGCCCTGGCGCAGGACGCGACGACCCAGACCCCCCCGCCCGCCGAGGCCGGCGCAGGCGCCGCAGCCGCCACGTCCGGCACGGCACCGGCGGCGGAAGCTGCCGCCCCAACCGAGGGGAGCGATGCGCCTGTCGAGATGGCCGAAGGCGCGACCACCCTTCCCAACGGCATGGACATCACTCCCGTAACCCAGGAAAACGGCCGCTGGTACAACGCCGAGGGCATCCCGACCTTCAAGATCGAGGATGGCGTCGTCGATTTCGCGACCTTCAACGGCTTCCGCCGCTATCACGCGGAATGCCATGTCTGCCACGGCCCCGATGGCGAGGGTTCGACCTATGCCCCCGCCCTGAAGAACTCGGTGCTGCGGATCGACTATTACGAATTCCAGGAAATCGTGGCCTCGGGCAAGCAGGGGACCAACTCGGTCATGCCGGCCTTCGGGACCAACAAGAACGTCTGGTGCTATGTCGACGACATCTATGTCTATCTTCTGGCCCACGGGACCGGAGAGATTCCGCGCGGCCGTCCCGCCGAACGGGCCGACAAGTCCGATGAATACACGGCGCAGGAAGATTCCTGCATGTCGATGTAAGATGGGCATCATCCGCTGGGTGATGGTGGCGCTGGCCCTTGGGTCGGTGCCCGCCGCGGCGCAGGTCGCGGATCTGCGGTCCACCACGCAGTTCCGCGTCTGCGCGGATCCGGCCAATGCCCCGATGTCATCGCGTGACGGGACGGGCTTCGAAAACAAGCTGGCCGACGCCTTCGGGGAATGGCTGGGCCTGCCCGTCACCTATACCTGGTTTCCATCTGGCATGGGCTTCATCGCCAAGACCTTGCGGGCCGGGGAATGCGACGTGGTCATGGGTTACGCCCAGGGCGATGAACTGGTCCAGAACACGAACCATTACTATACCTCGGTCTTCGGCATCGTGACGCGCAAGGACGGCGCGTTGGCCCAGGTGGATCACCTGTCGGATCCGGCGCTGAAGGACCATCCCATCGGGGTGGTCGCGGGATCGCCGCCGGCCTCGATCATGGCGCGGGCGGGGCTTGCCAAGGACATGCGCGGCGTCGATCTGTTCGTGGACCGCCGGGTCAAGGATCCGGTGGGCGACCTGATCGCCGGCGTCAAGGACGGCACGCTGGACGCCGCCGTGCTGTGGGGCCCGCTGGCCGGGCCGCGCGTCAAGGACGACCCGGATCTGCAATTCACGCCATTGCTGAAGGAAATCGCGGGCCCGAAGATGTTCTATCGCATCACCATGGGGGTGCGGTTGCCGGAACAGGAATGGAAACGGGAACTCAACAGCCTGATCCGCCGCCACCAGGATGAGATCAACGCCATCCTGCGCGATGCGGGCGTGCCCCTCGTCGATGACTATGGCAAGGAGCTGATCCAATGATCCGCGCGGTCCTGCTGGCCTTGCTGCTGGCGGGACCGGCCACCGCCCAGGTTGCCGAACCCGATGCCTATCGAGGCGAGCCGTATCGCGCCCCGGTGCCCGAAACCCTGCAGGGCGCCACGGTCATCGACGCGGCCCAGGCGATGCGCCTGCACGCCGATGGGGTTCCCTTCCTGGACGTGCTGCCCCGCAAGACCCGACCCGAGGGCCTGCCCGAAGGCACGATCTGGCGCGAACCCCCGCACGAGACGATCCCCGGCGCGGTCTGGCTGTGGGATACCGGCTGGGAGGCCCTGGCCCCGGCCGAACAGGCGCGCCTGGAACGCGGGCTGGAACAGGCCAGCAGGGGCGACCGGGCCGCACCCCTGGTGATCTTCTGCCGCAGCGACTGCTGGATGAGCTGGAACGCCGCGCGCCGCGCGGTCGCCCTGGGCTATACCGGGATCCACTGGTTTCCCGGCGGGATCGAGGGCTGGCTGGCCGCAGGCGGGGCGCCCTTGGTCAGGGCGACACCTGCCGACCCGTGAACTGCCCAAAGGCGCGCGGGCCGGACGGCATGTCGATTTCCGCCGTGATGGCCAGGCTTTCGGCATCCACCACGGTCAGCGTGTCCGATTCCCAATTCGCCACCGCCACGGCAGCACCGTCCGGCAGGGGACTGATGCCCTCGGGGTAATCGCCGACCGGAATCTCTGTCAGCACCGCCAGGCTTGCCGGATCGAACACCGTCAGCGTGCCGGCATATTGATTGGTGACGAACCCCCGTCCCCCGGCGAAGGCAACGGCATAGGGGTGGCTGCCGGTCGGGACCTGTCCTGCCAGGCTGCCGGCAACCGGGTCGATCACCGACACCGTGTCCCCCTGCACATCCGCCGTCCAGAACCGCCCGCCATGCCAGGTGATGCCGAAGGGATGGGGCCCGGCCGTCGCGACCCGGTGCAGCAGCGCGCCGCTTTGGGCGTCGAAGATGCTGACCGCATCCGCATCGCGATCCGCCGTCGCCACCCATTGCCCGTCATCGCTGACGGCGACCCCCGCCGGGGCGGCGCCGGTTGGAACCTCCCACATCTTCTGCAGATCGTTGTCCAGGTGGATCAGGCGTGCCCCATACCAGTCAGTGACGAACAGCCCGCCCGCCGGGGCAGCGGCCAGACCAAAGGCCCCCTCGCCCAGATCGAGGCTTTCGGTGATGCCGCCCTGCTCATCCAGCACGAAAAGGAGCCCGGTATCCGCCGCGATCACATAGGCACGCCCCGCTGCCGGGTCATAGGCGACCGGCGCGGGCTTTCCCGGAACCGGCGTTCGGGCCAGCACCGTGCCCGTCTCCGTATCCACAAGCGTCACCATGTCCGCGTTCTGGCTGGTCACGAATGCCAAATCCCCCGCCAGGGCGGGGGATGCTAGCATCAGAAGAACGGCGGCAAGCCTCACTCGGCCTTGCCGAATCGCTCGACCAGGGCATCAAGGCCCGCCTGATAGATGCCGTTGACCGCCGCCATCGCCGCGTCGTCGTTCAGGTCTGCAGGGGGATCGTTGTTCGGATAGCCACGATAGAAGCCGGCCTTCCAGACGACCTCGGCGCGGCCATCCTTGTCGTTGACCTGCAGCGTGGACGAATAGTTCGTGACCGGCAGAACCTCGACCGCGACATCGGTGATCATGTACTTGTATTGCCGCTTGTCGGGATTGGTGGACATCAGCCTTTCGGTGATGGTCGGATCGCCGCTTTCCGCTTTCAGATGCAGGATCCGGGTCGATTCCTCGGGGACGTCGATGGGGGCGCCTTCGGGGGTGATCTCGGTCCGGGCGACGGCGGGGTGCCAGTTCATGTCGTCGAACTTGCCGATGACCTGCCAGACCTCGTCCGGGGTGGCGTCCAGAACCACCGACTGCTCGGTCTTCAGCCGCGCGGGTCCATGCGCCTGCGCGCCCAGGGTCATGGCCAGCGTGGCGGCGACGGCAAGGCCCAGGATCTTCTGCATCATCTGTCCGCTTTCCTCCAAATGCCATGACCATGCGCCGGAGCGGGCGGTCAGTCCATAAGACCTAAGACTGATCCAAATCTTCCCGCCATGGGCGGGAATAAAAACCGTCTTGTCCCAAGGCCTTGCACGACCCAACATGCCGCCAGGGAGAGATGAAATGTTCAAGGGAATCATAGGACTTTTGGCTGGCGTGGCGCTGGCCGGGCCTGTCATGGCCCAGCAGCCCCAGCCCGAGATGCAGCAGATCCGCGCGGCCGTTCTGCGCGTGGACGAGGAAAGACTGCCACCCATTTCCCGGCTGGACCTGCCGGTCGAGGATCTGGGATTCGCGGGCGCCCGTCTGGCGATCGAGGACAACGACACCACCGGCCGCTTCATGGGCCAGGACTTCGAGGCGCTGGAGGTGACCGCCACGCCCGACACCGCCGCGGCCGAACTGGACAGGATCCTGGCCGAGGGCATCCAGTTCGTCGTGGTCCTGGCCGACGACGCGACGACGCTTGCCCTGGCCGACCAGGCGGGCGACCGCGCGATGCTGCTGAACGCACGGGCGCGGGGCGACAGCCTGCGCGGGGTCGATTGCCGGTTCAACACCATCCATGTCGCGCCCAGCCATGCCATGCTGACCGATGCGCTGGCGCAATTCCTGATGTGGAAGAACTGGCCCGACTGGCTTCTGGTCCATGGCAGCCACCCCGAGGATCAGGCCCTGGCAGGCGCCTGGCGCCGGTCCGCGGCCAAGTTCGGCGCGAAGATCGTCGAGGAGCGCATCTTCGAGGATACCGGCGGCGCCCGCAGCACCGATTCCGGCCATGTCCAGGTGCAGGCGCAGATGCCCGTCTTCACGCAGCGCGCGCCTGACTATGACGTGCTGATCGCGGCGGACGAAAGCGACATCTTTGCCCCCTATCTACCCTATCTGACCTGGGATCCGCGCCCCGTGGCGGGATCCGCCGGACTGGTGCCGCGAAGCTGGCATCCGGCGATGGAGGCCTGGGGCGGGACGCAATACCAGAACCGGTTCGAGAAACTGGCCAACCGCCCCATCCGCGAGGAGGATTACCAGGCCTGGCTGGCCCTGCGCATCGTCGGCGAGGCCGCGACCCGGACGCAGTCGGCCGACCCCGACACGCTGCGCGAATTCATCCTGTCGGATCAGTTCGACGTGGCGGGCTTCAAGGGCCAGAAGCTGACCGTGCGCGACTGGGACCACCAGGTCCGCCAGCCGATCCTGCTGACCACCGGCGTCCTGACCACCTCGGTCAGCCCGCAGGACCAGTATCTGCACCAGACCAGTGCGCTGGACACCCTGGGCATCGACCGTCCCGAAACCGAATGTTCCTTTTGAGAGGTTCCATGAAGCATATCCTGGTCCTGGCCCCCGCCCTTGCCCTTCTGGCGGAACCGGCACTTGCCAACCGCGTCTTCGTCACCAATGAAAAGGGCAACGACGTCACCGTCCTGGACAGCGACACGCTGGAGGTTCTGGGGACCTATCCGGTCGGCAACCGCCCGCGCGGCATCACCATTTCGCCGGACGGGACCGAACTTTACGTCTGCGCCTCCGACGACAACCTGGTGCGTGTCTTCGATCCCAACACGATGGAGGAACTGCACACGCTTCCCTCGGGTCCCGACCCGGAACTGTTCGTGCTGCATCCCTCGGGCAACCCGCTGTATGTCGCCAACGAAGACGACAACCTGGTCACCGTGGTCGATGTGAAGACCAAGCAGGTGCTGGCCGAGATCCCCGTGGGCGTCGAGCCCGAGGGCATGGGCGTCAGCCCGGACGGAAAGATCGTCATCAACACGTCGGAAACGACGAACATGGCGCATTTCATCGACACGGACACGTTCGAGATCGTTGCCAACGTCCTGGTGGATTCGCGCCCGCGCTTTGCCGAATACAATCACGACGGCACCAAGCTGTATGTCAGCGCCGAGATCGGCGGGACCGTCAGCGTGATCGACCCCGCTACGCAGGAAATCACCAGGAAGATCACCTTCGAGGTTCCGGGCGTCCTGCCCGAGGCGATCCAGCCCGTCGGCGTGCGCGTGACGAATGACGGGAAAAAGGTCTTCGTGGCGCTTGGGCCGTCGAACCGGGTGGCCGTGATCGACGGCGAAACGGACGAGGTCAAGGATTACCTTCTGGTCGGCCAGCGGGTCTGGCAGATGGCCTTCACCCCCGACGAGAAATACCTGTTCACCACCAACGGCAATTCCAACGACGTGTCGGTGATCGACGTCGCCGCCGAGGAAGTCATCAAATCCGTCGCCGTGGGCCAGCAGCCCTGGGGCGTCGTGGTCGCGCCGAACTGACGCGGCCCCATCCATCCATTGAAGAAGGAAATCCCATGACCCGTTTGCTGACCGTTCTGATGATCATGGCCGGATTGACCGTTCCCGCCGCGGCCCAGGATGCCGCCGCCCCCGCCGAAGGGACCGCCGCGACCGAAGCCGCGCCCGCCGACGCCGCCGCGACCGAGGAAGATGACGACGACGACGATGACGACGCCGAAGGCGAAGCGGGCGGCGAGGCTGCCGCCGTTTACGACGCGCAGGGCAAGTTCGACTACGGCTTCTCGGGGATCATGGCGCGCGACAACCGCACCGATCTGGCGCCGCTGACGCTGGCCTCGGGACAGCCGGTCGCGGGCGGGGAATACACCCTGAAGTCGGGCGGCTTCTACCGCATCGCCATCAATGCCGACGGCAGCCAGGAACTTGCGCTGTCGGGCGGCGACTTCTTCCGCCACATCTGGATCAACGAGATCGTCATCAACGACATCGAGATCCGCCCGATGGGCGTCCACAGCATCGAATTCGACAATGCGGGCACGGCGGTGATCAGCTTCATTGCAGTCACGCCCGGACGCTATACACTGTCGGTGCCGGGATCGTCCGGCGAAAGCCAGCAGGCCGTGTTCAATATCCAATAGGAGTGACGTGTCCACAGACGCGCTTCGCATCACCGGCCTGTCCCACAGCTTCGGCAGCGTCAAGGCGCTGTCGGATGTGTCGCTGACGGTCCCGCGCGGCAGCTTCACCGCGCTGCTGGGCGTGAACGGCGCGGGCAAGACCACGCTGTTCTCGCTGGTGACAAGGCTTTACAGCAATGTCACCGGCAGCATCGAGGTCGCGGGCCATGACGTCCGCCGCCAGCCCGCACAGGCCATGGCGCGGCTGGGCGTGGTGTTTCAAAGCCGCGCCCTGGATGCCGATCTGAGCGTGGCGCAGAACCTGGCCTATCACGCGGCCCTGCACGGGATATCCCGCAAGGATGCAAGAAACCGCATCGAACAGGTGCTGGCCCAGGTCGGGCTGGACAGCCGGGCAGGGGACAGGGTCTCGGCCCTGTCGGGGGGACAGCAGCGCCGGGCGGAAATCGCCCGTGCCCTGATCCACCGTCCCGACCTTCTGCTTCTCGACGAGGCCACGGTGGGTCTGGACGTGAAATCCCGTGCCGAGGTTCTGGCCCTGACCCGCAGCCTGATCGCGTCCGAAGGGGTGTCCGCATTATGGGCCACCCATATCCTGGACGAAATCCAGCCGGACGACGATCTGGTGATCCTGCACAAGGGCCGCGTGCTGAACAGCGGCAAGGCTGCGGCCGTGTCGGGGCCGTCGGGATTGACGCAGGCCTTCCTGTCGCTGACCGGTGCGGCGGCATGACCGCGCGCCGCTTTCCGGCCCGCGCCTGGGCCACCGCCTTTCGCGGCATCGCCTGGCGCGAGACGCTGCGCTTCGTCCAGCAGCGCGGCCGCTTCATGGCGGCGCTGGTCCGCCCGCTGGTCTGGCTGTTCATCTTTGCCGCGGGTTTCCGCGCCGTGCTGGGCCTGTCGATCACGCCGCCCTATCAGACCTATGTGCTGTACGAGGTCTATGTGACCCCCGGCCTGGTGGCGATGATCCAGTTGTTCAACGGGATGCAATCGTCGCTGTCGATGGTCTATGACCGCGAAACCGGGGCCATGCGGACGCTGCTGGTCAGCCCGTTCCCGCGCTGGTTCCTGTTGGGGTCCAAGCTGATGGCGGGGGTGATCGTGTCGATCATCCAGGCCTATGCCTTTTTGCTGATCGCCTGGTTCTGGGACATCCGCCCGCCCGCCTGGGGCTATGTCGCCGTCTTTCCTGCGCTGGTCCTGTCGGGGCTGATGCTGGGCGCGCTGGGGCTGTTCCTGTCATCGGCGATCCGGCAACTGGAGAATTTCGCAGGCGTCATGAACTTCGTGATCTTCCCGATGTTCTTTGCCTCGTCGGCGCTTTATCCGCTGTGGCGGATGAACGAAAGCTCGCCCCTTTTGCACGACATCTGCGCGGCCAATCCGTTCACCTATGCGGTGGAACTGATCCGCTTTGCGCTTTACCTTGAATGGAACGGGCAGGCCTTTGCCGTGGTGGCGGGCTGCCTGGCGGCGTTTTTCGGCGCAGCCGTCTTCATGTATGATCCCGCCAAGGGCCTGTGGGCCAGACGGAAGGAGAGGGGATGAAACGCATCCTGTTCGCATTGACGATCGCCGCAGGGCCGGCATGGTCGGCCGCCGGCACCGACCCCGAATGGCCATGCATCCAGCGAAAGCAGCCGCATCTGTCGCTGGGCCAGGTCTGGACCGGGCCGGTCCCCGACGACCGCGTGACGGAACTGGCCCGCGATCCCCGGATCGACGCGCTGGCCGCCCGGCTGGAACAGCGCCGCCTGCCGATGGAGGAAGCCGAGGCCGCCATCGCCGACTTCGCGGCCGATGCCGACGATGCCCGGCTGACGGCGCTGATGGTCGCGGTCATGGGCAAGATCGAGCCGGACCGGTCCGCCCTGATCGAGGGGATCGCGCGTTATGGCCGCAGCCAGGTGGCCCTGGCCCAGAGGATCGAGGAACGCCGTGCGCAGATGGCCGAACTGGAAGCTGCGGCGGAACCCGATTTCGATGCCATCGACGCGGCCGAGGAGGCGCTGGACTGGGATCAGCGCATCTTCACCGAACGCCAGCAATCGCTGACCTATGTCTGCGAAACGCCGGTGATCCTGGAACAGCGCGCCTTCGCCCTGGGCCGGGCCATCGCGGCGCACCTGGGCGAATAAGGCAGGGCCAGACGGCAGGCGTCAGCGCGGCTTGGTCGCGCCCGGCAGGTTCCAGGGGCGCAGTTCGGCCTCCATCCAGGTGCCGTGGGCGGCGTTCGGAAAGACGATCCAGTCCTCGCCGAAGCGGTCGGCGTGATCCTCGGCCAGCTTGTGCTGTTCGTCCAGCGTCACCCCCGCGAAGCAACCGTGGAAATCGTGCAGCGTGTCGCCCAGGTGCAGGATCACGCGGTGGTTCCTTTCCACGGCGGCGCGGCGTTCGGCCTTGGGCGGCCCGAATAGCAGCACCTGGTCTGCATGGACCTGCGGCAGGCCAAGCCGCGACAGGGTGGCGATGGTCGCCAGCTTGTTTTCCTCGAACCGGTCCGAGACATAGAAGATCGTGACGCCCAGGCTGTCGGCCAGGTGGAAGAAATCGCTCGCGCCCGGCAGCAGATGCGGCGTGCCCTCGCGTTCCCACAGCTTCCAGGTCTCGAACCCGTCCAGATGCTCGCCCAGGGCCATCGCGTGGGCCATGACGGCGGTGTTGTCCAGGATCGTCTCGTCGATGTCGCTGACAACGGCCAGGCCCTTGCCGGTGCCGTTCGCCTCCACCGCCGCGCGCAGGCGCAGCGTCGCCAGGGCATAGCATTGCCGTTGCAGGGCCTTCACCTCGGCCGAGCGTTGCTGATAGCGGATCGCGATGGCGCGTTCCGACGGGTGATGGCGGGGGGGCGGGGTGGTCATGGCGAATCCTGTCCTTGGCGCGCCGGACCCTAGGACCGCCATCCGCCTTCGTCAAACCGCTGCGGCAGCCGCAGGCAGTCGCGAGGGCGCCTCGCGCACCGGCAGGTGGATCAGGGCGCTGATCGCGCCGACACCGACGCCCACCCACCAGACCAGGGTATAGTCGCCATAAGCGTCATACAGCTTGCCGCCCAGCCAGACCCCCAGGAAGGATCCGATCTGGTGCGACAGGAACACGAAGCCGTAAAGCGTCCCCATATAGCGCAGACCATAGATATAGGCGACAAGCCCCGAGGTCAGCGGCACCGTGGCCAGCCAGAGCGCCCCCATGACCAGCGAAAAGACGATGACGCTGGCGGGCGTGATCGGCATCAGGATGAAGGTGGCTGCGGCGATGGTGCGGAGCGTATAGATCCCCGCCAGCAGGTATTTCTTGGTATAACGCTTGCCCAGCCATCCCGACAGGATCGAGCCCGCGATATTGGCAAGCCCGATCAGGCTGATGGCCGCCGCCCCCAGGGCCGAGGTGGTGGTGATCCCGATGCTGGCCAGCGTGCCCATGGGGCTGATGGGGCCGCACATCTCGGTCACCATGGCGGGGAAATGGGCGGTGATGAAGCCAAGCTGATAGCCGCAGGAAAAGAAGCCCACGAAGATCATCAGGAAGGACGGGTCGCGGAAGGCGCGGCCCAGGACGCTGCCCAGGCTTTCCTCAAGCTCGTGGCGGCTGGCGGGCCTGCCGTCGCCCAGCATCGGCAGGAAGGCCATGCAGGCCAGCACGATCACGCCGAAGATGATGAACACCGTAGGCCAGGCATAAAAGCCCAGCAGAACCTCGGCCAGGGGGGCGCCGAAGACCTGGCCCGCCGATCCGGCGGCGGTGGCGATGCCCAAGGCCAGGCTGCGGTTCTCGTCGCTGGCCGCGCGGCCGACCACGGCCAGGATCACGCCGAAGCCCGTGCCCGCGATGCCGAAGCCCACCATCACCTCCAGCAGCTGCATGGTGGCGGGGCTGGTGGCGAAGGCGGTCAGGATCAGGCCGGCCGAATACAGGATCGCCCCCAGGATGATCGCCCAGCGGTCGCCCCAGCGTTCGGCAAGCGCGCCGAAGATCGGCTGCCCGATCCCCCAGGCCAGGTTCTGGATGGCGATCGCCAGCGAGAATTCCGCGCGCGGCCAGCCGAAATCGGCGGCGATGGGGATCTGGAAGACGCCGAAACTGGCCCGCAGGGCGAAGTTGATCAGCAGGATCAGCGATCCGCCGATCAGGATGGGCGTGAACAAACGAGAGGAAGGCATGACGGAACCCCCGCGGCCATGTGTCGCGGCCAGCGTTGAACCCGTCAGGCCCGAAGATCAAGCCCCGTCGGCATGATGCGATCCATCACCCGCAATGATGGGATCGCACCAAAGGATCAGTTCCGCCGCGCCATCTCGTTGTTGATCGAGAACTTGGAGGCGGGGATGGACCCGCCCTCGCGCATCTCGCCCAGGATCACGGTGGTCTTCTGCCCGCTGTCGTCGGTCACGACCCATTGGCGCAACTGCGTGGGCCCTGCGGTGAAGACCATCTGGATATTGCCGTATTGCGGATTCTGCGGATCCTGCGCGGTGACGACGGTGGCGTTCTTCGATTCCGTGTGCGCGGTGACCATGTTCGCGCGCCCCAGGTTCACGTCCGCATCCAGGATGATCGACAAGGGCGTCTGCGACAGCGGATATTGTTGCGGCCCACTGGATTTCGGATCGAACACCGCCACGTTCCCGCCCGACGCCATGACCAGTGTGCTGTCGTTGTTGTACTCGAACCGGACGCGCCCGGGCCGCTGGATATAGACCGTCCCGGTCGAGATCGAGCCATCGGGATTGACCTGCGTGAACTCGGCCGTCGCTGTCGTCATCCGGTTCAGATAACGCGACAGTTCGTTCAGCGGGATCTTCTCGGCCAGGGCCGGGAAGGCAAGGGCAAGAACAAGGGCGGGCGCAAGCGCGAGGGATCTGAGGTTCATGCGGGCGATCATATCCTTTCGGTGGCGGGATGCACATCACGTCTGGCGGATGGCGTTGCGGCGAACGCTCGCATCGGCGTGAGGGTTCCTGCGGGGCAAAGGTTGAACGGAACACAGCGCGAACATATATCTGCCCCATGGCAGCGCGAACATTGCAACAGAAGCTTGCGATCCTGTCGGACGCGGCGAAATACGACGCCTCTTGCGCGTCCAGCGGCACGACCCGGCGGGACTCTCGTTCCGGCGGGCTGGGATCGACCGAAGGCATGGGCATCTGCCATGCCTATACGCCCGACGGGCGCTGCATCAGCCTGCTGAAGATCCTGATGACGAACTTCTGCATCTATGACTGCGCCTATTGCATCAACCGCGTCAGCAGCAACGTCGAACGCGCCCGCTTCACCCCCGAGGAGGTCGTGACGCTGACGCTGGAATTCTATCGCCGCAACATGATCGAGGGGTTGTTCCTGTCGTCGGGCATCATCCGCAGCCCCGACCAGACGATGGGCGACATGGTCCGCATCGCGCGGATGCTGCGGGTGGATCATGGCTTCAAGGGTTATATCCACCTGAAAACCATCCCCGACGCCTCGCCCGAACTGGTGGCCGAGGCGGGGCTTCATGCGGACCGGCTGTCCGTGAACATCGAACTGCCGCAGGATGCCAGCATCCGCGAACTGGCCCCCGAAAAGCGCCCCGAGACGATCCGCGCCGCCATGGCCGATGTCCGCCTGTCGCGCGAGGCCGCGAAGGAACGGACGCATACCGGCAAGCGTCCGCCGCGCTTTGCCCCGGCGGGCCAGTCCACGCAGATGATCATCGGCGCGGACGCGACCACCGACCGCGACATCCTGAAGACCTCGGCGAACCTGTATTCCGGCTATGACCTGAAGCGGGTCTATTATTCTGCCTTCAGCCCGATCCCCGACGCATCTGCCGTTCTGCCGCTGGTCAAGCCGCCCTTGATGCGCGAACACCGCCTTTATCAGGCCGACTGGCTGATGCGCTTCTATGGCTTCGAGGCCGAGGAGATCGGCGCGGCCCATCCGTCGGGCTTCCTGGATCTGGCGATTGACCCCAAGCTGGCCTGGGCGCTTGCGAACCGCGCGCAGTTCCCCGTCGATGTCGCCCGCGCCAGCAAGGAGATGCTGCTGCGCGTCCCCGGTTTCGGCACAAAGACGGTGACGCGCATCCTGGCCGCGCGGCGCAACGGGCCGGTGCGATATGGCGACCTGCTGCGCATGGGGGCGATCATGTCCAAGGCCAAGCCGTTCGTGACGCTGCCCGACTGGCATCCCGGCGTGCTGACCGACAGCGCAGGTCTTCGCGCGCGTTTCGCACCCCCGCCTGAACAGCTGCAACTGCTGTGATCCGCGTCGATCTGCCCCGTTTCGGCCGGTTCGACGCCTGGCGCGACGTGGCCCGGCAACTGGCGTCGAACCGGGTGACGCCCGGTGACGTGGCCTGGGGCGACGGGGGGCTGTTCGGCGGCGATGCGCCCCCGCCCATCGGTCCGCATCCCGTAGTCGCGACCAAGGATTTTCTTGATCTGGCCCGGACGGTCGCCAGCCATTCCGATCCCGAACGCTGGGCCTTGCTTTACGGCGCGCTGATCCGATTGCAGGACGATCGCGGCTTCATCGCCAATCCTGCCGACCCGCTGACCAGCCGGTTGTCGCGCATGGCGAAATCCGTGCGCCGCGACCTGCACAAGATGCACGCCTTCGTGCGCTTCCATGAACTGCCCTCGGACGGTCCGCGCCGCAGCTTCGGCGCCTGGTTCGAACCCGAACACCTGATCCTGGAAGCGGGCGCGCCGTTCTTTGCCAGGCGTTTCGCCGACATGGACTGGCTGATCGCCACCCCCGAGGGCATGGCCCGGTTCGACGGCAGCTTGCATTTCGACCCGCCCGGTCCGCGCCCGAACCTGCCCCCGGACGCCAGCCACGATCTGTGGCAGACCTATTTCGCCAATATCTTCAACCCCGCCCGGATCAAGACCCAGGCCATGCGGTCCGAAATGCCGCGCAAATACTGGAAGAACCTGCCCGAAACCGACCTGATCGCGCAGATGCTGGCCGATGCCCCCCGCCGCGTGCAGGCGATGCGGGACGCCGGCGCGACCGACGCCCCCGCCTTCGCCGCCCGCGTGACCGCCCGCATCCGCCAGATCCCCGACGACAGCCTGCCCGAGACGCTGGAGGCCGCGCGCGACCAGGCCCTGCGCTGCACCCGCTGCGATCTCTGCCATGCCGCGACCCAGACTGTCTGGGGCGAGGGCGATCCCTCAGCCCCCCTGATGATCGTGGGCGAGGCGCCGGGCGATCACGAGGATCTGCAGGGCCGCCCCTTTGTCGGGCCGGCAGGGCAGCTTTTGCGCCAGACCATGGACCAGGTCGGCCTTGATCCCGCCCGGGCCTGGATGACCAATGCGGTCAAGCACTTCAAGTTCACCCCGCGCGGCAAGCGCCGCATCCACCAGAACCCCAACGCAGGCGATATTCGGCATTGCAAATGGTGGCTAGATATCGAACGCCGGATGATCGCCCCGCGCCTGACCGTGGCGCTTGGCGCGACAGCGGCCTTTGCCCTGACCGGCAACCGCTTGCCCCTGACCCCTCGGCGTGGCGGGGTGGAAACGACGCTGGACGGCGGGCCGGTGCTGATCACCTGGCATCCCAGCCTGATCCTGCGCCTTGATCCCGGCGCGGCAGCCACGGCGCGCGAACAGTTCGCCCTTGACCTGTCGCAGGCCGCACGGCTGATGGCGGCCTGATACCCATCTTCTGTGCTCAAATATCCGCGGGGGAGTCCGCCTTGGTGGACGGGGGCGGCAGCCCCCTACAACGCCCGTCCTGTCAGAAGCCGCGGCATCGGATCGACCGACAGCCCCGCCGCCTGCCGCATGAAGCGGCGCCGCAGGCCGGGAACGGCGCTGACCACCCCCATGCCGATCCCCCGCACGGCCGACAGCGCCGGATTGTCGCTGGCGAACAGCCGGTTCACCCCGTCCATGCCAAGCGCCAGGCTGGTGGCATCGAACCGCCGCCAGCCCTGGTATCGTTCCAGCACCAGGTCGGACCCGATATCCTCGCCCCGGCGGGCGGCATCCACCAGAACCTCGGCCAGGGCCGCCACGTCGCGCAGGCCCAGGTTCAGCCCCTGGCCCGCGATCGGATGCACCCCATGGGCCGCATCGCCCACAAGGGCCACGCGGTCGGCGACATAGCGGTCGGCCAGCGACAGGCTCAGCGGATAGGTGAAGCGCGCCCCGGCCAGCGAGATATCGCCCAGGTAATCGCCGAAACGCGGGCGCAGCACGTCCAGGAAGGCCTCGTCGGGCAGCGCCGCAATGGCGCGGGCATTGTCATGGGTTTCCGACCAGACGACGCTGCTGCGGTTGCCGGGCAGCGGCAGGATCGCCAGCGGACCCGTCGCCATGAAATACTGCTGCGCAATGCCGTCATGCGGGCGGTCATGGGCAATGGCCGCGACAAGCGCCGTCTGTCCATAATCCCATCCCTGCCGCCGGATGCCCGCGCGCGCGGCCACGCCCGACCCGCGGCCGTCGGCGCCCACCAGAAGCCGGGCGCGCAGCCGCCGGCCGTCCGACAACGCGGCCTCGACCCCCCAAGGTCCGATCTGCTGGTCCACGACCGACAGGCCCGACAGATGCTGCACCCGATCCCGCATGGCCGCCAGAAGGGCGCGATACAGGAACCGATCCTCCAGCATGTAGCCGACCGGGCCTTCCTCGATCTCGGCGCTGTCGAAATGCAGGAAGAAGGGCGCGGCCCCTTCGCCGGGGCGGCCCTGGGACGCCTTGACCTGCCGGATCGGCTGGCTGTCGCCCGCAAGCCCCGCCCAAAGCCCCAGCGCCTTCAGCAACCGTTGCGAGGCGACCGCCAGCGCATAGGCGCGCCCGTCGAAATTGTCGCCCGCGCGGTCGTCCGCAGGCCGGGGATCGACCACCGCCACGCGCAACCCCGCCTGGGCCAGGGCAAGCGCCAGCGCAGGGCCGTTCAGCCCGCCACCGGCGATCAGGATATCGGTATCAAGCTCCATTGCCGCGATCATGCACGGGTGCGGGGCGATGTCCATGCGGCGATGCGTCCTCGGCCGCCAGGATCGCGGCAAGGCCGCTGCGATAATTGGGATAACGCAGCCTGACGCCCAGGTCGTCCTTGATGCGCCGGTTCGACACCCGCTTGCTGTCGGCATAGAAGGACCGCGCCATCGGCGTCATCTCGGCCTTGTCGAAAGGCATCTCGGGCGGCTGGGGCAGGCCCAGCAGGGCCGCCGCATGGGCCAGCACCTCCTGGGGCGGGGCCGGGTCGTCGTCGCAGAGGTTATAGGCGGTCCCCGGCGCGGGCCGGTTGATCGAGGCCAGCAGCACCTGGGCGATATCCTCGGCATGGATGCGCGAAAAGACCTGGCCCGGCTTGATGATCCGCCGGGCGGTGCCGTTTCGCACCTTTTCGAACGGCCCCCGGCCGGGACCATAGATCCCCGCCAGCCGGAAGATGTGCAGCGGCAGCCCCGCCTGGTCGGCCAGGGCACGCCAGTCGCCTTCGGCCCGGATTCGGGCCGCCCCGCGCGGGCCGGTGGCGTCAAGTGCGCTGTCCTCGTCCACCCAGCCGCCGTTGCGGTCGCCATAAACCCCGGTGGTCGACAGATAGCCCAGCCAGAAGGGCCGCGCCCGGGCCAGATCATCGCGGAAGGCAGCCAGGACGGGATCGCCCTGCGGCCCGGGTGCGGCGGAGACCAGGACCGCATCGGCCGAGGCGATCTCGGACCGCAACCGTTCCTCCTCCCCCGGCCACAGGACCGGCTGCGCGCCCGCCGCCACCACCCGGTCGGGATCGTTCCGGGTGGTCCCCGTGACCTGCCAGCCCCGCGCGCGAAGCAGGGGCGTCAGGAAGCCCGCCGAATAGCCGTGACCGAAAACAAGCATCTTCATGACGGCACGGTAACCGTCCGGCAGTCGGGACGCCAGACGCTTGCCTGCGGCTGGTCCGGCTGGCAGGGTCGGAACAAAGAAGGATAACAAGAATGGATACGGATCCCCGCTACCTGCCGGTCGAATCCCCCGACACGCCGGGCCGCCAGCAGTTCACCGATGCCGCCGCCGCCGTCGCGCATCTGCAGGCGCTTTATGCGCAGGCGACCGGCTTTCTGCTGAACCGCTTCACCAGGGCCCTGGAAGGCGACAAGCCCACCGCCCGGTATCGCGCCTATTATCCCGAGCTGCGCCTGACCGTGACCACGCATCCGGCCGTCGATTCGCGCCTGGCCTTCGGCCATGTGGTGGCGCCCGGCAGCTATTCCGCGACGGTCACCCGCCCCGACCTGTTCGGCAACTATCTGCGCGAGCAGATCGGATTGCTGATCCGCAACCACCGCGTTCCCGTGACCGTGGGGGTCAGCGACACGCCCATGCCCGTCCATTTCGCGGTGGCCGCGCAAAGCGACCTGGCGGTGCCGCAGGAAGGCGTGCTGGACTTTTCGCTGCGCGATGTCTTCGACGTGCCCGACCTGAACACCATGAACGACGACATCGTGAACGGCGTGGCCGGGCCGATGCCGGACGGTTCGCTGCATCTGGCGGCGTTCACGGCGCAGCGCATCGACTATTCCCTGGCGCGTCTGCAGCATTACACGGCGACGGCGGCGGAACATTTCCAGAATTTCGTGCTGTTCACCAACTATCAGTTCTATGTGGACGAGTTCGAAGCCTTTGCCCGCCGCGTTCTGGGCAACCCCGATCTGGGCTATGACAGCTTCGTGGCGCCGGGCAACCAGGTGATCACCGATGCGGATACGCCCCTGGCCACGCTGGCCAAGCTGCCGCAGATGCCCGCCTATCACCTGAAGCGCGCGAACGGGCAGGGGATCACGCTGGTCAATATCGGCGTGGGGCCGTCGAACGCCAAGACGGCGACGGACCACATCGCGGTTCTGCGGCCCCATGCCTGGCTGATGGTCGGCCATTGCGCGGGGCTGCGCAACAGCCAGCGGCTGGGCGATTTCGTGCTGGCCCATGCCTATCTGCGCGAGGATCACGTCCTGGACGCCGACCTGCCGGTCTGGATCCCGCTTCCCACCCTGTCCGAGGTGCAGGTGGCCTTGCAGGAAGCCGTGGCCGAGGTGACGCAGCTTGAAGGCTATGAACTCAAGCGGATCATGCGGACCGGCACGGTGGCCACCATCGACAACCGCAACTGGGAACTGCGCGACACGCCGATCCATCGGCTGTCGCTGGCGCGGGCCGTCGCGCTGGACATGGAAAGCGCCACCATCGCCGCCAACGGGTTCCGGTTCCGGGTGCCCTATGGCACGCTTCTGTGCGTCAGCGACAAGCCGCTGCATGGCGAACTGAAGCTGCCGGGCATGGCCACCGACTTTTACCGCACCCAGGTCGCCAACCACCTGCTGATCGGCATCCGCGCCATGGAAAAGCTGCGCGAGATGCCGCTGGAACGGATCCATTCGCGCAAGCTGCGGTCGTTCAACGAAACGGCCTTCCTTTGACCTTGCGTCAACCGGTCACAAGCCCTCCGCTTTGGCAGGAAACGGCGAAAAAGGCTTGATCTGTTGGGGAAAACGGTGTGTAGCAGGCGATATGCCGCAAACGGCGCCATCCATAGGCCCCGCAGAACCGGGCAAGAGGAGACAGATCAATGGCTGACAAACCGATGACCAAGACCCAGCTGGTTGCGACCCTGGCCGAGGAGATGGGTTCGGACAAGAAATCGGCATCCGCCGCGCTGGACGCGATCGCTGCCGTTGTGTCCCGTGAAGTCGCCGCCGGCGGTTCCGTGACGATCCCGGGCATCGGCAAGATCGCCTGCCGCGCCCGCCCGGAACGCCAGGTCCGCAACCCGCAGACCCAGGAAATGATGACCAAGCCGGCCGACAAGCAGGTCAAGGTGACGGTCGCCAAGTCGCTGAAGGACAGCGTCAACAGCTGATCCCTGCGACGCCGCAGATGACAGGGCCGTGCCGCCGGGCGCGGCCTTTTTCGTTGGCCCGGCAGGGTCCGCGACGGATGCAAGCAAAATGCCTAGGGAAGGCATGTGTTCGACTAACACGGTCCTTGATCGCGGGATTTCGGTATCGGCCCTTCCCGCCGCCGCCATGACCTGCTAGCCCTTCTGCATCATCTGCAAACGAGGCCGGCATGGACATTCGCGCAATCCTCATGGGGGTGTTCTTTGCGGTGATGTGGGCCTCGGCCTTCACCTCGACCCGGATGATCGTGACCGAGGTGCCGCCGCTGTTCGCCCTGGCCTTGCGCTTTGCCCTGTCGGGGGTCATGGCGGTGGTCATTGCCTTGCTGATGGGCCAGACTTGGCGCGCGCTGACGCGGGCGCAGTGGCGGGCGGTGGTGATCCTGGGGCTGTGCCAGAATGCGCTGTATCTGGGCCTGAACTGGGTGGCGATGCAGTGGATCGAGGCGGGGCTGGCCTCGATCATCGCGGCCACCATGCCGCTGATCGTGGCCGCGCTGGGCTGGATGCTGATGGGCGAACGGCTGCGGCCCATGGGGGTGGCGGGCCTGGTCCTGGGCCTTGCCGGGGTGGCGATCATCATGGGCGCGCGGCTGCAGGGCGGGGGCAGCGATCCCGTGGGCATCGTGATGTGCTTTGCCGCCGCCCTGGCGCTTGCCGTCGCCACGCTGACGGTGCGCGGGGCCAGTTCGGGGGGCAACGTCATGATGATCGTCGGCTTGCAGATGCTGGTCGGATCCGTGACCCTGTGGTGCATCGCCCCCATCCTGGAGGATTGGCATGTCGATCCCAATCCCAGGCTGGTCTGGGCCTTCCTTTACACGGTGATCGTGCCAGGCCTTGTCGCCACCTGGGTCTGGTTCAAGCTGGTCGGCCGGATCGGCGCGGTGCGGGCGGCGACATTCCATTTCCTGACGCCGTTCTTCGGGGTCGCCACGGGCGCGGCCTTGCTGGGCGAACGGCTTGCCATGGGCGACGTGATCGGCGTCGGCGTCATCATGGCCGGCATCCTGGCGGTGCAGCTGTCCAAGGCGCCGGCCCCCGTGGTTCCCGTCAGGCCCGCCCCGCCTGCCTAAGGCGCGCGCATCCGGTCGGCGCAGCGATCCGCCCAGTCCCTGACCGGGGGCGTCATCGGCATCGCTTCGCCAAAGAAGATAAAGGGCGAGGCGCAGAGCAGGTCGGCGGCCGAGAAATCCTGCCCCAGCAGGAAGGGACCGTCCGTCAGGGCCTCTCCGATCCGAGCCAGCATCGCGTGGTGGTCGCGAAAGGTCGCCTGCAGCGCGGGATGGTCGATCCCCAGGTAATGCAGCAGGGACACCGGCTCGATCACGCCCTGGTAATAGAACAGCCAGGACAGGAAGGCGCCGCGTTGCGGATGGCCCACGGGGCGGCCAAGACCGCTTTCGGGAAAGCGGTCGGTCAGCCAGGTGATGATCGCCCCCCGTTCGCGGACATGGTCGTCCCCATCGACCAGATAGGGCACCTTGCCTTCGGGATGAGGGTTCCTTGGGTCGCGGCTGCCGCTGCCGTCCTGGCGGGGGATCGTCACCTCGACGATGTCGATCCGGTCGCGGATGCCCATCAGGTCGATCAGGGTGACGATGCTGTCGGACCGGCTGTCGGGGGCGTGATAAAGCGTGGGCACGGGCTTGTCTCCGGGGTTGGTGTCGCGACAGGATAGCGCAAAGCCCTGACAGAAGGTGACAGCATGGCCCGCACCGACCGCCTGATGCGCCTGATGGATGCGCTGCGCCGCCTGCCCGGCCCCGTCACCGCCGCGCGTCTGGCCGAGGAAACCGGCGTGTCGCCCCGCCAGCTTTACCGCGACATCGCCACCCTGCGCGCGGGCGGCGCGCTGATCGACGGGGCGGCGGGCCTTGGCTATACCCTGACCGAGGATCCGGCCCTGCCGCCGCAAAGCTTTTCGCGCCTTGAGATCGAGGCGTTGCGCCTGGCCGTCGAAGCGCTGGCCGGGATCGGCGACGAGGATCTGGTTCGGGCGGGACGCGACGCCTTGGCGCGGATCGTGGCGACGCTGCCCGAACGCCAGGCGCGTCAGGCCATGCACGCGATCATGCGCTGTTTCCTGCAGGGCCCCGACCGCGCCGCGCCGCAGGTCGATCTGGCGCTGATCCGCGCGGCCTGCTGGGACGAACAGGCGCTGCTGATCGATTATCTGGACCTGAACGGCGCGAAGACGCACCGGGTGATCTGGCCCTTGGGCCTGTCCTATTCCGACCAGTCGCTGATGCTGCTGGCCTATTGCCGGTTGCGCATGGATTACCGCGTCTTCCACGTCAACCGCATCGCGGCGGCCAGCCTGACCGGCGCCAGCTTCCGCCCCCGGCGCGTGGCGCTGGTGCGCGATTATGCCGATGCCCACCGGGAACACGTCCAAGCCGCGAGGCGTTGATTTTCATGGAATGTTCACCATCTTGGTTTCCATGCGCGCCGATCAGATCCTGCACCCCACGCCGGCTGGGCTTTACTGTCCCCCTGGCGATTTCTACATCGACCCGGTCCGTCCGGTGCATCGCGCGCTGATCACCCATGGCCATGGCGACCATGCCCGGTCGGGCCACGGCGCGGTCCTTGCCACGCGCCAGACGCTGGAGATCATGGCGATCCGCTATGGCGAGGATTTCGCGGGCCAGCGGCAGGCGGCGGACGAGCCGCTGCGGATCGGCGACACCACCGTCAGCTTTCATCCGGCGGGGCATATCCTGGGTTCCGCGCAGATCGCCGTGCAGCCGGATCATGGGCCCAGGATCGTGGTTTCGGGCGACTATTGCCGTCACCCGAACCCGGTCAGCGCGCCTTATGAACCCGTGCCCTGCGACATCTTCGTGACCGAGGCGACCTTCGGCCTGCCGGTCTTCAAGCATCCCGACCCGGCGGGCGAAATGATCCGCCTGCTGGCCAGCATGGCCGAATTTCCCGAACGCCACCACCTGATCGGCGCCTATGCTCTGGGCAAGGCGCAGCGGCTGATCATGCTGGCGCGACAGGCGGGGATCGACGGTCCCATCGCCATCCACGGCGCGCTGCAACGATTGTGCGATTACCATGTGGAACAGGGCATCGACCTTGGCCCCCTGGTGCCTGCCACCGCGAAACAGGTGGACGCGCAACTGGTGATCGCGCCGCCCTCGGCCTTTGCATCCGCCTGGGTGCAGCGGTTCCGCGACCCGGTGATCGGCTTTGCGTCCGGCTGGATGGCGGTGCGGGCGCGTGCCCGGCAAAGGGGTGTCGAACTGCCCCTGGTCATCAGCGACCATGTGGACTGGCCGCAGGTCACGCAGACCATCCGCGAACTGGCCCCGCAAGAGGTCTGGATCACCCACGGGGCCGAGGACGGGCTGCTGCGCTGGTGCGAATTGCAGGACATACCCGCCCGCCCGCTGCGGCTGGTCGGCTATGAGGACGAGCCGGAATGAGGGCCTTCGCGAACCTGCTGGAACGCCTGGCCTTCACGCCCGCGCGCAACGCCAAGCTGCGCCTTCTGCGGCATTACCTGGAACAGACGCCCGACCCCGATCGCGGCTTCGCTCTGGCCGCGCTGACGGGCGATCTGAAGCTGCGCACCGTGACGCCGGGCCTTTTGCGCGGGCTGATGGTCGAACGCGTGGACGAACAGCTGTTCGCGCTGTCCTATGACTTCGTGGGCGATCTGGCGGAAACCATCGCGCTGCTGTGGGACAGTGACCGGGACGAGGACGTGCCCCTGCATCAGGCCGTGGCGCTGCTGTCGGATACCGGCAAGGCGGGCCTGCCCGCGGCCATCGCCGGAATGCTGGACCGGCTGGGCCCGTCGCAGCGGCTGGCCTTCCTGAAGCTTGCCACGGGCAACATGCGCATCGGCCTGTCGGCTCGCATGGCGCGCATGGCCTTGGCGGATATGGGCGATCCCGACGTGGCCCAGATCGAGGAGATCTGGCACGGGCTGACCCCGCCCTATCAGCCCTTGTTCGACTGGATCGCAGGGGGCACGCGCCCCGAACAGGCCGCCCGCGCGCCCTTCCGCCCGGTGATGCTGTCCACGCCCGTCGATCTGGACCAGCTTGGGGCCTTCGATCCCGCCGATTATGTCGCGGAATGGAAGTGGGACGGCATCCGTGTGCAGGCGATCAACGACGGCGGGGTGCGCAGGCTCTATTCCCGCACCGGAGAGGACATCGGCAACAGCTTTCCCGACCTGATCGAGGCGCTGAACTTCGACGGCACCCTGGATGGCGAACTGCTGGTCAGGCGCGGCGAGGATGTCGCCGTCTTCGGCGACCTGCAAAAGCGGCTGGGCCGCAAGCAGGTGGGCAAGGGGATGCTGGAAAGCCACCCTGCGGGCTTGCGCGTCTATGACGCCTTGATCTGGCAGGGCCGCGACCTGCGGGATCTGCCGCTGATCGACCGCCGCGCCGTGCTGGAAGGCGCGGATTTCGGCAGCAACCGCATCGACGTCTCGCCCCTGCTGGACTTCGCCACCTGGGACGATCTGGCGGCCCTGCGCGCCGATCCCCCCGCCCAGGTGATCGAGGGCGTGATGATCAAGCGCCGCGACAGCCCCTATGTCGGCGGGCGCCCGCGTGGGCCGTGGTTCAAGTGGAAGCGCGACCCGCATGTGGTCGATGCCGTGCTGCTTTACGCACAGCGCGGCCATGGCAAGCGGTCGGGCTTCTACAGCGATTTCACCTTCGGCCTGTGGGACGCGGACCAGCTTGTCCCGGTCGGCAAGGCCTATTTCGGCTTCACGGACGAGGAACTGCGCGAACTGGACCGCTTCGTGCGCAACAACACCATCGAACGTTTCGGCCCCGTGCGATCCATCGCGCCCAAGCTGGTGCTCGAGGTCGCCTTCGAAGGGCTGAACGCATCCGGCCGCCACAAGTCGGGCGTCGCCATGCGCTTTCCCCGCATCAGCCGCATCCGCTGGGACAAGCCGGCCATCGAGGCCGACCACCTGTCCACGCTGAAGGCCATGATCCCGTGACCCTTCCGCCCGAATTCCAGGACTGGTTCGCAGCCCAAGGCTGGCAGCCGCACCCGCATCAGCTGGATCTGCTGGCGGCGCAGGGCGACACGCTGCTGATCGCGCCGACCGGGGGCGGCAAGACGCTGGCGGGTTTCCTGCCCTCGCTGGTGGCGCTGAAGGACGGGCACAAGGGGCTGCACACGCTCTATGTCTCGCCCCTGAAGGCGCTGACGGCGGACATCGCCCGCAACCTCGCGCGCCCGGTGGCCGAGCTGAACCTGCCCGTCCGTGTCGAGGATCGGACCGGCGACACGCGATCCTCGCAACGCGCGCGGCAAAGGGTCGATCCGCCGCAGATCCTGCTGACCACGCCGGAATCGCTGGCCTTGATGCTGTCCTATGAACAGGCGCCGCAGATCTTCGGCAGCCTGCGCCGCGTGGTGCTGGACGAACTGCACGCGCTTGCGGAAAACAAGCGCGGCGATCAGTTGATGCTGTGCCTGGCGCGGCTGCGGAGCCTTGCCCCCGATCTGACCGCCACCGGCCTGTCCGCCACGGTCGAGGATCCGCGCGCCTTGGCCGATTTCATGGGCGGCGCGGCGATCATCCATGCCGATCCCGGCCCTGAACCCGACATCGCCATGCTGGCCACCGCCCGTCCCGCGCCCTGGTCGGGCGGCGGCGGCCATTACGCCGTCCCCGAGGTTCTGGCCGAGATCAGGCAGGCCCGCACCACCATCATCTTCATCAACACCCGCGCCCAGGCCGAACTGTTCTTCCAGGCCCTGTGGGCGGCCAATGACGACAACCTGCCCATCGGGTTGCACCATGGCAGCCTGGCCCGCGAGGCCCGCCAGCGGGTCGAGGCCGCGATGGCCGCGGGCGAATTGCGCGCCGTCGTGGCGACGGGCAGCCTGGATCTGGGCATCGACTGGGGCGCGGTCGATCTGGTGATCCAGGTGGGCGCACCCAAGAACGTCAAGCGGCTGGTCCAGCGGATCGGGCGGGCGAACCACCGCTACAACGCGCCCTCGCGCGCGCGCATCGTGCCCGCCAACCGATTCGAGGTGGTCGAATGCATCGCCGCCCTTGAAGCCGTCCATGAACACGACCTTGACGGCGATCCGCGCGGCCCCGGCCCCCTGGACGTGCTGTGCCAGCATATTCTGCTGACCGCCTGCGCGGGGCCCTTCGATGCCGACGCGCTGCTGGCCGAGGTTCGCACCGCCGGACCCTATCGCGGGCTGACGCGGGCGCAGTTCGACGACTGCCTGGATTTCGCCGCGACCGGGGGATACGCCCTGCGGGCCTATGACCGCTGGCAGCGTCTGATGCAGCGCGACGGGCTGTGGCGTCTGCGCGATCCGCGCGCGGCCCGCGACCTGCGCATGAACGTGGGCACCATCGTCGAGGCCGAGATGCTGAAGGTCCGGTTCCGGCGCGGCGGCGGCCTGCTGGGCGAGGTCGAGGAAGGCTTTGCCGCGACCCTGGTGCCCGGCGACACCTTCCTGATCGGCGGGCAGACCGTCAGGTACGACGCCCTGCGCGAGATGGTGGTCGAGGTCACGAAGCAGCCCACCAAACAGCCGCGCATCGCGCTTTATTCCGGGATGAAGCTGGCGACATCCACGCAATTGTCGCACCGGGTCCAGGCGCTGATCGGCGACCGGTCGCGCCACTGGGTTCTGCCCCCCGATACCGCCGACTGGCTGGCCATGCAGGCCCGCATCAGCACCCTTCCACAGCCGGGCGTCCTGCTGAGCGAGAGCTTTCCCTTTCAGGGCAAGTGGCATTTCGCGCTTTATGGCTTTGCCGGGCGCAATGCCTTGCAGACACTGGGCCTGTTGATGACCAAGACGATGGAGGATGCGGGCCTGGGTCCCCTGGGCTTCATCGCCACCGATTACGCGCTGCTGATCTGGTCGCTGGACCCGGTGGCCGATCCCGCGCCGTTGCTGGACCGCGACGCCCTGCGCGCGGGCCTGGGCGACTGGCTGGCGGGCAATGCGGTGATGAAGCGGACCTTCAAGAATGTCGCGGTGATCTCGGGCCTGATCCAGCGCAACATGCCGGGGCAGCGCAAGTCGGGCAAGCAGGCGACCTTTTCCAGCGACATTCTTTACGATACCTTGCGCCGCTATGACCCCGACCATCTTCTGCTGCGCATCACCGCAGATGAGGCGCGCCGGGGCCTTGTCGATTTCGACCGGATCGAGGAGATGCTGAACCACCTGCCCCATCACGACCACCGCATGACGGGCCGCGTGACACCCCTGGCCGCGCCCTTGCTGCTGGAATACGGCCGCGTGCCGATCACCGGCGCCGGGCGCGACCGCCTGGCCGAGGCCGAGGCCAAGGCTCTGATGGCCGAGGCGGGCCTGGCATGAGCCATGCCTTCGACTTCGCGGGCCATGCGCTTCAGGCCCGGCCATCGGGCGCGCTTTACTGGCCTGAACGCCGCTGGCTGATCGTGGCCGACCTGCACCTGGGCAAGTCCGAGCGCATGGCCCGGCGGGGCGGATCCCTGCTGCCGCCCTATGAGGTTCTGGTGACGCTTGACCGGCTGGAAGCCGAGATCGCCGCCACCGATCCGGCCGCCGTCGTCAGCCTGGGCGACGGCTTCGACGACGATGCCGCCGCCCTGGCGCTGCCGGATGCGCTGTGCGACCGGCTGCGGAACATGGCCTGGGGCCGCCGCTGGATCTGGGTCAGCGGCAACCACGATCCCTCTCCGGTCTGCCCGCGCCTTCCGGGCGAAACGGTGGAGGAACTGGATGACGGGCTGGTCCTGCGCCACCAGGCGGGGCAGGGACCGGACGTGTCGGGACATTTCCACCCCTGTGTCCGGCTGGCAGGCGACCGGCGACGCTGTTTCCTGGTCGGACAGGACCATCTGATCCTGCCCGCCTTTGGCGCCTATACCGGCGGGCTTGCCATCGACAGTCCCGTGCTGGCGGGCCTGGTCCCGCAAGGCATCGCCATCGCCTGCGGCAGCCGTGCCCTGGCGGTGCCTGTGGGCCATCCGATGCGCAGCGGCACATCGCGCCGCAGGTCGTGAAAAAGCCGGGCCGCCGCAGGCGCCCGGCTTTTCATCCGTGGACAGGATCGGATCAGAAGCTGAAGTTCACGCCGACCTTGACGTTGTGATGCTCGGGCGTGGCGCGCGTCAGGATCGTCGGGTCGTCTTCGAAGTCATAGCTGACCTCGGTCTTGCCGAAGTTGCGGTACTGCCATTCCGCAAAGACCGACAAGTTGTTGCGCAACTTGCGTTCGACGCCAAGACCCAGCGAGTAGCCGGTTTCGGAATAGCTTTCGGTGATGCTGTTGTTCAATCCGCCAAGCTTGTAGTCGAAGTCGCCGTGAACGACGCCCGCCGTGCCATAGACCAGGGTCTGCGGATCGACGGTGTAGCCCGTCTTGAACTGCAGGCCGGCGATGTAGTTCACCGAGGATTCGACGTCGAAATTGACGCCGTCGACGCTGACGCGGTCCGAGGCGTCGATGCTGCCGCCCTCGACCCACAGTTCGGGACCGAAGACCCAATTCCCGCGCTGCCAGCGATAGCCTGCGTGAAGGCCCGCGTTCAGACCCTTGAGATCCACACTTCCCAGGTCATTCGCACGGTCGATCAACGCTCCGCCTTCGAGCAGGTCCAAACCGATCTCGTCATCGCTGCCGAAGGCATAGCCGATCGAGCCGCCGGCATAACCACCAGCCCAGTTGCCGACAGGTGCGGCTTCGATGACGGGTGCGGCCACCACCGGATCGGCGACCGGGGCAACATAGCCGCCGGCAAGGGCGCCAGATACGCCTGAGATCAGGCCAAGGGCGGAAATCGCCAGGAACGAGGAATAACGCATCTAAACCTCCTTCTTCGAGGAAATCTCAGCAATTGCGCAAGTTTCCCAATGATCACGAGAATAAGCGCGATTTGTATGTCCTGCGATCATACAGTCCATGCGTTCAAACCGGAACCCCGCGCCTTGAACAAAGGCGCGGCATTTTCGCAACAGGCTCAGGTGTCCAGGTTCTCGACGCTCAGCGCGTTCTGCTGGATGAATTCGCGGCGGGGTTCGACCACGTCGCCCATCAGCTTGGTGAACAGATCCTCGGCCTCGGCCACGTCCTCGATGCGGACCTGCAGCATGGTGCGCGCGCCGGGATCCAGCGTGGTTTCCCACAACTGTTCGGGGTTCATCTCGCCCAGACCTTTGTAGCGTTGCAGCGACAAGCCCTTTTCGCCTTCCAGGAAGATCGACTGCAACAGGCCCAGGGGACCGAAGATCGGCTGGTCGCGGTCCTTGCGCACCAGACGGGCGCCCTGGCCATAGACGTCCTGCAGGGCCTGGGTCATTTCGCCCAGGCGGCGGCTTTCGGCGCTGCGCAGCATCTGCCCGTCCAGGGTGCGGCTTTCCTCGACCCCGCGCAGGGTGCGGGTCAGGCGGATCCCTGCGTCCTGCGTGGGGCGTCCGGTCCAGCCGCGTTCGTATTCCTCGGCGATCATATCCAGGCGGGCGGCAACCGCATCGGCCGCGCCCTGGGCATCCGCGTCGATGCGGCCCGGCAGAAGCGCACCGGCAATGGCCGCCTGTTCGGTGATGTGGGGCGGGTAATGCGTCGGATAGGCACGCAGCAGGCGGCGGGCAATGCGCGCCTCGCCCACGACGCGGGCCAGGTCCGCACCCACGATCTCCTCGCCCGAGGCAAGGCGCAGCACCGCACCCTCGACGCCCTGCTGGATCAGGTAATCCTCCAGCGCGGCCTCGTCCTTGAGATAGACCTCGGACCGCCCGCGCGACACTTTGTAAAGCGGCGGCTGCGCGATATACAGGTGACCCGCGTCGATCAGTTCCGGCATCTGCCGGAAGAAGAAGGTCAGAAGCAGCGTGCGGATATGGGCGCCGTCCACGTCGGCATCCGTCATGATGACGATCTTGTGGTAGCGCAGCTTGGACAGGTTGAATTCGTCGCGCCCGATCCCCGTGCCAAGCGCGGTGATCAGCGTGCCGATCATTTCCGACGACAGCATCCGGTCGAAGCGGGCCCGTTCCACGTTCAGGATCTTGCCGCGCAGGGGCAGCACCGCCTGGTTCTGGCGCGACCGGCCCTGCTTGGCCGACCCGCCCGCCGAGTCACCCTCGACGATGAACAGTTCGGACAGCGCCGGATCCTTTTCCTGGCAATCGGCCAGCTTGCCGGGCAGCGAGGCCACGTCCATGGCCGTCTTGCGGCGCGTTAGTTCGCGGGCCTTGCGCGCCGCCTCTCGGGCCAGGGCGGCCTCGATGATTTTGCCGACGATGGATTTCGCTTCGGCGGGGTTTTCCTCGAACCACTCGGCCAGCTTTTCGCCTACCAGGTTCTCGACCGCCGGGCGGACCTCGCTGGAGACCAGCTTGTCTTTGGTCTGGCTTGAGAACTTGGGATCGGGCACCTTGACGGACAGCACGCAGGTCAGGCCTTCGCGCGCGTCGTCGCCGGTGAAATCCACCTTTTCCTTTTTCGCGATGCCGCTGTCCTGGGCGTATTTCGTGATGACGCGCGTCAGCGCGCCCCGGAAGCCCGCCAGATGGGTGCCGCCGTCACGCTGGGGGATGTTGTTGGTGAAGGGCAGCACGGTTTCATGATAGCTGTCGTTCCACCACATCGCGACCTCGACCCCGATGCCGTTCCGCTCGCCGGTCATGAAGATCGGCTCGGGCATGACGGCGGTCTTGGACCGGTCGAGGAACTTCACGAATTCCCGCACGCCGCCTTCATAGTAAAGCTCGGTCTTCTGCACCTCGGCATGGCGTTCGTCTTCCAGGATGATGCGGACGCCGCTGTTCAGGAAGGCCAGTTCCCGCAGGCGGTTTTCCAGCGTCTTGTACACATATTCCAGGTTGCTGAACGTGCCGTCCGGGTGGGTGGTCTTGGCGGATGCCAGGAACCGCACCTCGGTCCCCTTTTCGCCCGGCGCGGCATCGCCCACCACGCGCAGGGGTTCGACCGTGTCGCCTTTTTCGAACCGGGCGTAATGTTCCTTGCCATTGCGCCAGATGCGCAGTTCCAGCCAGTCCGACAGCGCGTTCACCACAGACACGCCCACCCCGTGCAAGCCCCCCGACACCTTGTAGGAGTTGCTGTCGAACTTGCCGCCCGCGTGAAGCTGGGTCATGATGACCTCGGCCGCGGAAACGCCCTCGGTCGGGTGCATGTCCACGGGGATGCCGCGACCGTTGTCGCGGACGCTGACGCTGTTGTCGGCGTGGATCTTGACTTTCACATAGTCGGCATGACCGGCCAGGGCCTCGTCGATGCCGTTGTCCACGACCTCGGTCACCATGTGGTGCAGGCCCGATCCGTCGTCGGTGTCGCCGATATACATGCCGGGCCGTTTCCGGACGGCTTCCAATCCCTTGAGAACCTTGATGGAATCGGCGCCGTATTCGGCGGTCTGCGCGGCTGTTGCGGTCATGGGTGAATGTGTCCTGTTCCTGTAGCGCCGATATAAGCATTCCGGCAGCCAAAGTCACGGGAAAGACGGGATTTTTCTGCCTTTTTGGCAGGGTTCAGCCGGTCGTTTCGGTGGCCTGCGACCGCCCCTCTGTCTTGGTCACCGAAAGGCGGCGCGCCCGCGGTCCCAGGCTGTCGAAAAGCTCGGCCCCGGTGCCGGTCAGCAGGCTTTGCGCGGGCAGGCCGCAGATGCGGTCGTAAAGCGCCGCGCGGCGGTCGGCGTCCAGATGGGCCGCGACCTCGTCCAGCAGCAGCACGACCGGCTGGTCGGACAGGGCGCGGGCATTGGCCAGGATCAGCGACAGCAGAAGCGCCTTCTGTTCCCCCGTGGACGACAGCGCGGCGGGCATGTCCTGCGGCCCCCAATGGGCGCCCAGATCGGCGCGATGCGGACCGGTCAGCGTGCGGCCCGCCGCCATGTCGCGCGGGCGCATGGCGGACAGGCGGTCGGCGATGCTGCCTTCGTCGGGATCGTCGGCCTGTCCCTCGCCCGGCAGCAGGGCCAGGACGGCGGCGGGGAAATCGCCGCCGTCCTGCGCGGCCATGATCGCCTGCAGGGCGTCGCGGCGATTGCGGGTCAGGGCGGCCCCGGCCTCGGCCATCTGCGCCTCCAGCGCGCGATACCAGCCCGGATCGCCGATCTGGTCCTTTAGCAGGCGGTTGCGTTCCCGCATCGCCCGGTCATAGGTCAGGGCCAGGTCGGCATGGTCGGGATGCAGGCTCAGCGTGACGCGGTCCAGGAAACGGCGGCGTGCCTCGGGCGGGTCGGACCACAGCCGGTCCATGGCGGGTACCAGCCAGATGATCCGCAGCAGGCGTCCAAGGGCCGTCTGCGCCACCGGCTTGTCGTCGATGCTGACGCCGCGCGGCTGGCCCGGCGGGGCCACGGTCTCGACCGGGCGGCCGTCGATCATGGCCCGGATCCGCCAGCCCGCATCCTTGCCCTGCCGGGCCTGGTCGGGCGCGGGCACGGCCCGCAGGCCGCGGCCCGGTGCCAGCATCGACACGGCTTCCAGGATATTGGTCTTGCCCGATCCGTTCGGGCCGAAGATCGCCAGGGGCCGGTGGTCCAGATCCAGGTCAAGCCGGGACCAGGACCGGAACTGCGCAAGTGAAAGACGGGTAAGCGTCACACCCGCATCGGCATGACGACATAGACGGCGCTTTGATCGCCGCCTTCACGGATAAGCGCCGCATCGCCCGAGCCGTTGAACAGGAACACCGCATTGTCGCGGTCCACCTGGGACGCGATTTCCTGCAGGTATTTGGCATTGAAGCCGATCTCCAGCGGATCGTCGGCATAGGCCACGATCAACTCCTCCTCGGCCGCGCCCGCGTCGGGGGCATTCACCGACAGGATCAGCCGGTCTTGGTCCAGAGCCAGCTTGACCGCACGGGACCGTTCGCTGCTGACGGTCGCCACACGGTCCACCGCGCGGGCGAAGTCGGTGGCGTCCACTTCCAGCTTGCGGGCGTTGTTCAGGGGGATCACGCGCGAATAATCGGGGAAGGTCCCGTCGATGACCTTGGAGGTCAGCGTCAGCGTGGGCGTGGCGAAGCGCACCTTGGTCTCGCTGACCGAAACCGCGATATCGGTATCGTCGTCGTCCAGCAGCTTGCGCAGTTCCGCGACCGTCTTGCGCGGCACGATCACGCCCGGCATCTCGTCCGCGCCGACCGGCAGGGGCGCGTCGATCCGCGCCAGGCGGTGCCCGTCGGTCGCCACGCAGCGCAGCATCGGCTGGCCGTCAACCTGCGCCACATGCATGTAGACGCCGTTGAGGTAGTAGCGCGTCTCCTCGGTCGAGATGGCGAATTTCGCCTTGTCGAACAGCCGGCGCAGCAGGTCGGCCTTGGCCTTGAAGTTGACGCTGTACTCCGAGGACGCCATCACCGGGAAATCCTCGCGCGGCAGGGTCGCCAGGTTGAAGCTGGACCGCCCGGCCTGCACCGACAGCCGGCCTGCGGCCTCATCCGTGCTGATCTGCACCAGGGCGCCGTCGGGCAGCTTGCGCGCGATCTCGTTCAGCATCACCGCGCTGACAGTGGTGGCGCCGGGGCGTTCGACCTGGGCGGGGGCCTGGTCCACCACCTCGGTGTCCAGGTCGGTGGCGCGGAAGCTGACGCCATCGGGCGTGGCCTCGATCAGGACGTTGGCCAGGATCGGAATGGTGTTGCGACGTTCCACAACCGACTGGGCCTGAGACACGGCCTTGACCAGAACCGCACGCTCGATCGAGAATTTCATCGCTTTTCCCTGTGCCTTCGGCCATCCGGCCCGTGAACGGACCTGATTTGTAACCAGACCGACGCGCCCTCACAAGTCGCTTATGCTTCCAGCAGGCGCTTGAGAAGGGCGACATCCTCGGCCAGGGCGTGATCCTCGGTGACCAGTTCCTCGATCTTGCGGATCCCGTGCATGATCGTGGTGTGGTCGCGCCCGCCGAAGCGGCGCCCGATTTCCGGCAAGGACCGGCTGGTCAGCTGTTTCGCCAGATACATCGCGATCTGGCGGGGCCGGGCCACGTTGCGGGCGCGCTTGGGGCCCACCATGTCGGCCAGGCGGATGTTGTAATGTTCCGCCACCTTGCGCTGGATGTCGTCGATCGAGATTTTGCGGTCGTTGGTGCGCAGGATGTCGGCCAGGCATTCCTGGGCCACCTCCAGCGTGATCTCTCGGCGCAGAAGGCTGGCATGGGCGAACAGGCGCTGCAGCGCGCCTTCTAGAACGCGGACGTTGGTGGTGATGCGGTTGGCCAGGAATTCCAGCACGCCGGTGCCGATTTCCAGATCCGGCTGCTGGGCGCGGAAGCCTTCGGTCTTGGATTGCAGGATGCCCAGGCGCAGCTCATAGGTCGTGGGATGCAGGTCCACGATCAGCCCGCAGGACAGGCGCGACTTGATCCGTTCCTCGAGCCCCTTGATCTCGGCGGGGGCACGGTCGGCGGAAATCACGATCTGCTTGCCCTGATCGACCAGGGCGTTGAAGGTGTGGAAGAATTCTTCCTGTGTGCTGTCCTTTCCGGCGATGAACTGCACGTCGTCGACCATCAGCATGTTCACGTTGCGGAACATGCCCTTGAAATCCATGATGGTGCTTTCGCGCAGCGCCTGCACGAAGCGGTACATGAACTGTTCCGCCGACAAATACAGCACCTGCGCCATCGGGTGGCGCGTCTGGTAATCGTGGGCGATGGCATGCATCAGGTGGGTCTTGCCCAGGCCCACGCCGCCATAAAGGAACAGCGGGTTGAAGCCCACGGGCCCGCCCTCGGCCACGCGGCGCGCGGCGGCATGGGCCAGTTCGTTGGGCTTTCCGACGATGAAATTGCCGAAGGTATAGCGGGGATCGAGTGGTGCCCCTAGGTCGGTGCGCCCCACCCGCGCCGTCGCGGGCGCCGCGGCCGAGGCGACGGGCCGCATGGGCTTCGCAGGCGCGGCAGCGGCAGCGGTCGGCGCAGGCGCGGGGCGGGCGCGGCCGGGCGCGGTCTGCGGGACCACATCGAACCGAAGCCTTTCGACGGGCTGGCCGTGGCGGCTGAGTTCCCCAAGGATGTCCTTGGCGAAGTGGCGGTTGACCCAGTCCGAGATGAAGCGCGTCGGGCTTGCGAAATGCGCGATTCCCGCATCCACGCCCGTCAGGCGCAGCGGCTTGATCCAGTGGTTGAAGTTGTTCGGTCCCACGCTTGTTTCAAGCGCGGCGCATGCCTGGCCCCAAATCTCGTCCATGGTCTTGCCCTATCTATCCTGTCCCCAGCCTTCGCCGGACCTTCCGGCGAAACAGGATCCGCGACGCGGGTCGGATGGCTGAACTGCAGACAACACCCCATCCTGCGGCCCAAGACGGGTCACATGACGGGGCCTGCGCCCGAGTTCAAATCCTAGACACGAGCTTCCATGCAGCCAGTGGCAGCCGTCTGCAAGAATCTCGAGGGCTTGCGGGGCGCCTGATGCCCCGGTGCCCGACCTGTCGATGCGGAAAAATCCGCCGTCCGACAGGCCCGTCCCCAACACAGCGACGTGAATCGCATCATCAGGTTATCCATGGCGCCGCTGGGGCTGCAACCGAACTCTGCGCTTGACAAAGCCTTTGCCGGATCGAATCTCCGAGACCCTTGACTCAAAAGGAAAGAATCTTGAACGCCTTGATATGTAGGCATTTTTGCCACATTGCGCAGGTGCGGCAAAGAAAAATCGGGCGCGGCAAGGAACCGCACCCGATGTCTGGAATCGCACTTCGCGGGGCCGTGATTTCAAGCGGATTCCGCCCCGGAAGGGCGCAAGGATCAGACCGCCGACAGTGCCTTCACGCGCGACGCCAGGCGCGAGATTTTCCGCGATGCAGTATTCTTGTGGACCACGCCCTTGGTCACGCCGCGCATCAGTTCGGGCTGTGCCGCCTGCAGGGCCGCCTTGGCCGCATCGGCATTGCCGGACGCGATGGCTTCTTCCACCTTGCGGATGAAGGTGCGGATGCGCGAGCGGCGGGCCTTGTTGATGTCGGTGCGACGCTCGATCTGGCGGGCGCGTTTCTTGGACTGGGGCGTATTGGCCATGGGTTCTGGATCCTATCGGTCTTTCAGCGTTTCGTTCGCGCAAAAGACCCAAGGAACCGCTTCACGGAGAAGCGGTCATGATTCTTGCCTAAGCGGGCCCACGCGCATGTAAGCCGGGGCGTATAGGGCATGGCGCCCGAAAAGGAAAGCCCTAAAAGAAGGCCTGGAATCAGCGGTCGCGGAACTGGGCTTCGCGCTTTTCCAGGAAGGCGGCCATGCCTTCCTTCTGATCCTCGGTCGAGAACAGCGCCTGGAAATTGCGGCGCTCGAACAGGATCCCTTCGGTCATGGTCGTCTCATAGGCGCGGTTCACGGCCTCCTTCGCGGCCTTGACCGAGATCTGGGATTTCTCGGCGATCTTGCGGGCGGCGGCCATGGCCTCAGGGATCAGCTTGGCTGCGGGCACCACGCGGCTGACCAGCCCCGACCGTTCCGCCTCGGCCGCGTCCATGAAGCGGCCGGTCAGGTGCATGTCCATGGCCTTGGACTTGCCCACGAAGCGGGTCAGGCGCTGCGTGCCGCCGATGCCCGCGATGACGCCCAGGTTGATCTCGGGCTGGCCGAACTTGGCGGTGTCGGATGCGATGATGAAGTCGCAGATCATGGCCAGTTCGCAGCCGCCCCCCAAGGCATAGCCGCTGACGGCGGCGATGATCGGCTTGCGGATGCGGGTGATGGTGTCGATCTTCGCGCCGAACAGATCCTCGTCATAGGCGTCCACGAAGGTCTTGGTGGACATCTCCTTGATGTCGGCGCCGGCGGCGAAGGCCTTTTCGCTGCCGGTCAGCACCACGCAGCGGATCTTGTCGTTGCGGTCGGCGTCCAGCAGGGCCTGGCCCAGTTCGGTGATCAGCGCGGTGTTCAGCGCGTTCAGCGCCTCGGGGCGGTTCAGCCGGATCAGGGCGACGCTGTCCTCGATCTCGACGATGATGGTTTCATAGGCCATGGCTGCGTCCCCGTTGCGATGCGTTCGCGGCGGACCCTATCAAATGCGCGGCGGGAAAGCCAAGCGGCCTAGCGCTGGCAGGCCGGGCAGAAGAAGCTGGACCGCCCGCCCTGCACGATCCGGCGGACCGTGCCCGCGCAGCCGGGGGTGGGGCAGGGCGCGCCCTCGCGGTCATAGACGCGGAAGCTGTGCTGGAAATAGCCCAGTTCGCCGCTGGCCTGCCGGTGGTCGCGCAAGCTGGATCCGCCCGCCGCGATGGCATCCGTCAGCACGTTGCGGATATGGCCGACAAGCGCGGCGATGCGCGCACCCCCGATGCGCCCCGCCGCCCGGCGCGGGTCGATGCCCGCGCGGTGCAGCGCCTCGGACACATAGATGTTGCCCAAGCCCGCGACGATCCGCTGGTCCAGCAGCGCCTGTTTCACCGGCACCCTGCGCCCCGCAAAGGCCGCGGCCAGATAGGCGGGCGAGAAGCCGTCGTCGAAGGGTTCGGGCCCCAGGTGATCCAGCAGCGGATGGGCCGAGCCCTCGCGGATCAGGTCCACCATGCCGAAGCGGCGGGCGTCGTTGAAGGTGATCGTGCTGCCGCCTTCCGTCACCAGCACCACATGGTCGTGACGCGGCAGGATCGCCGGATCGCGGTGGAAATCGCCAAGGCTGCCGCCCTGGACCAGCATCCGCCCCGACATGCCCAGATGCATCAACAGCGTGCCGCCCCGGTCCAGATCCGCCAGCAGGTATTTCGACCGCCGCCGCAGCGCTGTGACGGTGGCCCCGGTCAGCACCTGAACCAGATCGACCGGCATGGGCCAGCGCAGGTCGGGGCGTCGAACTTCGGCGCGCGCGATGCGTTGGCCTTCCAGGTGCGGCAACAGGCCGCGGCGCACGGTTTCGACTTCGGGCAGTTCTGGCAATTACAGTCCTCTCGCTGCATTGTGCGCAAGGCGCGTCGGGCTTATCTGGCGATGAAACAGGTGAACGGCAAGCGTATGAGCGACAAGAAGCAGACCCATTTCGGTTTCCAGACCGTGGACGAGGATGCCAAGGCCGGGATGGTCCACGGGGTCTTTTCATCCGTCGCGTCCCGATACGACCTGATGAACGACCTGATGAGCGCGGGCATCCACCGCGTCTGGAAGAACGCGATGATGGACTGGCTGGCCCCGCGCGACGGCCAGCACCTTCTTGATGTCGCTGGCGGCACCGGCGACGTGGCCTTCCGCTTCCTGGACCGCGCGCCGGGCGGGCGCGTCACGGTCTGCGACATGACCGAATCCATGCTGGTCGAGGGGCGCAAGCGCGCCGATGCCGTGGAAAAGGGCGACCGGCTGGCCTGGGTCACGGGCGATGCGATGGCGCTGCCTTTCGCAGACAACAGCTTTGACCGCTATACGATCAGCTTCGGCATCCGCAACGTCACCCGCATCCCCGACGCCCTGGCCGAGGCGTATCGCGTGCTGCGCCCCGGCGGGCGGCTGATGGTGCTGGAGTTCAGCCAGATCCCGGTGCCCGCGATGCAATGGGCCTATGACCGCTATTCCTTCAACGTCATCCCGGCCATGGGCCAGGCGGTGACGGGGGATCGCGACAGCTATCAATACCTGGTCGAATCGATCCGCAAGTTTCCCGACCAGGACAGCTTCGCGGACATGATCCGGGCCGCTGGCTTCGACCGGGTCCAATACCGCAACCTGTCGATGGGCATTGCAGCACTCCATTCGGGCTGGAAGCTGTGAGGGGTCCGCATAACCTTTTGCGCCTGATCCGGACGGGCGCCACCTTCGAACGCACGGGCGCCATGCGCGCGGTTCTGGATGCGGTCGAAGCCCCGCCCCGGCTGCGCGTCGCCGCCCGCGTGCTGGGCTGGCCCTTCCGCTGGCTGGGCTACAAGGGCGATCCGAACCTGCCGCCGATCACGCGGGCGATCACCGCGCTTGGCCCCGCCTACATCAAGTTCGGCCAGATCCTGTCCACCCGCGCCGATGTGGTGGGCGTCGAGATGGCCCAGCAGTTGCGGATGCTGCAGGACCGCCTGCCGCCTTTCCCGACCGAGATCGCCAAGGACATCATCCTGGCCGACCTGCGCCAGCCGGTCGATCTGCTGTTTTCGGAATTTTCCGAACCTGTGGCTGCGGCGTCCATCGCCCAGGTCCACCGCGCCCGGATCCGCGAAACGGGGCAAGAGGTCGCGGTCAAGGTGCTGCGCCCCGGCATCGCCGGCGCCTTCCGCCGCGACATCGACGCCTTTCACTTTGCCGCGGGCATCATCGAATTCCTGTCGCCCGGCAGCCGGCGGTTGCGCCCGCGCGACGTGGTGCGCCATTTCGAATCGACTGTCACCGCCGAACAGGACATGCGGCTGGAAGCGGCCAATGCGTCCGAATTCGCGGAAAACACCAAGGACGATGCGGGCTTCGCCGTTCCCCAACCGCATTGGCACCTGTCCTCGCGCCGGGTGCTGACCTCGGACTGGGCGGAGGGGCTGCCGATGGGCGATCGCGCGGCCCTGGTGGCGGCGGGGCACGACACCAGCCGGATCGCCGCGCGGGTGATCCAGCTTTTCCTGCAGCACGCCTTGCGCGACGGCTTCTTCCATGCCGACATGCATCACGGCAACCTGAAGGTCGGGGCCAATGGCGATGTCATTGCCTATGACTTCGGCATCATGGGCGAGATCGACGAATACACCCGCCGCATCTATGCCGAGATCCTCTATGGCTTCATCCAGCGCGATTACCGCCGTGTGGCCCGCGTCCATTTCGAGGCGGGCTATGTCCCCCGCGACCGGGACGAGGCGCAGTTCGCCCGCGCCCTGCGTGCTGTGGGCGAGCCGATCTTCGGCGCCGATGCCAGCCGGATTTCCATGGCGAACCTGCTGGCCTATCTGTTCGAGGTGACGGAACGCTTCGGGATGCAGACGCAGACGCAACTGATCCTGCTGCAACGCACCATGGTGGTGGTGGAGGGCGTGGCCCGGTCTGTCGATCCGCAACTGAACATCTGGGACGCGGCCAAGCCGGTGGTGTCCGATTACATCCGGTCGAACATCGGTGCCAAGGCGCTGGCGGGCGACATGGCGCGCGTGGCGCAGACGGTCGGGCGATACGGCCCGCTGCTGCCGCGCATCGTGGAACAGGCCTTGTGGGAACGCGCCCACCCCGAGGACGCGCGCTTGGTCCAGCCCATCCTGGTCCGGCGCGGGGCGCCCGTCTGGCTAGCGGTGGTGCTGGCGCTGGGGGCGGGTGCGGCCCTGGGGGTGGCGCTGGTCTGAGGGGCCGGTCCGCCGGCCCTTGGATTCACCGCGCGAAGGGATGGTTCAGAAGCACAGGATCTCGGCTTCGGCCTCGGCGCGCTTCAGCCCGGCCACGATCTCGGTCAACTGGGCCATGCTCTTGAACATGCCGGACCGTTCGCCGGTGGTCTGCTGCATCCGCAGGACGGTTTCGGCCTGGACGTAATCGTCATAGGGCAGCACCTCGGCGATCTGGTCGATGGCGCAGGAACAGCGGTCCAGCATGTCGCGGGTCTGGCCGTTCGTGGCCATGCAGGCAAAGACATATTCCGCCCGCGCGTTGGTCGGGTAATCGTTCACCGCCTGCGCATGAGCCGAGGGGGCGGCGGCGGCCAGGGCCGTGCCAAGCGCGATCAGACGCAGCTTCATTGCAGGGCCATCCGGTTCACATAGCCGGGCATGTCGCCCTGGGTTTCGGCGCGCAATTCGCGGATCGGCTGCTTGGGATCGTCCAGGACGAAGGTCAGGGTCAGCGTCTCGAACCCCTTCATGCGGGCTGCATTCGGATCCTCGGCGAAGGGGGTGAAGGTGGCGACCGATGCCTCGCCCTGGCGGGCGATCTGGCCGCCGCGGAACAGCGCGTCCTTGATGCGGTTGCGGATGTAATGCGGGCTGCCGCCGGTCAGTCCCGCCATGTCGCGGGCGGTTTGTTCCAGAAAGAAGGTCAGCACCGGATCGCCCCCCGAGATCGGGAAAGGCCCGATCTGACGTGTCCGGCTGTCGGTCTTCTGGGTCAGTTGCAGGACCGGCTGCTGGTCGGACGGATCGACGACCTCGGCCAGGGTCACGCTGCCATCGTCGATGCGCAGGAAGCCGGGCGCATCCGGCCCCTCGACATGGACGGACCATTGCAGTTCCTGCCCGCCCAGCGACCAGGGGCCGCGTTCGGCAAAGACGGCATCCCCTGCCTCGCCCGCAAGGGCATGGCCCGTGCTCAGCGCGGACAGGCCCAGCCACAGGGCCGCGGCAATGGCTTTTCTCATGATATCCCTCCCACTTCCGGTGTCAGAGTTGCGAAGGCGGGGGCCAAGGACAAGCCCGGCCCCCGATCCCTCGGCCTTTGGTCGCAGATCGTGCCGATCACCCCAGGATCCCGCCCAGCATCTCGGCCAGTTCGGTGGGGCGGACGGGCTTTTCCATCAGATGCACATGCATCGCCGCGCAACTGCGGGCGATCTGGGGATCGCGATGGGCCGTGATCATCACCGCCGGTATGGCCTGGCCCGCCGACTGGCGCAGCGCCGTGATGGCCTGGACGCCGGTATCGCCGTTTTCCAGGTTGTAATCGGCCAGGATCACGTCGGGCGGTTCGTCGCCCATGGCGGCCAGGGCCTCGGCCGTGCCGCCGGTCACGCGGGCCACCATGCCCAGCCGGTCGCGCAGGATCATCTCGTATCCGCGCTGCATGCCGTGGTCGTTTTCCACCACCAAAGCCACGCGGCCGCGCAGGGGCAGGGTGGATCGGGCGGGCTGGTCGGGACCGGGGCGGTCGGCCTGCTGGACCAGTGGCAGGCCCACGCGAAAGACGGTGCCGCGCATCGCCTCGGAATCAAGGCGAATGGGATGGTCCAGCTTGGCGCAGGCACGCCGCACGATGGACAGCCCAAGCCCCATGCCCGGCGTGCGCGCGTCGTTTCCAAGGCGCTGGAATTCGTCGAATATCCGGTTGCGGTCTACCGCCGGGATGCCCACCCCCGTGTCATAGACGCAAAGCCAGCACAAAGGCCCGCGCCGTCGCGCGCCCACCACCACGCCGCCCCGGTGGGTATACTTGATCGCGTTCGACACCAGGTTCTGCGCGATGCGGCGCAGAAAGACAGGGTCGCTTTCCACGACCGCATCGGTCGGCACGAAGGCCAGGCGCAGGGCCTTGGCCTCGGCCAGGGGGGCATATTCGATGGCCAGCTTTCGAAACAACTCGTCCAGCGGCACGGGCTGGCGGTGGAACTCGATCCGCTGGCTGTCCAGGCGGGAAATGTCGAGAACCGCGTGCATCAGCTGTTCCACCGATTCGAAGGCGCCCGACAGACGGTCGGACAGTTCCCGCTGATGTTCGTTCAGGGGCGTATCGGCCAGGGCCGCCAGAAACAGCCGCGCCGCCGACAAGGGTTGCAGCAGGTCGTGGCTGGCCGCCCGCAGGAAGCGGGTCTTGGACCTGTTCGCTTCCTCGGCCGATGCGCGCGCGACCGCCAGCTCGCGGTTGCGCTGCGACAGATCGGCCAGGGCGCGTTCCAGGTCGCGGGTGCGGACCATCACCTCTTGTTCCAGGGCGACGGCGGCCTGGAACATCGACCAGGCGGAGCCGCGCGATTCCTCCAGCCGGTCGATGCGGTCGATCAGCACCTGGTTGATCCGGGCCAGCTTCTCGATCCGGCGTTCCGGCCCGTCGTCGTTACGAAGCATGGGCAGGCGCATCCGTATTGGGCATGAAGGCCAGGCCCACGAAGGTCTGGTTCACATGCATCCCGCTGTGCTGTTCGCCATAGGTATTGAAGCCCGCCACGCGATAGCGGGTCAGCAGTTCGGACATCTGGTCGTGCAGCCCTTCGCGTTCCAGGGCCAGGCGGCGCAGGATGCAGTCGAAGCCCAGCACCATCAGCGGCGGACGGGGCAGGGATGCCAGGGCCTCGGCGAAACCCTGGGTCATGTCCTCGGCCCGGCCCAGGGTCAGGACGGTGCCGGTGTCGATGGCCGACATCAGGGACAGCCCGCCATCGGCGGTCTGGGCGCTGATGGCCCGGACATGGTGGTGGCGGCCCATCCGCAGCAGCAGGGGGTGGCGGGCGAATTCGCTGGGCGTCAGCGCATCGGGGGAAATGCCGGTCAGGCGGGCATATTCCTCGGCGGCGGGTTCGGCGTTCAGTTCCAGGATGCGGCGCTTTTCGGGGATCGCCGCCGTCACCACGACGCGGGTCGCGGTGGGACTGAAATGGGCGAAGGTCACCTCGCTGACGGCAAGGTCGGTTTCGACCAGCAGGAAGACGGCGGCATTGGTGATGACCTGTCCCTGCGCCAGCAGCCAGGTTTGCTTGAAGGACAGCCCGTCGCCCGCCGATCCGCCCAGGGTAGGAACGGATGGCAGGGCCGCGTCGATGGTGGCGACAAGCACGTCTTCCTGACCCGCCAGCCCGTCAACCAGCAACAGCCCGAACAGCGACCGCTGCGGATCGGGCCCGAAACCGGCCTGCAGCCGGCGCAACGCCGCCATCCAGTCCGACACGGGCAGGGCATCCAGGTTCGGCAGGATCAGGGCCGAGGCCCGGAAATGGGCCGCGGGAAAGCCGATCGCCACGATGCTGCCCGAGGCATAGCCCGACGGGCCGATTTCACCGGCGGACGAACATCCCGCGATCAGGCAGCCGTCCGGCAGGCCCGCGCGCAACACCGCGTCAAGCCCGGCCAGTTCGGCGCCATCCGCGCCGAAGACCAGCACCAGGCCCGGATCGGCTCCGCGCAGGCCGTCCAGCAGGATCCGGCCAGGGTCGGCCTTTCCGCGGTCGGCCTGCACGGCCACCGGCCCGATGGCGCCCTCCTTCGCGACCGGGCCGGTATCCATCAGCCCGCCTCGAACAGCCGGACCGTATTGGCAAGCAGCACGGCCTGGGTGCGGCGCCGCGCGTTGATCTTGGACATGATCGCCGTGATGTGGGTCTTCACAGTCGCCTCGGCGATGGACAGGTCATAGCTGATTTCCTTGTTCGCCTTGCCCTGGCAGATCAGCCGCAGGATCTTCATCTGCTGGGGCGTCAGGGTGGCGAAGCGGCGGGCGAGTTCGGCCTTGGCTGCGTCGTCGGCATCGGCCTGGTCGGGGGCATAGCCTTCGGGCGTGACGTATTCGCCTTCCCACATGCGGCGCAGGCTGTCCACCAGGGCCTCGCGCCCCAGGGACTTGCTGATATAGCCCTGCGCCCCCGCCGCCATCGCGGCCGAGATCATGGCGCCGTCCATGTCTGCGGAAATCATCGTGATCGGCACGTCGGGCAATTGCCGGCGCAGGGTCACGATGCCTTCGGCCCCCCGCGCGTCGGGAAGGTTCAGGTCCAGGATCACCGCATCGGGGGCGCCCTGCGCCTTGATCCCGTCAAGGGCCGCGCCCAGGCTGCGGGCGGTGCGGACATTCTTCAGGCCGAAGCTGATCTTCAGCGTCAGCGCAAGCGCGTCGCACATCAACGGATGGTCATCGACGATCAGGATTTCGCGCACCTGATCGGCACTTTGCCGTGGCGTCTGCGGCGATCGCGCCTGCATGGCTGCGGCTGTCATGTGGTTCCCTCCTCGGATGGTCCTGCGGTCTCCCGTCCGCATCCTCCATCCAAGTTTAGGCCACTGCCCCGGCAAAGCAAGCCCGCATCTGCGACAAAGGTCGCGGTCGGCGGCGGATGGTCAGGCCGTGGTCCGGTCCGCGATCCAGTCCCCGGCATCAGTAACGGTCGCATAGCCGAAGGCCAGCCCACTCATCATCGCGGCATGGACCTGGGCGGCGGGAACGGTCGTGCCCTGGAATTCCAAGTCGCGCGTCGCGCAGGCGTCGGCGATCACCGTGGTCTTGTAGCCCAGGTCGGATGCGGCGCGGGTGGCGGCGTCGATGCACATATGGCTCATGGCGCCGACGATCACGACTTCGGTCACGCCATTGTCGTCCAGGATGCGCTTCAGGTCGGTGTCCTTGAAGGCGTTGACGTTGTTCTTGGTCACGACGATCTCGTCGCCCTGGGGCGCGGCGGCGGGGTTGATCTCGGCGCCGGGGCTGCCGGGATGGAAGAAGGGGGCCGAGGCGTCGGCGAATTCGTGGCGGACATGCACGATCAGGTCGCCGCGCTCGCGGGCGGCGTCCAGAACGGCGCGGGCCTTGGCGGCAGCCTGTTCCATACCCTCCAGCGGGAATTTTCCATCGGGGAAATAGTCGTTCTGGATGTCCACGGCGATGGCGGCGCGTCTGGTCATGATGGTTTCCTTATCCGTTGACGGCATCGAAGGTCTGGTCCCAGGTATTGCCGTCCGTATCCTCGACATGGACGCGGATGGGCTGGCCGTCGGACCGATAGGCAAAGCGGAACACCGGATCCTCGCTGATCGAGATGCCGGCCTGCAAGGTGAACAGCACCTCGTCGCCCTGCCGCACCTCCAGCCGGTCGATGAAATGGGCGGGGATGTTGAGCAGCGTCACCTGGTCGCGTTGCAACCCCGAAAAGTTGGGATGCCGGACCATCAGCGTGCCGATGGTGCGGCCGTCCTGCTGATCGCTTTTCCAGCGCATCTGGCCCATGGTCGCCTCGACCTCGGCCATGTTCTTGCCCGCGGGGGCGGAACAGCCGCCCGAAGCCTTGACGAAGCGGCCCGCCATCACCCGGTTGCCGTTGCCGGTATCGGCGATGGCGCGCACGTCGGAATAGCTGTCCACGCGCACCCGGAATTCGAAATCCAGCGGCGCCATGGCGGGACCGAAGGTGTATTCGGCGGCCACCGGCGCGGGATTTTCGTCGATCACCAGCGTGACCGCCTGCACCGGCGGGGCATCCGTGGGCTGGGTCAGGCGGATGGGCACGATCGCGGCCTCGTGGGCGCGCACGGGCGCCTCCAGATCCAGCACCGCCAGATCCAGCGGCACCTCGGCCGACAGGCCCAGGACGGAAGCGCGCAGATCGTCCCAGGTCGATGTGTTCTGCAGGGGATTGTCCTGCGCCGCCACGGGCGTGGCCAGAAGCAGCGCGGCAAGGATGCGGGCCTTCATCGCTAGTCTCCCTTCCTCATGCGGCGATAGATCAGGTCGGCGGTATCCGCCTCGGCATCGGCCTCGGCACGGACCACCACTTCGGCATGGAAGGGCGACAGCGAGCAGACCGGATCGGTCGCCCGCGCATCGCCCGCCAGCGCCATGGCCTGACAGCGGCATCCCCCGAAGTCGATGGTCTTGCGGTCACAGGACTGGCAGGGTTCGGGCATCCAGCCGGTGCCGCGAAAGGCGTTGAAGCTGTCCGAGTTCTGCCAGATGTCGCCCAGGTCGCGGTCGCGGACGTTTTCGAAGCGCATCCAGGTGATCGTCTGCGCGGCATGGCAGGGCAGGACCGTGCCGTCGGGCGCGACATTCAGGCCGGTCGAACCCCAGCCGCCCATGCAGGCCTTGGGGAAGACGGCATGGTGGTCGGCGGGGACATAGTCGATGACCATCCGCCCCCGCAGCCGGATGCGCGCGTCGTTCACCACCTGTCGGGCGAATGCCGCCTGTTCGCGCGTGGGCATCAGGGCCTTGCGGTTCAGGTCCGCCCAGCCGTGGAACTGCACGGTCGCGACCTCGATCCGCCGCGCGCCCAGGGTTTCCGCCAGTTCGATCATGTCGGGCAGGCGTTCCAGGTTCTGGCGGTGGACCACGGCGTTGATGGTCAGGGGAAAGCCGATCTGTTGCACCCATTCGGCGAAGTGCATCTTCTTGTCCCAGGATCCCGGATGGCCGCTGATCCGGTCGGCCATGTCGGGGCGGATGCCCTGCAACGAAAGCTGGACGTGATCCACGCCCGCGCGGTCCAGTTCCTCCAGCCGGTCGCGCGTGATGCCGATCCCCGAGGTGATGAGGTTCACATACAGCCCCGCATCCCGCGCATGGGCCACGATCTGCGCCAGATCGCGCCGCGCGCCGGGTTCCCCGCCCGAAATGTGGACCTGCAAGACGCCCAGATCGGCGGCCTGCCGGAAGACCCGGCCCCAGTCGTCGGCCGTCAGTTCCTGGGCCGCGCGGGTCAGTTCCACGGGGTTGGAACAATAAGGGCAGGCCAGCGGGCAGCGATGCGTCACCTCGGCCAGCATGGCCATCGGCAGGCCGGGGGTGACGGGGTTTCCGTCCAGGTCGCGGGGTTGGTGTTGCTGGTCCTTCATGGCTTCCTCACAAAGACCATGCGGCGTTCGATCAGCCCCGTCAGGAAGTCGCGCACATCGCCCGCGATCTGGTCTTCGGGCGCATTATAGCGCGCGGCAAGGCCGCTGACGATGGCCGCCATGCTGCGGCTGCCGTCCAGTTCCCCCAGGATCGCGTCGCCGATGGCGTCCAGCTGCATCGCCCGTTCGGGGGCCTGCAGCACGCGGATGCCGCGCACCCTGTCATCCTGCAGGCGCACCCCGCGCGGCAGATAGGGCACATCGTCCGGGCCGATCAGGGGCGCAGGGCGGATAGGGGCTGGCTGGGCGTTCATGGGGCCATCCCCTCGCCCGGCCGCCAGGCGCCCGGCGGGATGTTGCCCTCGACATAGCCGTGCCACAGGGCGTCAAGCTGCGCCCAGAGCACGTCGGTCTTGAAGGTCAGCGCCGCCGCCGCCGCGTCCTGCTTTTCCTTGGTGTCGGCGTTGGTCAGAACATAATCCAGGCCGAATTTCACATCCTCGGGCGCTTCGGTCAGGCGTTTCTTGAAATAGGACAGGCTGCTGTCGTCCGCGAAATCGTAATGGGCCAACAAGCCTTCGATCCGCTGCGCGTGGATCTTGGGCGCGAACAGTTCCGTCAGGCTGGCCGCCACCGCGTCCAACAGGGGCATGTCGCGCACAAAGCGGACATAGGCGTCCACCGCAAAGCGCGTCGCGGGCATGATGCCCACACCCGAAGCCACATAGTCCGGGTCCAGCCCCACCGCCTGCGCCAGGGCCAGCCAGCGGCGGATGCCGCCGCCTTCGGTCACGCCGCCGTCGTGATCCTCGATCCGCTTGCGCCAGGCGCGGCGCAGGTCGGGATCCTCGACCCGGCTCATGAAGGCCGCGTCCTTCATGGGAATGCGGGACTGGTACATCCAGCGGTTGATGACCCAGGCGCGCACCTCGTCCGGGGTGCAATGGCCGCCATGCAGGCGTTCGTGGAACGGGTGACGGTCGTGATAGCGTTGGGCGCCGATGGCGCGCAGCCGGGCCTCGAAATCCTCGCGCGATTGCGCCTGTTCCTGTACATCTTTCACAGCGTGATCTCCATTCCGTCGCGGCCAACCTGCCAGCCGCTGGCTTCCGCTTCGCGCGTCTGGGTGCTGGCCGGATCGACCAGCGGGTTGGAATTGTTCATGTGGACGAAGACCCTTCGGCCGACCGGCAGGTCGCGCATCGCGGCCATGGTTTCCACCACGGGCATGTGGCCCATGCGACGGCCGGTCTTCTGGCCCAGGCCCATGCGGATCATCTCGTCATCGTCCCAAAGCGTGCCGTCGAACATCAGCAGATCGGCCCCCGCGATGCGGTCGGCCAGCCAGCCGGGCAGTTCCGCGCAGCCGGGGATATACAGCGTGCGCCGCCCGTTCGCGGACAACTCGACCCCCACCGTCGTCTCGCCGACCAGCCCGGTCTCGACCATGGCGCCTTCCTGATACAGCGGCACCTTGCCGGGCACTGCGAACAGGGTCGCCGTCAGGCCGGGCGCGATCTCGACCCCTTGGTCCAGGGCCACCGGCTGCCGCGCGACCAGATCGGCCCGCAGGGCCGTCAGCATCGGGTTCTGGGCCAGCACCTCGTGGATCGCGGGCGTCGCGAACAGGGTGAAGGGCTGGCTTTCCCGCAGCGTCAGCAGGCCCGCCACATGGTCGATGTCGCCATTCGTCACCAGCACCGAGCGCAGCGGCATGTCGCGCAGTCCCGTCGGATGCAGCGCGGGCATGGCCGCAAGCTGGACCCGGATGTCGGGCGAGGCGTTCAGAACTGCCCAGTGCCGCCCGTCCGCGCTGACCGCGATCGAGCTTTGCGTCATCGCCGGGATGCGCCCGGCCCGTGCGGCATTGCAGTTGTCGCAGCCGCAGTTCCATTGCGGCAGGCCCCCGCCGGCTGCGGCGCCCAGCACTATGATCTTCATGATGTCCCTGACGAAAAGACCCCGCCCGATGGTGTCGGACGGGGCCGTTCATGATGCCTGAAGCGCGACGCCTCAGAACAGGACCGGTTCGTCCTCGGCCGGGGCGTACATGTTGATTTCCATGCCGCAGGCGATTTCTTTCAGGGTAGGTTTCGTCCAAGCCATGCATTTCCTCCAAATCCACGGCCGCCATCACGGCGACTGCGTTCTATGTTAGAGGAGAGACAACGCCTTTCAACACGACTAAGGTCGCAAGGTCACGAAAAGTTGGCCGCTTCGCGTCCATGTTGGGAAGATTCGGCAATGCTTTATGCCATTTTGACCATTTGTCTTGCGGCGGATTCCCGGTCCTGCGGGACGGTGACGCCCGTCGGCCATGCTTTTGCCGCACAGGCAGAATGCGAGGCCGCCGCGCCGCGAATCGCCCGCGACTGGCTGGGCAGCCAATCCGGCTGGACCCTCGACCGCCTGGAATGCGCGCCCTTTGACAGCCTTCCCATTCTGCCGGTCCAGCCCGTTGCGGACGGCGTTCATGTCCATGTCGGCCAGATCGCCCAGTTCGAGGACAGCCCCGACGGCTGGATCGCCAACCTGGGCTTCGTGATCGGGCGGGACAGCATCGCGGTGATCGATGCGGGCGCCTCGCGCCGACAGGGCGAGGCGCTGTTCGCGGCCATCCGCCGGATCAGCGACAAGCCGATCAGCCACCTGATCGTCACGCATATGCATCCCGACCATGCCTTCGGCGCCGAGGTCTTTCGCGAAGCGGGCGCGACGATCGTCGGGCATCAGGGCCTGGCGGATGCCTTGCAGGGGCGGGGGCCGACCTATCTGGACAATCTTGTCCGGCTTTACGGTGCGGGTGCCATGGCGGGCACACGGGTCGTCTTGCCGGATGTCGCGGTCGCGGACAGCCTGGACATCGACCTGGGCGATCGGGTCCTGACGCTGAAAGCCGTGGCCACGGCGCATAGCGACAATGACCTGACCGTGCTGGACCGGGCGACCGGCACCTTCTTTGCGGGCGATCTTGTGTTTCGCGGGCTGACGCCCATCGTGGACGGGTCGCTGCCGGGCTGGCTGGACTGGATGGCGGCGCCGCAGGCCGGCGGCCCGGTGGTGCCCGGCCACGGCCCCGTCGCCGCAAGCTGGCCGGACGCCGTCACCGCCCAGCAGGATTTCCTGACGACCCTGGCCCAGGCAACCCGCCAGACAATCCGCGACGGCCTGCCGATGTCCCAGGCGGTCCCCGCCATCGTCGAGGCCTTGCAACCCTTTGCCGCGGAATGGGCTTCCTTTCCGGACTCGGCGGCACGCGATGCCACCGCAGCCTTCAAGGAACTGGAATGGGAGTAAGGATTTGACAGATTGCGCCTTGTCAGGCGACCATTGCAATCAAGGCTCGCACGCAGGTTGCGGGCAAGGGGGAGGGGGGAATACGTGAAGGCAGTTTTCCACACGACCGTGGCCTTGGCCGCGTTGCTTGCGGGGTCCGCAGAGGCCCAGCTTGTGATCGAGAAGGGCAGCGACGACCGCATCAACTGGCAAAGCCTGGAGGATTTCGGCGCGGCCCATTCTGACATCGAGGGGCAGAGCGTGACGATCCTGGGCCCATGGCTGGGACCGGACCAGGAATTGTTCACCTCGATCACCGCCTATTTCGAGGATGTGACGGGCGCCACGGTCAATTACTCCGGCTCGACCAGCTTCGAACAGCAGATCGTCATCGACAGCGAGGCCGGATCGCCCCCCGACATCGCGGTGCTGCCGCAACCGGGGCTTGCGGCCGACCTGGCCGCCAAGGGTCATCTGCGCGACCTGGGCGAGGAAACCGCGCAATGGGTGCGCGACAACTATGCGGCGGGCGAAAGCTGGGTCGCGCTCAGCACCTATGCGGGCCAGGACGGGGCGGAAAGGATGTTCGCCTTTCCCTACAAGGCCGACGTGAAGTCGCTGGTCTGGTATGTCCCGGAAAACTTCGAGGATGCGGAATACGAGATCCCCGAAACCTATGAGGATCTGAAGGCCCTGACCGAACAGATCGCCGCCGACGGGGAAACCCCCTGGTGCATCGGCCTGGCATCGGGGGGGGCGACCGGCTGGCCCGCGACCGACTGGGTCGAGGATCTGATGCTGCGCCTGAACAGCCCCGAGGATTACGACGCCTGGACCACCAACGCCTTGCCCTTCAACGATCCCAAGGTCGTCGCCGCCATCGAGGATTTCGGCTGGTTCGCCAAGAACGACGATTTCGTGGCGGGCGGCACGGCCTCGGTCGCGTCCAATGATTTCCGCGAAAGCCCCGCCGGTTTGTTCGAAAGCCCTCCGGGCTGCTACATGCACCGGCAGGCCAGCTTCATCCCCTCGTTCTTCCCCGAAGGCACGGTCGAGGGCGAGGACTATGATTTTTTCTATTTCCCCGCGCCCGCTGACGGCAGCGTCGGCCAGCCGGTGCTGGGCGGCGGCACGCTGTTCGGGGTGTTCACCGACAATCCGGTCGCCATGGCCTTTGTCGAGTTCCTGAAGACGCCCGCCGCGCATGAATTGTGGATGGCGCAGTCGGGCTTCACCACGCCCCATACCGGCGTGAACATCGATGCCTATGCCAGCGAGACCCAGCGCAAGATGGGCCAGATCCTGCTGGATGCGACCACCTTCCGCTTTGACGGGTCGGACCTGATGCCGGGCGCGGTCGGTGCCGGTGTCTTCTGGACGGCGATGGTTGATTTCGTGGGCGGCGCGTCCGCGCAGGACGTCGCGGACCGCATCCAGCAGACCTGGGCCACGCTGAAGTAAGCCCGTGGCGCGGCGGGCCAGCCGCCGCGCTTGTCCTGATTTCGGGGTTCAAGAATGGAACTGTTCTGGCTGGCCGTCATCACGATCGCCATCGGCGTCTTCGGCTGCGTGGCGTGGTTCTGGGGATCCAACCTGATCCTCGACCGCATCTATCCCCCGCGCGGTCCCAATGCGGGCGACAATATCCGCAAGGCCAACCAGATCCGGCCCTGGCTGTTCCTGGGGCCTGCGATCCTGTTCCTGGGGATCTATCTGGTCTATCCGATCTTCGACAGCCTGTGGCGGTCCATGCACAATGCGCGGGGAAGCGAGTTCGTGGGCCTGTCGAACTATGCCTGGCACATGGGCGACGGCAAGTTCCGCGAATCCATGCGCAACAACCTGCTGTGGCTGCTGGTGGTGCCGGCGCTGTCCACGCTGTTCGGGCTGATCGCGGCGCAGCTGACCGACCGGCTGAAATGGGGCAATATCGGCAAGTCGCTGATCTTCATGCCCATGGCGATCAGCTTCGTGGGCGCGGGCGTGATCTGGAAGTTCATCTATGAATACCGCGCGCCCGGCGAAACCCAGATCGGGCTGCTGAACGCCATCGTCCAGGCGCTTGGCGGCGATCCGCAACTGTGGCTGACGCTGATCCCCTGGAACAACCTGTTCCTGATGATCGTGCTGGTCTGGATCCAGACGGGGTTCGCCATGGTGATCCTGTCCGCCGCCCTGCGCGGCATCCCCGAGGAAACCATCGAGGCCGCGATCCTGGACGGCGCATCCCCCTGGCAGGTGTTCTTCAAGATCAAGGTGCCGCAGATCATGGGCACCATCGCGGTGGTCTGGACCACCATCACCATCGTGGTCCTGAAGGTCTTCGACATCGTCTTCGTGATGACCAACGGGCAATGGGGCACGCAGGTGCTGGCGAACCTGATGTATGACTGGATGTTCCGCGGCACGCCCGATTACGGGCGCGGATCGGCCATCGCCATCATCCTGATGCTGCTGGTGACCCCCATCATGATCTGGAACATCGTCAACGCGCGTCGAGAGGTTCGCTGATGGAAGGCATGGCCGGACAGAAATCCTCGCTGGTCTGGGCGGTCAACATCGCCGCCTTCCTGCTGGTGCTGCTGTGGACGATCCCGACGCTGGGGCTTCTGGTGTCGTCCTTCCGCGACCGCGACCAGATCCTGACCTCGGGCTGGTGGCAGTCCTTTTCCCCGCAAGAGGCCACGGGCTTCGTGCGCACCGGCACCGGCGACGACGCGGTCCAAGAGGACGGCCAGTATGTCATCGAGGGCACCGTGCTGGAGGAAGGCCAGAACCTGATCGGCTGGGGCATCCGCGCCCGCGAACCGGCCGCCTTCCAGCCCGGCGAGACGACCGAGATCGAGGACGGCTGGCAACTGACCGTGGCCGAGGACGGCAGCTATCGCCTGACCTCGGACACGCCCTTCGAGATGCGGAGGGGAGAGCGGATCTTCGTCACGACCGGCGCGCCCGCCCGGTTGACGACCGAAAACTATGACCGCGTGCTGACCGCCGAAGGCTTGGGCCGCGCCTTCATGAACACCATGACCGTGACCATCCCCGCGACCGTGATCCCCATCCTGATCGCGGCCTTCGCGGCCTATGCCCTGGCCTGGATGGAGTTTCCGGGCCGCGCCCTGCTGACCGCCGCCGTGGTGGGCCTCTTGGTCGTGCCCTTGCAGGTGGCGCTGATCCCGCTGTTGCGGCTGCACAACGAACTAGGCATCGGCAAGGGATACCTGGGGATCTGGCTGGCCCATACCGGCTTCGGCCTGCCCTTGGCGATATACCTGCTGCGCAACTACATGGTCGGCTTGCCGCGAGAGGTGATCGAAAGCGCCCGCGTGGACGGCGCGACCGAGTTCCAGATCTTTCGCAAGATCATCCTGCCGCTGTCCTTCCCGGCCCTGGCCAGCTTCGCCATCTTCCAGTTCCTGTGGGTCTGGAACGACCTGCTTGTCGCCACCGTGTTCCTTGGCAATACACGCGAACAACTGGTCATGACCGGCGTGCTGCGCGAACTGATGGGGTCCAAGGGCGGGGAATGGGAAATCCTTGCCACCTCGGCCTTCATTTCCATCGCGGTGCCGCTGATCGTGTTCTTCGCGATGCAGAAATATCTGGTCCGCGGCCTTCTGGCCGGGTCCGTGAAAGGTGGATGAGACTTGACGGACGTGAAAATCGACTGGTGGAAGGGTGGGGTCATCTATCAGATCTATCCGCGCAGTTTCCAGGACACGACGGGCGACGGCATCGGCGACCTGCCGGGCATCACGCAGCGCCTGCCCTATGTCGCGTCGCTGGGCGTGGATGCAGTCTGGATCTCGCCCTTCTTCACGTCGCCGATGAAGGATTTCGGCTATGACGTGTCCGATTACCGCGGCATCGACCCCCTGTTCGGCGACCTAGAGGATTTCGACGCCCTGATCGCCCGCGCCCATGAACTGGGCCTGAAGGTGATGATCGACCTGGTGATGTCGCATTCCTCGGACCAGCATCCCTGGTTCGTCGAAAGCCGCGCCAGCCGCGACAACCCCAAGGCCGACTGGTATGTCTGGGCCGATCCGAAACCGGACGGCACGCCGCCCAACAACTGGCTGTCGATCTTCGGCGGTCCCGCCTGGCAGTGGGAGGCCCGGCGCGAACAGTATTACCTGCACAACTTCCTGGCCTCGCAGCCCGACCTCAACTTCCACAACCCGGCCGTTCAGGACGAACTGCTGGAGATGGCGCGGTTCTGGCTGGACCGGGGCGTGGACGGCTTCCGCCTGGACACGGTCAACTTCTATTTCCACGATGCGCAGTTGCGCGACAACCCGCCCCTGCCCAGGGAATTGCGCAAGGCGGACACGGCACCGGCGGTCAACCCCTACAACCACCAAAGCCACAGATACGACAAGTCGCAGCCCGAGAACATCGCCTTCCTCGAACGCTTCGCGGCGCTGTTGCGCCAATATGGCGCGGCCGTCATCGGCGAGATCGGCGACAGCGAACGATCGCTGGAACTGCTCGAGGAATATACGGGTGTCGCGGGCCGGATGCAGATGTCCTATGTCTTCGACTTCCTGTCCGGCAACGACCTGGCCGCGACCCGCATCAGCGAGGTCTTCGACAGCCTGCACGCGGTGGCGCCGAATTCCTGGCCCTGCTGGGCGATGTCGAACCATGATGTCGTGCGCCATATCAGCCGCTGGAACCTGACCGACCAGGCCGCCAAGGCCTATGCGACGGTGCTTTTGTGCCTGAAGGGGTCGGTCTGCCTGTATCAGGGCGAGGAACTGGGCCTGCCCGAGGCCGACATCTCCTATGAGGATCTGCAGGACCCTTACGGCAAGGAGTTCTGGCCCGAATTCAAGGGCCGCGACGGCTGCCGGACGCCGATGGTCTGGGACATGGGCGTGAACGGCGGCTTTTCGACAGCCAGGCCCTGGCTGCCCGTGCCGCATGCCCATCTGCAACGCACCGTCGTGGGCCAGGAAGCCGACGCCCAGTCGATGCTGCACCATTACCGCTGGGCCATCGGGTTGCGGCGCAAGCATTCGGCCCTGCGGGGCGGCGACATGACCGACATTCATGCCGAAGGGCCGGTCCTGACCTTCAACCGCGCCGATAGCCGGCAGTCGCTGCAGATCCGGGCGAACCTGTCGGCCGAGGAGGCGGGCGGCCTGCGGCCATGGCAGGTCCAGATCATCGAGGGATAGGGTTCAACAGGGGGGACGCCGATGGCCGATCTGAAACTGACCGATGTCGCCAAGTCCTATGGCGAGGTGAATGTGCTTCGGGACATCAACCTGGATATCCGGTCGGGCGAGTTCATCGTCTTCGTCGGCCCTTCGGGCTGTGGCAAATCCACGCTGCTGCGGATGATCGCGGGGCTGGAACGGATCAGCGGCGGCACGCTGGAAATCGACGGGCAGGTGATGAACGACATCCCGCCCAGCCAGCGGGGCATCGCGATGGTGTTCCAGTCATACGCGCTTTATCCGCATATGACGGTGCGCGACAACATGGCCTTCGCGCTGAAGATCGCCGGCAAGTCCAAGGCCGAGGTTCAGGAGGCCACCGACCGCGCGGGACGGATGCTGCAACTGACCCCCTATCTGGACCGGCTTCCCAAGGCCCTGTCGGGCGGGCAGCGGCAGCGAGTCGCCATTGGCCGGGCCATCGTGCGCGACCCCAAGGTCTATCTGTTCGACGAACCCCTGTCGAACCTGGACGCCGCGCTGCGCGTGGCGACCCGGATCGAGATCGCGCAACTGAAGGCCGCCATGCCCGACCGCACGATGATCTATGTGACCCATGACCAGACCGAGGCGATGACCCTGGCCGACCGCATCGTCGTGCTGGCGGGCGGCGGCATCGCCCAGGTCGGCGCGCCGCTGGAGCTTTACGAACGCCCGGTCAACGAATTCGTGGCCCAGTTCATCGGCAGCCCCGCCATGAACCTGCTGCCCGGCCGCGTCACCGCCACCGGCCCGATGACCACCGTCCAGCTTGACGGCGGCGGCGTGGCGCAGGCCGCCATTCCCACCCGCCCGGGCGACGAGGGGATGCGCGTCAACCTGGGCGTCCGCCCCGAGGATATGCGCGAAACCGAAGGGCAGGCGATCTTCGAAGGCACCGTCGATCTGACCGAGGCCCTGGGCGAAGTGACCCTTCTCTATTTCGGCACGCGCGGCGAAGGCGTGCCGGTCATCGCCAAGCTGCCGGGCATCCATCCGGGCCTGAACGGCCGCAGCGTGCGGCTGACCGCCGACCCGGCGGCGCTGCACCTGTTCCATGACGGGCAGTCGCTTCTGTATCGCGCGGGGGTCGATCTGCCCCCCTATCAGCCCCGCGTCTCGGCGCCCGTCCCCGCCTGAGGCAATTAGCCCTTGGTCGAATTGCCAGACTGCGTGTTATAGTGTCCGCTACCGACGACGGAGGAGGAGCCGGCCCGGTATGCGTCACGCGGACTATGTCGCAAGTCAGTCGCAGTCGAATTCCGCAACCTCGGCCCTTGCGGCGTCGTGGCGGCGGTCGCTTCTGAAGCACGGGCTGGATCCCTCCGACATCCGGCGCCCGGAACGTCTGACTCTGGAAGAACTGTCCCGCCGCCGCCAGGCCATGGACCAGTTCCTGCGCCTGGCCAGCCCGCAACTGGACCAGTTGTTCAACCTGGTGGGCCTGTCCGGCTGCAACGTGCTGCTGACCGATGCCGAGGGCGTGGTGATGGACCAGCGGGTCGGCGGGGCGGATGCCGAACAGTTCCGCGACTGGGGCCTGTGGCAGGGCACGGTCTGGTCCGAGGCGGCCCAGGGCACCAACGGCATCGGCACCTGCCTGGCCGAGGGACGGCAGGTCACGATCCATCGCAACGAACATTTCCATACCCGCAACACGGCCATGTCCTGCATGGACGCGCCGATCTGGGGGCCGGACGGGCGGCTGCTGGCGGCCCTGGATGTCAGTTCCGCCCGTGCCGACCAGACAGAGCGATACAACCGCCTGATTTCCGCCCAGGTCGCCCAGACCGCCCGTGCAATCGAGGCGGTCTTCTTCCGCGCCAGCTTTCCCGACGCCCGCATCGTCGTGGCATCCGACGACAATGCCGATGCGGCGGTCCTGCTGGCGGTGGACAGGAACGACCTGGCCATCGGTGCGACCCGCGCCGCCCGCCGCGCCCTGGGCCTGGAACGCGAAGGCGCGATCCGCCCGCGCCCCGCCGCCGACCTTCTGGGCCGCGACGACGACCTGAAGGGGTTCGACAAGGCCGAACGGGCCGCCGTGGCCCGGGCGCTTGCGCGTGCCGATGGCAATGTATCGGCTGCGGCCCGTGCCTTGGGGATCGGGCGGGCCACGATGTATCGCCGGATGGCGCGCCTGGGTTTGGCTGAAAAAACCGGCTGACTGTCTCACCCATGAGACAGCTTCCGCATTGTCGCAGGGGATAGCCGCTTGCAACGAATCGTCCCTGCGCCAAGCTGTCACCCATACCCGGAGAGGGAGAGACTCCGGGCAATATCCAGAGGAGGAAGAAATGCCGAACGACCAGACGCATGAATTTCGTGGCGTGGGCGTGATGCCCTTTGCCAAGCGCTACGACAACTTCATCGGCGGTCAGTGGACCGCGCCGAAATCGGGCAGGTACTTCACCAACACCACCCCCATCACCGGCGCCGAAATCGGCGAGATTGCCCGGTCGGGCGCCGAGGACATCGAGGCGGCACTTGATGCGGCCCATGCCGCCAAGGACAAGTGGGGCCAGACCTCGGCCGCCGAACGGTCGCTGGTGCTGCTGCGCATTGCCGACCGGATGGAACAGAACCTGGAGCTGCTGGCGACGGCCGAGACCTGGGACAACGGCAAGCCCATCCGCGAGACGATGGCCGCCGACCTGCCGCTGGGCATCGACCATTTCCGTTACTTCGCGGGCGTCCTGCGCGCGCAGGAAGGCGGGATTTCGGAAATCGACCACGACACCATCGCCTATCACTTCCACGAGCCGCTGGGCGTCGTGGGCCAGATCATCCCCTGGAACTTCCCGCTGCTGATGGCGGTGTGGAAGCTGGCACCGGCGCTTGCCGCCGGGAACTGCGTGGTGCTGAAGCCCGCCGAACAGACGCCCGCCAGCATCATGGTCTTCGTGGACCTGATCGCCGACCTGCTGCCGCCGGGCGTGCTGAACGTCGTCAACGGCTTCGGTCTGGAAGCCGGCAAGCCGCTGGCCTCGAACCCGCGCATCGCCAAGATCGCCTTCACCGGGGAAACCACCACCGGGCGGCTGATCATGCAATACGCGTCCGAAAACCTGATCCCCGTCACGCTGGAACTGGGCGGCAAGTCCCCCAACATCTTCTTCGAGGATGTGGTGCGCGAGGACGACGACTTCTTCGACAAGGCGCTGGAAGGCTTCGCGATGTTTGCGCTGAACCAGGGCGAGGTCTGCACCTGCCCGTCGCGCGTTCTGATCCAGGAATCGATCTATGACCGCTTCATGGAACGGGCGCTGAAGCGCGTCGAAGCGATCAAGCTGGGCGACCCGCGCGACAGCGCCACGATGGTCGGTGCCCAGGCATCGTCCGAGCAGAAGGAGAAGATCCTCTCCTACTTCGACATCGGCCGGAAGGAAGGGGCCGAGGTGCTGATCGGCGGCGAGGCGGCCGATCATGGCGGGGAACTGTCGAACGGCTATTACATCAAGCCGACCGTGTTCCGCGGCAACAACAAGATGCGCATCTTCCAGGAGGAAATCTTTGGCCCGGTCGTGTCGGTGACCACCTTCAAGGACCAAGACGAGGCGCTGTCGATCGCCAATGACACGCTGTACGGCCTGGGCGCGGGTGTCTGGTCGCGCGAGGCCAATACCTGCTATCGCTTCGGCCGCGCGATCAAGGCGGGCCGGGTCTGGACCAACTGCTATCACGCCTATCCGGCCCATGCGGCCTTTGGCGGCTACAAGCAGTCGGGCATCGGGCGCGAGAACCACAAGATGATGCTGGATCATTACCAGCAGACCAAGAACATGCTGGTCAGCTACAGCCCGAAGAAGTTGGGCTTCTTCTGATCGCATGAGGTGAAGCGGGCCATGCGGCCCGCTTCACGTCCAACGCTGTGGCACGCGGTCAGCATGTCGGCTTGCAGGCTCTGCGCCCACTGTGGCGACTTCTTCTCGATTGCACGGGTTTCAATTCATGCCGCCAATGCTCGAAGAACCTGAAACACTGGGTCGGGAACAATCACGTATTTTCTGATCGGAGCGGCACAGAAGCAATCTTGGAGGCGCAGGTAAGGCATCCCGGCTGCGCATCCTCGCTTGCCTCTCCCTTAACCTTCAGACGATCATCGCTGCGACAACAGGCTGAGGGCGGCGCTGTAACGGGTGCTGGTCGTGTTGGTCTGAATCTGTGACAAGGCAAGATAGCGTGTAACCAGCTTGTCGATCTTTTCGCTTGTGCCGATTTCGGAAAAGCTGCTGCTGCCAAGCACACGTTCCGACGCGGAGACGAACATTTCCAGTTGCCGGTCGATCGGCAGGTTGGCGATTGAATTGTTCATCCCCAAGGCGCCCTCGAAAACCGTTCGAAGCGCCTTGTTGCCCAAGACCTCGTACCACATCGTCTTGTCGCTGGAGGTGCGGGTCGCAAATGCCTTCATTTCATTGCGCGCATTCAGGGCCAGCCGATAGCTTTCGTTTCCTTCGCCCACACGCTTTTCGAATTGCCGTTGGACATAGGCATCCGTGATCGCCTGGCCGGTCGAGGCTGCGTTGCCGATATTCTTGAATGCCTCGGCAAATTTCAGGTAACGCTTGTCGCCCAGCCTGTTTGCCAGAGAGGCGCGGTCACCCAGATCCGAATCCAGAACCTTGCGGATGAAGGCCTTGTTGGCAATGTCCGTGTCCAGGCCGAAGGCGCCAAGCGCCACCTGCAACATCTTGTAATCGCCCACCAGGGCATCTGTCGTCGTCTTGGTGGACAGATTGTCCCTGAAATAGGCCGCCGCGCGCTGGACCACGGGATCCTTGGCCGTTGCCTCGACCTGTCGGGCTTCCATCCTTTGCAAGACCCGCCACCCTGCCAGGCCGCCCAATCCCACGGTGATTGCAGTCATGGCGCCCTCACTGACGGCGAAGCTGGATAAGGCGGTCTTCCTCGGGCAACAGATCGCGCAACCGGCGCAAGGCTGGATAGATGGCGCCGGCTTCGATATTGGCCCGCGCCTCGTGAAGGATGGTCTGGCTGCTGGCATCTTCGAAAACCACGGCAAGCTGCGTAACTGCCAGAAGCAGTTGGCGCTTGCCTTCGGCAAGTTCGGCATCGCCTGACAGGATCAGTTGGGCAATGTAGCATGCCCGGCCGACAGGGGTGTTGGCGCGGTCAGGATGAATGGCGTCCTTCAGCCGCAGGACATGCGCATTCGGCGTGCGGATCGCGATCTTGGACCTGCGGTCACCGTTCTCGATGACGGCGCCGTTGATCAGCACCCGTTCGTTGGGGGCCAGTTTCAGGACAAGGCCGCTCATGCCACGGCCTCCTGGCGCAGGCCGCGCATCATGGCCATGTTGATGTCGATCAGCGGGGCAAGGCTGACTTTTCCGGCCAAGGCTTGGTGACCGTGGCGCAATGAAAATCCGGCCAGCGACAGCAGTCCTGCCCGCACCTCGTCCGGAAGGGCATTGCCGGGATCGGCCAAGTCGCTTGCCAATATGGTCCAGAGTTGATTGTTCTTGTCCACGGCCGCGATCATGTCTGGACCGTGTCCACGCTCGGTCGCTTGACGCAACATCCGCGTCACGCGAGAGAAGATATCGTATTCGGCATCGCGCGCGGTGCGAACGACGCTGTTGCCATAGCCAGTGCTGGAAAAAGACGAGACCGCGTTCAAGGTTGATCATCCTGATCAGAAGGGTCAGCGATAACGGGGCGCCACAAGGCGCCCCAACGAATATCCTGGATCAGCGGAACAGCGATAGGACCGCAGAAGGTGCCTGGTTCGCAATCGACAGTGCCTGGATGCCCAACTGCTGTTGGGTCTGCAAGGCTTGCAGGCGTGCCGACGCCTCCTCCATGTCGGCATCCACCAGCGAGCCAATGCCGACTTTCAGCGAATCGGCCAGCTTGCCCACGAATTCGGACTGGTCCGAGATCCGCTTGCCTGCGGAGCCGAGGTCGGCAGCCCCTTGAACGGCAATATCGATCAGCTCTTCGATCTCGCCAATGGCGGTCAGGGCCGAGGCGCGGTCGGTGATGGACGTGATGGTCGCGCCTTCGATGTCGGCTTCAAAATCGACGCCCGCCACTTCGATGTCGCCGGCGGTCGTGGCAACCGTGCCGTTCACGCGATCAAGCGATCCAAGGGCGGTGAATGCTGTACCACCGGCGCCGTTCACATCGGTCGCCAGCAGGTTGATACCGTTGAGCTGCGATGCGCCGATGATTGAGGTGATCTGTTCCATCTTGAAGTCGATGTCGGTCTGGATCTTGCCGAAGTCAGCCGAGTCGTTCGATGCGCCGATGGCCAGGTTCTTCATTTCCTGCAAGAGGGTGGCGATCTGTTCAGCCCCTTCACGAGCGGTTCCGACGACAGCGCCGGCTACGTTCAGGTTCGATTGGATGGCCTTGAAGGCCGACTGGTCGGTTTCCATGACCTTGGAAATGGCCCAGACTGCCGCGTTGTCCTTGGCGGTGTTGACCGTCTTGCCGGTCGCGATTTCCGTCTGCGCCTTGTTCAGGTTGGAATTCACGTTCTTCAGGGTCTGCAGGGCAACGATGGCGCCGTTGTTGGTCAGAATACTGGACATCTTATCCTCGGATATAATGGATGCTTTGCATCCGTGATTGTGACGACTGGCCTTCTGACCCTGGGCGTTTATCCCTGTGCCGCTTTGGGCATGACCGCAGTGCTAGCAGCCGGTGATTGATGGATAGTGAATTTGTTCCACTCACTCAAAGGTTGAAAGCGGCGCATTTTACTTAAAACCTTTGCGCCAGGATGGCTTGGGTCGGCGTATTATGGCGCTGGCCCGCCTGGTCATAGGTTTGCAGGCTGCGGGCGTTTTTCACGATATCCCGGATCTGGTCGATCGCCCGCTGCGTGCCGCGCGCCGAATCCTCGGCCAGGCGCAGCAGGTGCTGCAAGGTTTTCTCCATCTTCGCCTTGGATGCGTCGTCCAGGCCGTCGCGTTCCATTTGCCGGGCAAGTGCTTCGATCCGGTCAAGCGCCAGGGCCCCGTTGCCCTGGATAATGGCCTGCTCCACGCCGTCCAGAAGCTGGCGATGCTTGGGTTTCATTGCGCCAACTCCTTTGCGAAGCCGAAATCAAGCTGCCTTGCCAGAACGGCCGCCTGTTCCTGGATCAGGAAACTGGAAAACTGATCCTCTCCGATCCCGCCGCCAAAGGCGCCGGTATTGGATTTCGGGCCGCAGTATTTCAGCATTTCTTCCAGAAAAGCCTGTTCCAGCTGTTCCGATGGCGGGCGTTGTGTCGGCACGGGGACCGGGAAAGTTGAAGCCTGGTTTACCTGCATGGGAAGTTTCCTGATTTGCGGATATTTTTCAGGACTAGCTTCTCGCAGTAAATAAATCGTAAGGACTCGGCCTTATCTCTGGGCTGGTCAGTCCAGGGATCAACCCATGTCCGAGTGTTCCATTTTACCCGTTGCTGCGGTTCTTCCGATCGCCGTGCCTGCGGCATCTGCCACACCCATCGAAACGGGGATCGAGGGGGAGCCCGCGTCAGACATCGCCTTCACGGTCGATGAAGCCCCGTCCGAGGAGCTTGCCGCCGATCCGGTTGCCCCGGATGCACAGCCGACCGACATGCCGCCGCAGGACCGGTTGCAGATGCTGATCGAGGACCTGTCGGGAGTCACGAGCACCCTGCGCGAATCGCCACCGGCAGAAGCCGAGCCGACTGCTCAGGCCCGGAAGGCGCCTGACACGCCCGGAGGGGATGTGCGAATCCTTGCCGGCATGTCCCCGGATTTCTTCTCGGCCGCCGAAGGGGTCGTGCAGCCCGATGCCGGGGCCGGTCCCATCGAGGCCTTTCCGGTTGATGTCCCTGTCGTCGATGCCCTTCTGGCCGATTCGCCGCTGCCTGCCACGGTCAGAGGGAAAGAAATCGCGCCCGTCCCCTTGCATCCTTCATCGCCGAAAATCCCTGTGGCCGCGATCTCGCAGCAGATTGCCGAAGCCGTGGTGACCGCGCGCGAGGATCGGATCGAGGTGGTCCTGGCGCCCGAGGAACTGGGCAGGATCCGCATGGTCATGTCCGGGCCCGAACACAATCCGCATGTGCTGATCTGGGCCGAACGACCCGAAGTGCTGGATCAGCTGCGCCGCAATGCCTCGTTCCTGCAGGAGTGCTTCGGCGATGCGGGCATGGCCGGTGCGTCCTTCGAATTCCAGGGCGACGGTTCGGATGGATCGGGGAGCAGGCAATCCCTGCCCGACGGTATCCAGCAGGGGTTCGACATGGCCGAATCGATTTCGGTCCCGCTGGCCTGGGCGCCTTTGGTGGTTCCGGCCCGTCTGGACATTCGCATCTGAAAGGAGAATCGCTTGGTTTCCGCAATCACCGCCAGCACGATCCCCTCGTCCGGGGGCGCCGCGCCCATGACGGCAGGCACGACAGCAGCCGGATCGACGAATTTCGACACTTTCCTGAGAATGCTGACAACGCAGTTGAAGAACCAGGATCCGCTGAACCCGATGGAGGGCAGCGACTTCGCGGTCCAGCTCGCGACATTCTCGGGTGTCGAGCAGCAGGCGCAGACCAACAAGCTTCTGCAGATGATGCTGATGCAGTCGGGCGGCAGCCTGGGACAACTGGCGGATTGGATCGGGAAGGAGGTGCGCACCACCGAACCCGTCTGGTTCGGGGACAAGGCGCTGACGCTGGACATCGCGCCAGACAGCCGGGCCGACAGCGTGACGCTTGTGGTGCTGAACGAAGCGGGAACCGAGGTTTCGCGCGAGGAAATCGGCCCGGGCGAAGGGCAGATCGACTGGTTCGGCCGCGACGATGGGGGCGAAAAGCTGGCCGACGGGCGCTATTCCTTCGTGATCGAAAGCAGCCGCGCGGGCGAGGTGATCTCGGAGGACGCGGTTGGCGCCTATGTCCGCGTGGCCGAAGCCGAGCTGGGCAACCGTGGCATCGAGCTGATCTTCGAGGGCGGCGGATCGGCGCTTGCCAGCGACATCGAGGCGCTGCGCGGCGCGGATTAAAGCTGCGGCAGGAAGCTGCCGCGCATCGCCAGGGTTTCGTCGCGGATCCGGGCGGTCGCCGCGCTCATCTCTCGATCGGCGCGGCGCAGCAGATACCAGCTTCGCTGAATGGGCAATCCGATGCCGCGAAGGGCGATCAGGCGGCCAGACCGCAATTCCTCGGTCACGGTGTGCTGGGAAATCAGCGCCACCCCCAAGCCCGCGATCACCGCCTGTTTGATCGTCTCGTTCGTGCCCATTTCCACCGCGCGCCAGGTCGCGCCCTCGCCGATGCGGTCCAGGAAGCGGGTCATCAGGATGCGGGTGCCCGACCCTTCCTCGCGCGACAGGAAGGTCTGGGCCAGCAGGTCCCCTGGCATCACCGGATCGGCATCGGCCAGCGGGTGATCGGGGGCGGCGATGATGATATGCGGATGGGGGCCGATGGGGTCGGCGATGACCGCCGGTTCGCGCGGCGGCCGCCCCATGATGACCAGATCCAGGTCGTCCCCGGCCAACGAGGCCAGGATCGCATCGCGATTGCCGATGCGCAGCGTCACCTCGATCTGGGGCAAAAGTCGCAGAAGGCGGGCGACGAGGCCGGGGGCGAAATACTTGCCGGTGGACACCACGCCCAGAACCACGCTTCCCACATAGCCTTGCTGCAAGGCGCCGATTTCGCGTCCCGCACGGGCCAGGGCGGTGGCGACCTGCGATTCGGCCAGCAACAGCGCCATGCCCGCGGGCGTCGGGCGAAAGGCGCCGTGTTCGGCCCTTTGGACCAGCGGACAGCCCGCCAGATCCTCCAGCCCCCGCAACTGGCTGTGGATCGCGGGCGTGGTCAGGCCCAGCAGGCCGGCAGCACCCGTCAGGCTGCCGCTGTCGGTCACCGCGCGCAGGCAGCGCAACTGGCGCAGGCTGATCCCGTCAAGCTTCATGTTCGATGAAATCTAATCTGTCTTTCAGATTATTAAATTTCCTCGAAAACTTCCGCCTGTCAATCTTCCTCCTGCCAGACGCCAAGGGAGGGGCTGATGACGACGCCCAGCATCGACACCACGCATATACCGCTGCAGTTCCGGCCGCTGATGCTGGCCTTGGCCCGTGGTGGCGCGACCCTGGCGGGCGTTATCCGGCGCGGCGACGGCAGCCTGTCGGCCGAGGTCGGGACCAACAGCGACGGCGACGGGCAGAAGCGGCTTGATGTGCAAGCCGATGCGCTGTTCCGCGACGTCCTGCGCGATGCGGGGCTGCGCTGGTATGCCAGCGAGGAACAGGACGCCCCCATCGCGATGCAGCCGGACGGCGCCTTCGCCCTTGCCATCGACCCGCTGGACGGATCGTCCAACATCGACACCAATGTCTCGGTCGGTACGATCTTCGCGGTCTATCCGGCCACGGATCAGGCCGATGCCAGCTTCCTGCGCCCGGCCCGCGACCTGATCGCCGGGGGATACATCATCTATGGCCCGCGCTGCTGCCTGGTGGTCAGCTTTGGCGACGGCACGCAGATCTATACGCTGAACCCGGACACCGACTGCTTCGACCTGACCGATCCCCGCGCCACCCTGCCGGACTGCTTCTTCGAATTCGCCATCAACGCGTCCAACTATCGCCACTGGCCGCGCCCGATCCGCGCCTATATCGACGACTGCCTGTCGGGGATCGACGGCCCACGCGCGCGCAACTTCAACATGCGCTGGATCGCGTCGCTGGTGGCCGAGGCGCATCGGATCCTGATGCGGGGCGGGATCTTCCTGTATCCGGCCGATGCCCGCAAAGGCTATGAAAAGGGCCGGCTGCGGATGCTGTACGAATGCGCGCCGATCGCCTTTGTCATCGAACAGGCGGGCGGCAGGGCGACCGACGGCGCGCTGCCGATCCTGGACGCCCTTATCACCGACCTCCACGGGCGCACGCCCATGGTTTTCGGATCGGCCGAAAAGGTCGACCGCGTCGCCGCCTATCACGACCTGCCCGATGCCGAGGTGTCCGCCCTGTTCGGCCATCGCGGCCTGTTCCGGGCCTGAGGATATCATGAGCAAGAAGCACCCCATCATTTCCGTTACCGGCAGTTCCGGCGCTGGCACGACCACCGTCAAGACCACCTTCGACCAGATCTTCCGCCGCGAAGGGATCCGCGCCGTCAGCATCGAGGGCGACGCCTTCCACCGCTTCGACCGCCAGGCCATGAAGGACGAACTGGCCCGGCGGCTGGCCGAGGGCGACCAGACCTTCAGCCATTTCAGCTTCGACGCCAACGAACTGGAAAAGCTGGAGGAGATCTTTCGCATCTATGGCGAAACCGGCCGGGGCGAGACGCGCCATTACGTCCATGACGACCGAGAGGCTGAACGCTGGGGCACGCCGCCCGGGACCTTCACCGACTGGGCGCCTTTCGAGGAAGGCTCGGACCTGCTGTTCTACGAAGGGCTGCACGGCGCGGTTGTCAATGACAGCGTCAACCTGGCGGGTCTGGCCGACCTGAAGATCGGCGTGGTGCCGGTCATCAACCTGGAATGGATCCAGAAGATCCACCGCGACAAGGCCAGCCGGGGCTATTCGACGGAAGCCGTGACCGACACGATCCTGCGCCGGATGCACGCCTATGTGCATTGCATCTGCCCGCAGTTCACCCAGACCGACATCAACTTCCAGCGGGTGCCGGTGGTCGATACCTCGAACCCCTTCATCGCGCGCTGGATCCCCACGGCCGACGAAAGCCTGGTGGTGATCCGCTTTCGCAACCCGCGCGGCATCGACTTTTCCTACCTGACCCAGATGATCGACGGGTCCTGGATGACGCGGGCCAATTCCATCGTCATTCCCGGTCCCAAGACCGACCTCGCCATGCAGCTGATCCTGACGCCGATGATCCTGCGCCTGATCGACGACGCGAAACGCGCCTGAGGGGACACACCATGAACCAGATGACCCGCATCGACCCTGCGCTTGAAACGAAGATGGCCAATGCCATCCGCGCCTTGGCCATGGACGCGGTCGAGGCCGCGAAATCCGGCCATCCCGGTGCGCCCATGGGCATGGCGGATGTGGCGACCGTGCTGTTTCACCGCTTCATGCGGGTGGATCCGGCGGACCCCCGCTGGCCCGACCGCGACCGCTTCGTGATGTCGGCCGGGCATGGGTCGATGCTGGTCTATGCCATCCATCACCTGCTGGGCTATGACGACATGGGCACCGACCAGATCCGCGCCTTCCGGCAGATGGGGTCGCGCACGGCGGGCCATCCCGAATACGGCCACGCCAAGGGGATCGAGGTGACGACCGGCCCCCTGGGCCAGGGCATCACCAGTGCCGTCGGCATGGCGCTTGCCGAACGCATGGCCCATGCCCGCTGGCCGGATCTGGCGGATCACTGGACCTATGTGATCGCGGGCGATGGCTGCCTGATGGAGGGGATCAGCCACGAGGCCATCGACCTTGCAGGACATCTGCGGCTTGGCCGGCTGATCGTGCTGTGGGACGACAACGGCATCACCATCGACGGCGGCACGGATCTGTCCACCAGCACCGACCAGAAGGCGCGCTTTGCCGCCGCCGGATGGCATGTGCAGGCCGTGGACGGGCATGATCGCGAGGCGGTAGCCGCCGCCATCGAGGCCGCGCGGGCCGATGGCCGTCCGTCCATGATCGCCTGCCGGACCATCATCGGCTTCGGTGCGCCGAACAAGCAGGGCGGGCACGATGTCCATGGCGCACCCTTGGGCGCGGATGAGATCGCCGCCGCGCGCAAGATGCTGGACTGGCCACACGACCCCTTTACCCTGCCCGAGGATGTGATCGCCGCCTGGGCCGCGATTGCCGCGCGCGGCGCGCAGGCTCGGGCCGACTGGGCGGCGCGGCTGGACGCCTCCTCCGACCGTGCCGCCTTTCTTGCCGCCCAGGACGCAACCGATGCGCCCGCGCTGCGCAAGGCGATTGCCGAACACTGCCAAAGGCTTGTCCAGGATCGTCCAAAGGTCGCGACCCGCAAGGCCAGCGAGATGGCCTTGGAGGTGATCAACGCGACCCTGCCTCAGACCATCGGCGGAAGCGCGGATCTGACCGGATCGAACCTGACCCGCAGCACGGGGATGGGGTCCATCCGCCCCGGCGACTATGCCGGCCGCTATGTCCATTATGGCATCCGCGAACATGCGATGGCCGCCGTGATGAACGGCATCGCGCTGCATGGCGGCTTCATCCCCTATGGCGGAACCTTCCTGGCCTTTGCCGACTATTCGCGGCCCGCGATCCGGCTGGGCGCGCTGATGGGGGTGCCGGTCGTCCATGTGATGACCCATGACAGCATCGGCTTGGGCGNCTGACCGGATCGAACCTGACCCGCAGCACGGGGATGGGGTCCATCCGCCCCGGCGACTATGCCGGCCGCTATGTCCATTATGGCATCCGCGAACATGCGATGGCCGCCGTGATGAACGGCATCGCGCTGCATGGCGGCTTCATCCCCTATGGCGGAACCTTCCTGGCCTTTGCCGACTATTCGCGGCCCGCGATCCGGCTGGGCGCGCTGATGGGGGTGCCGGTCGTCCATGTGATGACCCATGACAGCATCGGCTTGGGCGAGGATGGCCCGACCCACCAGCCGGTCGAGCATCTGGCGTCCCTGCGCGCCATCCCGAACCTGCAGGTCTTCCGCCCCGCCGATGCGGTGGAAACCGCCGAGGCCTGGGAGATCGCGCTGACCAGCGAGGGCACGCCCTCGGTCCTCGCCCTGTCGCGCCAAAACCTGCCCACCGTGCGGATCGAGGACGAGGACACCAACCGCTCGCGCCGGGGCGCCTATGTGCTGCGCGCCACGCCGACGCCGCGCGACGTGACGCTGATCGCCACGGGGTCCGAGGTGGAAATCGCCCTGGCCGCTGCCGAATTGCTCAAGGCCGACCGCATCAACGCCGCCGTCGTCTCGGCCCCCTGCTTCGAGCTGTTTGCCCGGCAGGACCGCGCCTATCGGCAGGGCGTCTTGTGCGACGCCCCCCGCATCGGGATCGAGGCCGCGATCCGGCAAGGATGGGATCTGTTCCTGCGCCCCGAAGACGGCTTCGTCGGCATGACGGGCTTTGGCGCATCTGCCCCTGCCCCCGCGCTCTTCCGCCATTTCGGCATCACGCCCGAGGCCACGGCAGACCTGGCCCGGAAACTCATCAAGGGAGAGGACTGATGGCGCTGATCACGCTGCGACAGCTTCTGGACCACGCTGCCGAGAACGGCTACGGCGTGCCCGCCTTCAACATCAACAACATGGAACAGGGTCTGGCGATCCTGAAGGCGGCGGTTGCGGTCGATGCCCCGGTGATCCTGCAGGCCAGCCGGGGTGCGCGGTCCTATGCCGGCGACATCATGCTGCGCCGCATGGTCGAGGCCCTGGCCGAGATGAATCCGGGCGTCCCGATCTGCCTGCACCAGGACCACGGCAACAACCTGGCGACCTGCATGTCCGCGATCCGCCACGGTTTTACCTCCGTGATGATGGACGGCTCGCTGCACGAGGACATGAAGACCCCCGCCGACTATGCATACAACGTCGCGGTGACGGCCAAGGTGGCCGAGGCGGCGCACGCGGTCGGCGCCAGTGTCGAGGGGGAACTGGGCGTCCTCGGCAGCCTGGAAACCGGAGAGGCCGCCGCCGAGGATGGATCGGGCGCCGAAGGCAAGCTGGATCATTCGCAGCTTCTGACCGACCCGGACCAGGCCGTCGATTTCGTGCTGCGCACCCGCTGCGATGCGCTGGCGATTGCCTGCGGGACCAGCCACGGCGCCTACAAGTTCACCCGCAAGCCCGATGGCGAGATCCTGGCGATGCATGTCATCCAGGCGATCCACGACCGCCTGCCCGGCACGCATCTGGTGATGCACGGATCGTCCAGCGTGCCCCAGCACCTGCAGGACCTCATCAACGAATCCGGCGGAGAGATGCCGCAAACCTACGGCGTCCCCGTCGAGGAGATCGAGCGCGGCATCCGCATGGGCGTGCGCAAGGTCAACATCGACACCGACTGCCGCATGGCCATGACCGGGCATTTCCGCAAGGTCGCCCGCGACCGCCCCGACGAATTCGATCCCCGCAAGTTCATGATCCCCGCCATGGCCGAACTGACCGCATTGTGCCGCGACCGGTTCGAACGCTTCGGGACGGCGGGGCAGGCCCACAAGATCAAGGTCATCGCGATGGACGGGATGGCCGAACGCTATGCGTCGGGGGCGCTTGACCCGGCCATTACCGGCGCGCGCGCCGCCTGAGAGGAGGAAAGACCATGAACGAGATGTCGAACCCCAAGATGGATGCCAAGAAGCGCTATTCCGCAGGCGTGCTGAAATACGCGCAGATGGGATATTGGGAACCCGACTATACCCCCAAGGACACCGACGTGATCGCGCTGTTCCGCATCACGCCGCAGGACGGGGTGGACGCCATCGAAGCCGCGGCGGCGGTCGCGGGCGAAAGCTCGACCGCGACCTGGACGGTGGTCTGGACCGACCGCTTGACCGCCTGCGACAAGTACCGCGCCAAGGCTTACCGCGTGGATCCGGTCCCGAACGCCTCGGGCGAATACTTCGCCTATATCGCCTATGACCTGGACCTGTTCGAGCCGGGCTCCATCGCCAACCTGACCGCATCGATCATCGGCAACGTCTTCGGCTTCAAGCCCCTGAAGGCCCTGCGGCTGGAGGACATGCGCCTGCCCGTGGCCTATGTGAAGACCTTCCAGGGCCCGGCCACCGGCATCGTCGTCGAACGCGAACGGCTGAACGTCTATGGCCGCCCGTTGCTGGGCGCGACGGTGAAGCCCAAGCTGGGCCTGTCGGGACGCAACTATGGCCGCGTGGTCTATGAGGCGCTGAAGGGCGGCCTCGATTTCACTAAGGACGACGAGAACATCAACAGCCAGCCCTTCATGCATTGGCGGGACCGGTTCCTGTATTGCATGGAAGCCGTGAACCGCGCCTCGGCGGCGACCGGAGAGGTGAAGGGCACCTATCTGAACGTCACCGCCGGCACGATGGAGCAGATGTACGAACGCGCAAATTTCGCCAAGGACCTGGGCAGCGTGATCGTGATGATCGACCTGGTGATCGGTTACACCGCGATCCAGTCGATGGCGAAATGGGCACGGGACAACGACATGATCCTGCACCTGCATCGCGCAGGGCACAGCACCTATACCCGCCAGCGCAGCCACGGCGTCAGCTTCCGCGTAATCGCCAAATGGATGCGGCTTGCAGGCGTCGATCATCTTCACGCGGGCACCGTGGTGGGCAAGCTGGAAGGCGATCCCGCCACCACCAAGGGCTATTACGACATCTTCCGCGAGGAGCGAAATCCGATGGCCCTGGAAAACGGCATCTTCTTCGACCAGGACTGGGCGTCCTTGAACAAGATGATGCCTGTCGCCTCGGGCGGGATCCATGCGGGCCAGATGCACCAGCTTCTGACCTATCTGGGCGAGGATGTGGTCCTGCAATTCGGCGGCGGCACCATCGGCCACCCGCATGGCATCCAGGCGGGCGCGACCGCCAACCGCGTGGCGCTGGAGGCGATGGTCTTCGCCCGCAACGCCGGCCGCGACATCTGGAACGAGGGCGAGGATATCCTGCGCGACGCGGCCAAGACCTGCACGCCGCTGCAGCAGGCACTGGATACCTGGAAGGATGTCTCCTTCAACTATGCCTCGACCGACGCGCCCGATTTCGCGCCCACCTCCGAAGTGTCGATGTGACCGCCAGGATGCGTGTGAATACGCAGCCCACGACCGCCGACCAGACCCGTAGGGTGCGTGCTTGCACGCACCGCCCCCCTTACAGGAGATTTCCATGAAACTGCGCCAAGGACAGTTCAGCTTTCTTCCCGATCTTTCGGATGACGACATTCGCGTGCAGGCCCAATACGCCATCGACAATGGCTGGGCGGTATCCGTGGAATATTCCGACGACCCGCATCCCCGAAACACCTATTGGGAAATGTGGGGACATCCGATGTTCGACAACCCGGATGCAGCCGCCGTCGTCTTCGAGGTCAACGAATGCCGCAAGGAACATGGCGGCAAATACATCCGCGTCATCGCCTTTGACGCGTCCCCCGGATGGGAATCCATCCGCATGAGCTTCATCGTGAACCGTCCCGCCACCGAACCCGGCTTCCGCCTTGTCCGGCAGGAAGCCGAGGGCCGCGTGGTCCGCTATACGATCGAAAGCTATGCCACCCGCGAACCCGAAGGCCTCCGCTACGCCTGACGGCCCCGGCCGGGCGGTGCCCTCCCGCTGCCCGGTCTTTTCATGCCACCTGCTGGAAAGGCGCGATCATGACCGAAGACACCGACACCGCCGCCCGCCCCACCCATGTCGATCTGGCCCAGTCCTTCGAGGAAAGCGGCGTCAAGGACGTGCTGCGCGAACTGGACGACAGCCTGGTCGGACTGGAACCCGTCAAGTCCCGCATCCGCGAGACCGCCGCCCTGCTTCTGGTGGACAAGGCCCGCCGCCGGATGGGCCTAGCGACCGAGACGCCGACGCTGCACATGTCCTTCACCGGCAATCCCGGCACCGGCAAGACCACCGTGGCGCTGAAGATGGCCGACCTGCTGCACCGCCTGGGCTATGTCCGCAAGGGGCACCTGGTGACGGTCACGCGCGACGACCTGGTCGGCCAGTATATCGGCCACACCGCCCCCAAGACCAAGGAGGTCCTGAAGAAGGCCATGGGCGGCGTGCTGTTCATCGACGAGGCCTATTACCTGTATCGCCCCGAAAACGAACGCGACTATGGCCAGGAAGCCATCGAGATCCTGTTGCAGGTCATGGAAAACAACCGCGACGACCTGGTCGTGATCTTGGCGGGCTATGCCGACCGGATGGACCGCTTCTTCGCCTCGAACCCCGGTTTCCGGTCGCGGATTGCCCATCACATCGAATTCCCGGATTACAGCGACCCCGAACTGCTGCATATCGCGGAACAGATGCTGGCCGCGCAGAACTATCGCCTCGACGATGATGCGCGCGGGGCCATGGCCGAATACATCGCCGCGCGCAGGCGCCAGCCGCATTTCGCCAATGCCCGTTCGGTCAGGAACGCGCTGGACCGTGCCCGCCTGCGCCAGGCGAACCGCCTGTTCAACCAGGCGAAAGGCCCGCTGGACGCCGATACCCTGTCCACCATCACCGAACCCGACCTGCGCGCCAGCCGCGTCTTCGGGGGCGGGCTTGCGGTCGACAGGCTTGACGGGGGCCGCCGGACCGGGCAGGCCATCCACCAGGCCGCCGAATAGGGAAATCCGTTTATGACCTTCGACCGCAGCATCAAGATCGCGCCGTCCATCCTGTCCGCCGACTTCGCCGATTTCGGCCGAGAGATCCGCGCCATCGAGGATCAGGGCGCAGACTGGGTCCATGTCGATGTGATGGACGGGCATTTCGTGCCGAACCTGACCTTCGGCCCCCCCGCCGTGAAGGCCTTCCGCCCGCATGTGAAGACCTTCATGGACGTCCACCTGATGATCGCACCCGTGGACCCCTATATCGAGGCCTATGCCGAGGCCGGCGCCGACATGATCACCGCCCATGTCGAAGCCGGGCCGCATCCCCACCGCACCCTGCAGGCGATCCGCGCCACGGGGAAAAAGGCCGGCATCGCGCTGAACCCCGGCACCCCGGTCGAGGCGGTCGAATACCTGCTGGATCTGGCCGACATGGTGCTAGTAATGACCGTGAACCCCGGCTTCGGCGGGCAGAAGTTCATCCATTCCCAGGTGGACAAGATCGCCCGGCTGCGCGGCATGATCGGCGACCGGCCCATCCACATCCAGGTGGACGGCGGCGTGGATCCCAAGACCGCGCCCATCGTGGCGAAAGCCGGGGCCGATGTGCTGGTTGCGGGATCGGCCGTGTTCAAGGGCGGATCCGTCGGCCAGCCGCAGGTCTATGGCAACAACATCCGCACGATCCGCGATGCGGCGAGGGGGCTGGCCCAAGCGGTTTGACAATCCGCCTGTCCCGCGCTTCCCTGCGCCAACGCATACAGAAGGGACGGGACAATGGATCTGGGTATCAGGGGAAAACGCGGGCTGGTCTGCGCGGCATCGAAAGGCTTGGGGCGCGGCTGCGCCGAAGCCCTGGCCGAGGCGGGCGTGGATCTGGTCATCAACAGCCGGACCGAATCCGAGATCACCCGGACTGCCGATGAGATCGCGGCAAAATACGGCGTGAGCGTTACCCCGATTGCCGCCGACATCACCACCGACGAAGGTCGCGCCAAGGTGCTGGCGGCGGTGGGCCAGGCCGATATCCTGGTGACGAACGCGGGCGGCCCGCCGCCGGGCGACTGGCGCGACTGGAGCCGCGACGACTTCATCCGCGCCATCGACGCCAACATGCTGTCGGCCATTGCGCTGATGCAGGCGCTTGTGCCGGGCATGATGGACCGTGGCTGGGGCCGGGTGGTCAACATCACCTCGGCCTCGGTCCGCTCGCCCGTGTCGGTGCTGGGTCTGTCGAACACGGCGCGGACCGGGCTGACCGGGTTCGTGGCGGGCATGTCGCGGCAGGTGGCGGGGCATGGGGTCTGCGTCAACAACATCCTGCCCGGCATCCATGCGACCGACCGCGCCGTCAGCCTGGACAAGGGCGTGGCGGACAAGCAGGGCATCAGCATCGAGGATGCGCGGCGCCAGCGGCAGGCGGGGATTCCCACCGGCACCTATGGCGATGCGGGCGATTTCGGGGCGACCTGCGCCTTCCTGTGCAGCCAGCAGGCGCGCTTCATCGTGGGCCAGAACATCCTTCTGGACGGCGGCGCGCTGAACGCCACGGTTTAGGGCCGGTCACTTCAGCGGGTCGTGGCCCCAGTTCATCGGCGAAAAGCGCCAGTGGCTGTTTTCCTTGTTGTTATGGGGCCCGCCTTGGCCGCATGGCGCTTGATATAGCCCACGACCTTGGCCATGTGCGCCCAATCGTCATCGTCCAGATCGGCCTTTTTCCTGTCCTTGATCTGAAGGATGCGCCTGCCGGACTTGTGGCCCGTGCTTTCGCCCTCGCCACCTGTATCGCCCACGGACTTGCTGTTCTCGCCGTCCAGCCACTTGCGCAGTTCGGTGGGGGTCATGTTGACCAGATCCTGCCATTCGCCCCAGATCTCGTCATGGGATTTCATGCGTCGCTCCTTTGCAGGGCCAATCCGGCGGAAGTGGCCGGGGTTCCGGACCGATAGGCGCGCAGGATCGCGGCAAGCTGTTCGCGGCGGGGCTTGGGGTCTGCCAGCACCGCGCAAAGCGCGCGGGCGCGGGCCGATATCTGTTGGCAGATATCGGGATGGGCGCGCGCCCAGGCCAGCCTGTCGGGCAGGTCGCCCGCGCCGGAGCGCAGCGGAATATAGTGCTGCCAGGGCTGGAAGGCGCCGCGTGCAAAGGTCTCCCACCCGTCTTCTTCAAGCAGGACCACCGAATTGCTGTTGGCAAGCGGCAGGAAATCCTCGGCCCCCGAGGTGGCGCCGAGGCAGATCAGATAGCGATGGGACAGCAGGAAATCGTCCCCCTTGCGCGCAGCGATCAGATGGGCCAGGCCCGCGCGGTCCAGGGCACGCGCACCCCGCGCATCGGGCGTCAGGCCGGCGTCGATATCGGGCGACCCCTGGTGGCGCAGCACCAGGGCCACGCGCGTCGCATCCCTCAGATCCGCCGCCGGCCCGCCCGCCAGCACATCCGTCACCACCTGATGCAGCGGGCGCAGCGGCTGGCCGTCCTTTGTGATCACATGGCCCGACAGATCGCCGCGAAAGACCGCGCGGTCCAGCTTTTCGGCCCAGGGCGAGTCAAGGCGGTCGGGCCGGCCCAGATAGCCGTCATTGCCCAGCCGATGGATCCAGGGCATCGGCCACAGGAACACATTGGCGGCCCCCGTCCGGCGGCTGGGGGCCAGGACGGGGCCGGTCCCGCCGGAAAATCCCGGCTGCGCCTCGATGACATAGCTGCCGCGATGGGCGGCCTGGGCCATGTCGTTGGCCATCGTGGCGATGCGCAGCAGGCGGGGGGATCCGGGCGCGGCATAGAAGAACCCGTCGGGTGCGCGCCTGATGGGCAGCATCTTGCCGCCGCCGTCGCGGACCTCGCCCCGGTCCAGATCGACGATGGTCCCGGCGGACGGGGCTGTTCCTTCCGGCGAAACGCGGGTCGGAAGGGCGGTGCGGACGATATCCGCGGTCGCCGCGCGGCTGTCCGGCGCGTCAACGGTTCGCGGCGTCGTCAGCATCCGCGACAGCCCGGCCAGATAGCCTTCGCGGCGCGACCGGGCGCCCGCGCCGGGGCGGGGCGGGCAGGTCCGCAGGTCGAACCAGGGGGCCAGGGCATCGCGGTAATCGCCGGGGGTGGCCTGGTCGATGTCGATCTCCACGAACTCGGCCCGGCCCGCGAAATAGGCGCGGCAATCGGCCAGATGGGCCTCCCATTCGGCCGCCCAGAGGTCGGCCAGATCGGCGACGGCGACACCCCGGATCTGGGCATAGGCACGGGCATAGCTGCCGCCCCGATGCATGTAGCGGCTGATGACCCAATCCTCGATCCGGCGGGTGTTGAGCAGGAAGACCGAACCGGGATGGCTTTCGTCAAGAAAGCGGAACTCCCTGAAGGCCTCGACGATGGGCATGTTCAGATAGCGAACCGATTCCATGTCGGTGAAGGCCACCGTGTCGGCCCAGGGCTGCAAGGGCTTCACGCCCGTCAGCTTGGACCAGGCGATATCCTCGGCCAGGGCGCCCTCGGCCCAGTGGACGGCCGGATAGCCGTTCATCTGGAACAGCTTGGCGATAAAGGTCGTGCCGCATTTGTTGAAGCCGATCTGGAAGAATTTTCGCGCCACGCCGCCCCCCGCCCGATGCCGCGCGACCTTGGGGCGATGCAGGCAGGCTGTCAATCGGCTGGGCTACGACAAAAGGCTTGCCTTGGCCTTGCCGCCCGGCTAGCTGTCAGCCATCGGAACTCGGGAGAAGCTGGCCCGTGCCAGTGCCGAAGGAGCAGCCGCCCCGGCGAACTCTCAGGCAGAAGGACCGTTTTCCGTCAGAAGCTCTGGAGAGTGGCCGTTCCGGCCCGCCGAAGGGATAACGATCTCAGGCGCCCAATCCGGCAGGTCCGGGCGGGCAGGGACAGAGGGGGCATCGAACGGGCATCCGCCCGCCAACCGATGCCGGCTGTCCGGCTGCTTGAGAGAAGGAGGTCACATGACCGACGACCCGCGCCGGATCCCGCTTCACGACCTGCACCTGTCGCTGGGTGCCCGGATGGTGCCCTTTGCCGGATGGCAAATGCCGGTCCAGTACCCGATGGGCGTGATGGCGGAACACCTGCACACCCGCGAAAAGGCAGGGCTGTTCGATGTCAGCCATATGGGGCAGGTGTTGGTGACCCCCGACGACGGGCGGATGGAAACGGCGGCCCTGGCGCTGGAAAGCCTGATCCCGGCCGATGTGCTGGGCCTGCCGCAGGGGCGGCAGCGGTATGGGCTGTTCACCAATGATGCGGGCGGGATCCTGGACGACCTGATGTTCGCCAACCGGGGCGATCACTTCCTGCTGGTGGTCAATGCCGGTTGCACGGATCAGGACATCGCGCATCTGCAAACGCTGGACGGCGTGACGATCACCCCTGTCACCGACCGGGGATTGCTGGCCCTGCAAGGCCCGCTTGCGGCCGAGGTTCTGGCGCGGCTGGTCCCCGCGGTTGCCGCGATGCGTTTTATGGACAGCCAGATCCTCGATTGGAATGGCGTGGACCTTTGGGTGTCGCGGTCGGGCTATACCGGCGAGGACGGATTCGAAATCTCGATCCCCGAGGCTCGGCTGGCAGATTTCGCGAAAGCCCTGCTGGATCAGCCCGAAGTCGCCCCCATCGGCCTTGGCGCGCGCGACAGCCTGCGGCTGGAGGCGGGGATGCCGCTTTACGGCCATGACATGGACGGCACCGTGACCCCGGCGCAGGCCGCGCTGGGCTGGTCGATCCCGAAGGTTCGCCGGACGGGCGGGGCGCGCGCGGGCGGTTTTCCGGGGGCAGGGATCATCCTGTCCGAACTGGCCGATGGCGCGACCTCGGTGCGGCGCGGGTTGCGCCCCGAGGGCCGCGCACCCATCCGGGAAGGCGTGGCGATCTTCGACCAGGCCGAAGGCGGCAAGGCGATCGGCCATGTGTCCTCGGGCGGCTTCGGGCCGTCGGTGGGCGGCCCCATGGCCATGGCCCGGCTGCCTGCTGACCTGGCGGATGGTGCGACGCTTCATGCCGAACTGCGCGGCAAGCGCATCCCCGTCTCCATCACCCCCCTGCCTTTCGTCACCCCGTCCTATAAACGCTGAGGATCCTGACCCATGCTGAAATACACAGAAGACCATGAATGGCTGCGCGCCGAAGGAGACGAGGTCGTCGTCGGCATCACCCCCCATGCCAGCGAGCAGCTGGGCGATGTCGTCTTCATCGAACTGCCCGACGAGGGCCGCGAGGTCGAGGCGGGCGAGGAGGTCGTGGTGATCGAGTCGGTCAAGGCCGCATCCGACATCTCGGCCCCCATCGCGGGCGTGATCACGGCGGTGAACGCGGCCCTGGCCGATGCGCCGGGCAGCGTGAACGACGATCCCCAGGCCGCCTGGTTCTTCCGCATCAAGCCCGCCGATCCGAAGGCCATCGAGGGCTTCATGGATGAGGCCGCCTATCAGGCGCTGATCGGCTGATGTCGCCCGGGGGCTGTCTGCCCCCGGACCCCCGAGGATAATTTTTACACAGAAGATGTGGCGCGCATGACCCGCTGGAAACCGACCGACTATAACCCCGACGATTTCGCGAACCGCCGCCACATCGGCCCTTCGCCCGCCGAGATGGAGGCGATGCTGAAGGTCGTGGGCGCCGAAAGCCTGGACGCGCTGATCGACCAGACCGTGCCGCAGGCGATCCGGCAGGACAGCAGCCTGGACTGGCCCGCGCTGTCCGAAGCGGCGCTGCTGGACCGGATGCGGCAGGTGGCGGCGAAGAACACCGTGATGACCAGCCTGATCGGCCAGGGCTATTACGGCACCGTCACGCCCCCGGCGATCCAGCGCAACATCTTTGAAAACCCGGCCTGGTACACGGCCTATACCCCGTATCAGCCGGAAATCGCCCAAGGGCGGCTCGAGGCGCTGCTGAACTTCCAGACCATGGTGGCCGACCTGACCGGGCTGCCTGTCGCCAATGCGTCCTTGCTGGACGAGGCGACGGCCGCGGCCGAGGCGATGGCCATGGCGCACCGGCAGTCGAAGTCGAAGGCGGACGCCTTCTTCGTGGCCCATGACCTGCATCCGCAAACCATTTCCGTGATCGAGACGCGGGCGGCACCCCTGGGCATCCGCATCGTCAAGGCCTCCATCGACGATCTTCAGGCCGACCAGGTCTTCGGCGCGATCTTCCAGTATCCCGGCACCTATGGCCATATCCGCGACCTGACGCCCGAGATCGAGGCCCTGCACGCGGCGGGCGCGCTTGCGGTCGTGGCGACCGACCTGCTGGCCCTGTGCCTGCTGAAGGAACCCGGCGCGATGGGCGCCGACATCGCCGTTGGATCGGCGCAGCGGTTCGGCGTGCCGATGGGCTATGGCGGTCCGCATGCAGGCTTCATGTCCTGCCGGGACGAATTGAAGCGCGCCATGCCCGGCCGCATCGTCGGCGTTTCCATCGACGCCAAGGGCAACAAGGCCTATCGCCTGGCGCTGCAGACGCGCGAACAGCATATCCGCCGCGAAAAGGCGACCTCCAACGTCTGCACGGCGCAGGCGCTGCTGGCGGTGATGGCGTCCTTCTATGCCGTCTTCCACGGCCCGGTGGGCCTGCGCGCCATCGCGCAGCGGGTGCATCTTCACGCCGTCACGATTGCCAATGCCCTGCGCGCCGCCGGGGCCGAGGTCGCGCCGGAGGCGTTCTTCGACACGATCACCGTCAAGGTGGGCGTGGGCCAGGCGGGCATCATGGCCGCCGCGCGCCATCGCGGCATCAACCTGCGCAAGGTGGGCCGCGACCGCGTGGGCATCAGCGTGGATGAAACGACCGATGCGGGCGTGATCGCACGGCTGCTGGACGCCTTCGGCATCACCGATGCGGCGGAAGCCGCGACCGGCCCGACCATCCCCGAAGATTTGCTGCGGGACAGCGACTACCTGACCCACCCGGTCTTCCACATGAACCGCGCCGAATCCGAGATGATGCGCTATATGCGCCGGCTGTCGGATCGCGACCTGGCGCTGGACCGGGCGATGATCCCGCTGGGGTCCTGCACCATGAAGCTGAACGCCGCGGCCGAGATGATGCCGATCACCTGGCCCGAGTTCGGCGCGCTGCATCCCTTTGCCCCCGCCGACCAGGCCGCAGGCTATGCCGAGGCGATCGGCGACCTGACCGACAAGCTGTGCCAGATCACCGGCTATGACGCCTTTTCCATGCAGCCCAACAGCGGCGCGCAGGGGGAATATGCGGGGCTGCTGACGATTGCCGCTTATCACCGTTCGCGCGGCGAGGATCGCGACATCTGCCTGATCCCCGTGTCGGCGCATGGCACCAACCCTGCCTCGGCACAGATGTGCGGGATGAAGGTCGTGGTGGTGAAATCCGCGCCCAATGGCGACATCGACCTCGAGGATTTCGCGGACAAGGCGGCCAAGGCGGGCGACCGGCTGGCGGCGGTGATGATCACCTATCCTTCCACCCACGGCGTCTTCGAGGATACCGTGCGCGAGGTCTGCGACATCACCCACAGGCACGGTGGCCAGGTCTATATCGACGGGGCCAACATGAACGCGCTTGTCGGCCTGGTGAAGCCGGGCGAGATCGGCGGCGATGTCAGCCACCTGAATCTGCACAAGACCTTTGCCATCCCCCATGGCGGCGGCGGTCCGGGCATGGGGCCGATCGGCGTCAAGGCGCATCTAGCGCCCTTCCTGCCGGGCGATCCGCAGACGGGCGAGGGCGCGGTGTCGGCGGCGCCTTACGGATCGGCCTCGATCCTGCTGATCTCCTGGGCCTATTGCCTGATGATGGGCGGGGCGGGGCTGACCCAGGCCACGCGCGTGGCGATCCTGAACGCGAACTATATCGCGTCGCGGCTGGTGGGGGCCTATCCGATCCTGTTCATGGGCAACCGGGGACGCGTCGCGCATGAATGCATCATCGACACGCGGCCCTTTGCCGATCACGGCGTGACGGTGGACGATATCGCCAAGCGCCTGATCGACAATGGCTTCCACGCACCGACCATGAGCTGGCCGGTCGCGGGCACGCTGATGGTGGAACCCACGGAATCGGAAACCAAGGCCGAGATCGACCGCTTCATCACCGCCCTGCTGGCGATCAGGGACGAGATCACGGACGTGGCCGAGGGCCGCATCGCCGCGGCCGACAGCCCGCTGCGCCATGCGCCCCACACGGTCGAGGATCTGGTGGCCGACTGGGACCGCCCCTATTCGCGCGAACAGGGCTGCTTCCCGGCGGGCGCCTTCCGCGTGGACAAGTACTGGCCGCCGGTGGGCCGGGTGGACAACGCCTATGGCGACCGCAACCTGATCTGCACCTGCCCGCCCCTGGAAAGCTATGCCGAGGCGGCGGAATAAGACGGCAGGCACCGGCCCCGGCCGGTGCCTTTTGCTCTAGAGGCTCGCCGCCTCGTCCACGCCCAGCATGATGTTGAGGTTCTGGACCGCCGCGCCCGACGCGCCCTTGCCCAGGTTGTCCAGCACCGCCACCAGTGTCGCGCAGCCGTTCTGGGCATCGCCCTGCACGGTGATGCGCAGGCGGTTGGTGTCGTTCAGATCCGTGGGCACGATGCGCGAGCCCGTCCCCTGCGCGACCTCGATGAAGCGCTGCCCGGCATAATGGTCCGCCAGGGCCTGCGTCAGGCCGTCCAGCGTCCGGCGGTCGTTCAGGAACAGCGGCACCTGCACGGCCATGCCTTGCGCGAAGTTGCCCACCGAAGGGGCAAAGATCGGCTGCCGCGACAGGCCGGCATGGACCATAATCTCCGGGATATGCTTGTGGCGCTGGGTCAGGCCATAGACGAAATGGGCGGGGGCCGCGCCGTCCTCGTATTCCGCAATCAGCGCCTTGCCGCCGCCGGTATAGCCGCTGACGGCGTTGATCGTCAGCGGCTCGGACGGCTCGATCAGGCCTGCGGCGACCAGGGGCGCGATGATGGCGATGGCACCGGTGGAATAGCAGCCGGGATTGCTGACCAGCCTTGCCGCCGCGATCCGGTCCCGCGCGCCTGCGCCCAATTCGGGAAAACCGAAAGCCCAGCGTTCGTCCACCCGATGCGCGGTGGAGGCGTCGATGATCCGCACATCCAGGTCGCGCGCCAGTTCCACGGCCTCGCGCGCGGCATCGTCGGGCAGGCACAGGATCGCCACATCGGCTTGCTGGAACGCCTCGCGCCGGGCGCCGGCGTCCTTGCGGCGGTCCGGGTCGATCTGGATCAGGCGGATGTCGTCGCGCGTTTCCAGCCGCTCCCGGATCTGCAGGCCCGTGGTGCCTGCCTCGCCGTCGATGAAAACGCTGTATGCCATGGTCCGCCCCCTGGAAAATGTCCGGGCGTTATAGGGGACGGCAGCAGTCCTGCCAATCAGATCCGGCAGATTTCCGACCGGGTCAGGAACCGCTTCTCGCGCCCGTTGTCCAGGCTGAACATGCCGCCCCGGCCGGGCACCACGTCGATGATCAGGTCGGTATGGGCCCAGGCCTCGGCTTGGGAGGCGCTGATATAGAAGGGCGCGCCGCCGATCTCGCCCAGCTTCACGTCGCGTTCGCCGACGCGGAAATCACCCTGCGGATAGCACATGGGCGAGGATCCGTCGCAGCAGCCGCCCGACTGGTGGAACAGGACGGGGCCGTGGTCGGCGACGATTTCGGCGATCAGGTCCAGGGCGGCGGGGGTGGCTGTGACTGTGCTCATGCCTTCAACCTTTTCTTCAGGAATTCCAGCACCTGCCGTTCCTCGGGGCGCAGGCCGGGTTGTTGCAGATCGTCGTCGATTTCCTCGCGCAATTCCAGCTTCAACTCGTCGGCAAGATAGGCGTCGATCACCTGCGGGTGGACATAGCATTTCCGGCAGATGGTCGGCGTGTTGCCCAGGCGGGCCGCCACCCGTTCGATCGCCTCGCGGATGTTGCGCTTGGCGGCGGCCTCGCTGTCGCAGGCCTCGTATTCCGCCAGGGCCAGGGCGGCCAGGACGGTGCCGGTCCAGGTGCGGAAATCCTTGGCGGTGACGTTCTGGCCCGAGATCGCGCGCAGATAGGCGTTCACCTCGGTCGAGGTGACCTTCTGCCGTTCGCCATTCTCGTCCAGATACTGGAACAGGTGCTGGCCCGGAATGTCCTGGGCGGCGCGCACGATCCGGGCCACGCGGCGGTCGCGCAGGCCCAGGTCCCATTCCTTGCCGGACTTGCCCTTGAAGCGGAACCGCACCTGGTTGCCGTCAAAGGTCACATGCCGGTCGCGCAGCGTGGTCAGCCCGTGGGACTTGTTCTGCTTGGCATAATCGGCATTGCCCACCCGGATCATGGTGTTTTCCAGCAGGTACACCACCGTCGCCAGGACCTTTTCGGCGGGCATCCCGTGCCGCGACATGTCCTGATCGACCTGCGCGCGGATATGGGGCAGGGCATGGGCGAATTCGACCATGTGTTCGTATTTGGCGCTGTCCCGGATGGCGCGGAAATCGGGGTGATAGCGGTACTGCTTGCGCCCCTTCGCATCGCGCCCCGTGGCTTGGATATGACCGCGCGGATCGGGGCAGATCCAGACATCGGTATAGGCGGGCGGGATCCCCAGCGAGGCCAGCCGCTTGCGTTCCGCCTTGTCGGTGATGGCCTTGCCGCCGGGACCGCGATAGCTGAACCCCTTGCCGGATCGCTGGCGAGTGATCCCCGGCATGTCGTCGTTGACATAGACCAGCCCCGCCTCTCGCGCGGCGTCCTGCGGGTCGGGAATGACGGGGCCGTCCTTGGGCATGAGCGCGGATCCAGAGGGGGTGGGTTTGGCTCAACGCTGAGTGGGCGGGTTGGTTGCGCGAGGTGGGATTGCTGCATGGATGGTGAGAAAATGCGCCAAGCCGACATGGTGGCTCTAGGAGACTATGCCTGAAGTGGGAGTCCGGGTGACCGCGAATTGAGTGGTAAACTATATCCTACTTGTCTTGTTACTGCAATCATGTAGCTTGGATGCGACAGTATTAAAATACGCAAAGCAGTAAAACCAAAAGAGATCGCCATGTTATTTGACCCGGAGAACTTTCAAAAAGATAATTACGAGATAAATTTTGGGCTAGGTTTAGACAGGCTGAAAATTGGTGAAAGGGAGGAATATAATATTTCCATACCAGTGTGCTACACTGGTAATCGTATCATTTTGGATCTTACTGGTCAATTTGACTTTAATAGTGATTTTAACATTATAGGTGATAGCAGCACCAGTGCAAGAATATATGCTTATCGCGGCAAGTGCCGCTTCGAGGTGCTAGTCACAAGCGCAAATGCTAGCCTTGGACCTAGCACGTTCTCGGTGCTGGCAACGCCGGATCGCGAGCCATTGCTGATACCTCATACTGAAAACTACGTTTCGTTCAAAGCCATCATGCTTTCTCCACCAAAACTGATAGAGCGAGAGGTCAACCTCACAGTTGGCGAAGATAGGTCATTTGTCCTTAGGCCGATGGGTAAAAAGGGGAGCGAGTATTTACTAGTTACCTCAAAACATAGGGGGGCAACCGACGAAATATTTAAAGACACTCGTGTATTGAACGATTTTATGCTTTTTATGAAAGGGACGCACTGTGGCTTCGGGCACAGTATTGGAATAGCGGAAAGTGGCTCTACCGCATTCGAAATGATTGGTTTTACACGCCATGATAGCTGCAAACACTCGCCAAATTGGTTCGATCTGCACGCACAATCAAGACTGCCCGAAATATTTCGACTGTTTGCTTCTTCATTCGATGGCAGTATTCGTGAAAGAGCGCTTCGGCAGGCACTTAACTTCTACCGAGCGTCAAACGCATCACGAGATGTGTCGATTGAGATGTCTATAATTGCTGCTCATGGTGCTTTGGAGGCGCTGACCAACTTCATTCTAGAATATCAAGCTGGATGGTTTGGAAGCCTTAGTACTGAGAGGATAAGCTTCTGCGATAAATTACGAGCAGCAAGCGCCTATATTGGCATTTCGGATCAGATAATGAAGCATAGCGAAAATCTTGAAAGACTTAGCAGATCGCGTAACAATATGGATCCTTTCGAGATTTTAAGTTTCATTCGCAACAAGATAGTGCATCAGGATCCAAAGTATCTACCTAAGGGACTGGAGTTGCATGAAGCATGGTTAATGATGCAGTGGCTTGTGGAGGTGCTTATCTTTGGAATTATCGGATATGAAGGTGAGATAGTGGATCGTAGAATTTACCGAGGTTGGTCGGGTCAGAAGTGCACCTTAAAATTTCGCCGCTGAAGACGTCAATACATCTTCAGCGGAGGTATTTTTTGCCGTCTAAGCCTGCAGCGACCTCACACCGACTTCCCCCTCCTCGCGCGACTTGATCGCCGCCACCGCCGCGATGCTCCCCGCGGCCGTGGTGAAATACGGGATCTTGTCATACAGCGCGACCGCCCGGATCTCGCGGCTGTCGGCGATGGCCTGAACGCCCTCGGTCGTGTTCAGGACCATGGCGATGTCGTCGTTCTTCAGGCGGTCCACGATGTTCGGGCGGCCTTCATAGACCTTGTTGACGCGGGTGGATTCGACGCCCTCGGCCGCCAGGAACTCGGCGGTGCCGGCGGTGGCGACCAGCGAGAAGCCCATGGACACAAGATCGCGCGCCGCCGCCGCAAGGGCAGGGGTCTTGTCGGCGTCCTTGACGGACAGGAAGATGCGCCCTTCATGCGGCAGATGCGTGCCCGCGCCCATCTGCGCCTTGAGGAAGGCGCGGGCGAAGTTGCGGTCCCAGCCCATCACCTCTCCGGTGGAACGCATCTCGGGGCCAAGCAGCGTATCGACGCCGGGGAAGCGGGCGAAGGGCAGCACGGCCTCCTTGACCGAGAACCAGGGCGTGATCGGGTCGGCCAGGGTCAGCGGGTCGGCGAAGGGCAGGTCGTCCTCGGGGCCGACGCCTGCGGGATAGGGGTCGCGCAGGGGGAAGTTCGACATGGGTTCCCCGGCCATCAGCCGCGCGGCGATGGAGGCGATGGCGCTGTCGGTGGCCTTGGCGACGAAGGGCACGGTGCGGGACGCGCGCGGGTTCACCTCCAGCACATAGATCGCGCCGTCCTTGATCGCGAATTGCACGTTCATCAGGCCCTTCACCCGCAGGGCGCGGGCCATGGCGACGGTCTGGCGCTTCAGTTCGTCGATGGTGGCGGCGTCCAGGGTGTGCGGGGGCAGGCAGCAGGCGCTGTCGCCCGAATGGACCCCGGCCTCCTCGATATGCTCCATGATGCCCGCGACATGGACATTCTCGCCGTCCGACAGGGCGTCCACATCGACCTCGATCGCGCCGGACAGATAGCTGTCGAGCAGCACCGGGTTCTTGCCGGACACGCTGACGGCCTCGGTGATGTAGCGGCGCAGGTGGTCCATGTCGCGCACGATCTCCATCGCGCGGCCGCCCAGGACGTAGGAGGGGCGGATCACCAGCGGGAAGCCGATGCGTTCGGCGATCTGGATCGCCTCGGCATCGGAATGGGCGATGCCGTTGATCGGCTGGCGCAGGTCCAGGTCGTTCAGCAGCTTCTGGAAGCGTTCGCGGTCCTCGGCCAGGTCGATGGCGTCGGGGGTGGTGCCCAGGATCGGGATGCCCTCGGCCTCCAGCGCGTTGGCCAGCTTCAGGGGCGTCTGGCCGCCGAACTGGACGATCACGCCGTGCAGCGTGCCGTTCTCCTGTTCCACGCGCAGGATTTCCAGGACGTGTTCCAGGGTCAGCGGCTCGAAATACAGCCGGTCGCTGGTGTCATAATCGGTGGACACCGTTTCCGGGTTGCAGTTGATCATGATCGTTTCATAGCCCGCATCCGTCAGGGCGAAGCAGGCATGGCAGCAGCAATAGTCGAACTCGATCCCCTGGCCGATCCGGTTCGGGCCACCGCCCAGGATGACGACCTTTTTCGCATCGGACGGGCGCGATTCGCATTCCACGTCGCCCATCGCGGGGGATTCGTAGGTGGAATACATATAGGGAGTCTGCGCCTCGAATTCGGCGGCGCAGGTGTCGATGCGCTTGAAGACGGGCAGGATGCCGGCATTGCGGCGGGCGCGGCGGACATCAGTTTCGTCCCGGCCGGTCAGATGGGCCAGGCGGGCATCGGTGAAGCCCATCATCTTGAGTGTGCGCAGCCCTTCGGCATCCATGGGCAGGCCTTCGTGCCGGACCTTGTGTTCGGCATCCACGATCTCGCGGATGCGCGCCAGGAACCACGGGTCGAAGCTGGTGACACGCTGGATTTCGTCATTGCTCATGCCGAAGCGCATCGCCTCCGCGATGACGCGGATGCGGTCGGGGGTGGCGCGCGACAGGGCCGCGATGACGGCGGGCTTGCCCTGGTCCGCCGCGCCCTCGATGGCGATCTCATCGAGGCCGGTCAGGCCGTTCTCCATGGATGCCAGCGCCTTTTGCAGCGATTCGTGGAAGCTGCGGCCGATGGCCATGACCTCGCCCACGGATTTCATCGCCGTGGTCAGTTCGGGCTTGCTGCCGGGGAATTTCTCAAAGGCGAAGCGCGGGATCTTGGTCACGACATAGTCGATGGACGGCTCGAAGGACGCGGGCGTGACCTTGGTGATGTCGTTGTCCAGCTCGTCCAGCGTATAGCCCACGGCCAGCTTGGCGGCGACCTTGGCGATGGGGAAGCCCGTGGCCTTCGACGCCAGCGCCGAGGACCGGCTGACGCGGGGGTTCATCTCGATCACGACCATGCGGCCGTCGGCCGGGTTGATCGCCCATTGCACGTTGGACCCGCCGGTTTCCACGCCGATCTCGCGCAGCACGGCGATGGAGCCGTTGCGCATGATCTGGTATTCGCGGTCCGTCAGCGTCAGGGCAGGCGCCACGGTGATCGAATCGCCGGTGTGGACGCCCATCGGATCGACGTTCTCGATGGAACAGACGATGATGGCGTTGTCGTTGCGATCCCGCACGACCTCCATCTCGTATTCCTTCCAGCCCAGCAGGCTTTCATCGACCAGCACCTGCGCCACGGGCGAGGCGTCGAGCCCCGAGCGCACGATCCGTTCGTAATCGTCGCGGTTATAGGCCACGCCGCCGCCGGTGCCGCCCAGGGTGAAGGCGGGGCGGATGATCGCGGGCAGGCCGATCTCCTCCAACGCGTCCATCGCCTGCTGGACGCCCGCGTTGATGTCGTATTTGCCATTTGGCAGCTTGGGTGCGGCGACAATGGTGGCCTTGGGGTTTTCCAGGCCGATCCGGTCCATCGCCTCGCGGAACAGCTTGCGATCCTCGGCCATCTCGATGGCGGCACGCTGCGCGCCGATCAGTTCAACGCCATAGCGGTTCAGCACGCCCATGTCCGCCAGCGCCAGCGCGGTGTTGAGGCCCGTCTGCCCGCCCATCGTCGGCAGCAACGCGTCAGGGCGTTCCTTGGCGATGATCTTCTCGACGATCTCGGGGGTGATCGGCTCGATATAGGTCGCGTCGGCCATTTCCGGGTCGGTCATGATCGTCGCGGGGTTCGAGTTGACCAGGATCACCCGGTATCCTTCCTCGCGCAGGGCCTTGCAGGCCTGTGCGCCGGAGTAATCGAATTCGCAGGCCTGGCCGATGACGATGGGGCCTGCGCCGATGATCAGGATCGACTTGATATCGGTTCTTTTCGGCATGGGGGTCCCCTGGGGCTTGCGGCTGATAAATCGTCCGGGGTTATAGCCATGCACGGTCGGACCGCAAGGCAAGACGACGGGCTTTTTGCCCGTTTATTGCAGGAACCACAGGACGCCGCCGCCCAAGGACAGCAGAATGGCAAATCCCAGAAGGGTGAACAACCCGTCCCGTGCCAGCATCCCGAAGGCCAGAAGGCTGACCACGGTTCCCAGGATCGAGGATGTGAAGGGAACCAGTTCCAGAAAGGGCATCGCCAGGCCGCAGACCATGCACAGCGCCTGCGTCAGCTTGCGCAGGGGGCCATGGACCAGAAAAGCCAGCCTGGGCCTTGCGACGCGGTCCAGCCAGCGGGCCGGGCGGCGCATGATCTTCAGCGCGCGATCCAGCTTGTCGCTGTCGATCTGGCGCGACATCACAAAGCCCGGCAGCCAGATATGATCGCGCCCCACCAGCATCTGCCCCGAGATCAGCGCGATGGCGATGCCGCAGACCGACGAGAACAGCGGGATGCCGGACAAGGGCGACACGACCGCAAGCGCCACGAAGATCAGGTTGGGGATCAGGGAATTCTCGCCCAGCGATTCGACGATCTGCCCGACCGAGGTCTTCTTGCCGTCCGAGGCCGCGCCTGCCGCGTCCAGCAGGGGCTGCACCGTTTCCTCGTCCTGCACCGTTTCCCCTTCCTGCAATGGCCGGGGGCCAACGCATCCCGGCGGCGGAAGGTTCGGCCCGAAGGTCAGCCGCGCAGGGCGGCGCCCAGTTCGCGGTCCAGAACCTGCAGGAAGCGCGATCGGTCGGCCTTGGAAAAACCCGCACCCCCGCCCTGCAGGAAGGGATCGGCGGCGCGCAGATCGGCCATCAGGTCGCGCGTCGCCAATCGAGGGCCGATATTGGCGATGGTCAGCACCTCGCCGTCATGTGTGACGACCCGCGCCCCGGCCTTGAGGCAGCGGTCGGCCAGCGGCAGGTCGGCAGTGACCACCACATCGCCCGGCCCGCACTGGTCGGCGATCCACTTGTCGGCCTCGTCCGGTCCCTCGGCCACGATCCGCAGGCTGACCAGCGGATTGGCCGAGGGACGCAGCCCGCCATTGCAGACCAGCACCATCTGCACCTTCAGGCGCGTCGCCACGCGCTCCGCCTCGGCCTTGACCGGGCAGGCGTCGGCGTCGATGAACAGCGTGGTCACCCGGCCCCCGTCAGTCGCGCAGCAATTCGTTGATCGAGGTCTTGGAGCGTGTCCTGGCGTCCACCCGCTTGACGATCACCGCGCAATACAGGCTGACGCCGTTCTTGGACGGCATCGACCCCGCGACGACGACCGATCCGGCCGGAACCTCGCCATACATGACCTTGCCCGTTTCGCGGTCCACGATCTTGGTGGACTGGCCGATGAAGACGCCCATCCCCAGGACCGAGCCTTCGCGGACGATGCAGCCCTCGACCACCTCGGACCGGGCGCCGATGAAGCAGTCGTCCTCGATGATCGTGGGCCCGGCCTGCAGCGGTTCCAGAACGCCGCCGATGCCCACGCCGCCCGACAGGTGGACGTTTTTCCCGATCTGGGCGCAGCTGCCCACCGTGGCCCAGGTATCGACCATCGTGCCTTCGCCCACATGGGCGCCCAGGTTCACGAAGGAGGGCATCAGCACCGCGCCCTTGCCGATGAAGGCCGACCGCCGCACGATGGCGCCGGGCACGGCGCGGAAACCGGCCGCGCGCCATTGGCTGTCGCCCCATCCCGCGAATTTCGAGGGCACCTTGTCCCACCAGTTCCCGCCCTGCGGGCCGCCCGACATCTCCTCCATGTCGTTCAGGCGGAAGGACAGCAGCACCGCCTTTTTCGCCCACTGGTTCACATGCCAGTCGGTACCGCGCTTCTCGGCCACGCGCAGGGCGCCGCTGTCCAGTTGCGCCAGGGTTTCCTCCACCGCCTCGCGCACGAAGCCGGTCGTGCCGGCGTCGATATCGGCGCGGGCCTCCCACGCGGCCTCGATGGCGGTCTCAAGTGCTTGGGTCATGGGCCTCTCCTGGATGGCTACTGCGGGTGGAAACTGGTTCACCGGGGCTATAAGCCTGGGACAAGGCCCATGCAATCCGAGGCCCGTGCAATCCGAGGATCCGATGAACGACGCGACCAAGACCGCCGAAGACCGCGCCCATCCCTTTCCCCACAGCGACGAGGATGCGGTCCGCGCCGAACAGATCCCCGACACGCCGCAGACCCGCTCGCCCGCCTATCAGCTGGCCTTCACCGACCGCGACTTCCTGCTGCGCGAAGAACTGCGCCCGGTCCGCCTGCAACTGGAGCTGCTGAAGCCGCAGATGCTGCTGGACGAGGCCGGGGTGGAATCGACCGTGGTGATGTTTGGCGGCGCGCGCATCCCCTCGCCCGAAAACGCGGGTCTTGCGCGCACGCCGACGCTGGCGAAGCTGTCGGCCTATTACGAACAGGCGCGGCTCTTCGCGCAGGAGATGACCCGCCGCAGCCTGGAAGCCGGCGGGCGCGAATTCGTCATCACCACCGGCGGCGGCCCCGGCGTGATGGAGGCGGGCAACCTGGGCGCGCACGAGGTCGGCGGCAAGTCCATCGGCCTGGGCATCGTGCTACCCCACGAACAGGCGCCGAACGTCTATGTCACGCCGGAACTGTGCTTCAACTTCCACTATTTCGCGATCCGCAAGATGCATTTCCTGATGCGCGCGCGGGCGATCACCATCTTCCCCGGCGGCTTCGGCACCCTGGACGAGTTGTTTGAGGCCCTGACCCTGATCCAGACCGGCCGCATGGCCCGCGTCCCCTTCCTGATGTTCGGGCGGGAATTCTGGGAAGGGATCATAAACTGGAAGGCTCTGGCCGAGGCCGGCACGATCTCCGAGGAGGACCTGGGCCTGTTCCGCTTTGTCGAGACGGCGGAGGAGGCGGTAGGGATCATTGATGGGTGGGGGAAGCCAGTCTGAAGACTGTCAGTTATCTGAGGTGATCAGCAGCTTGGAAGAATCATCAAGATGGCCACTGAAGCTTGGATCGAAACCAATGAGGCTGAAGATGTAGCCGGCTCTATTCGCCATGCACTCCGTTGCAGCAAGTTCGTGAACGAAGATCCTCAGGCTTGGAAATGGTTCATGCTTTCGCTTCATTCTGCATTGCAGGGTGCTTGCGTCTGCCATCTGACAACCACCGCCGCACCACTTGGAGCGATTACAGAAAGCAATAGTAAAGAATGGATAAAATATTTTGAAGAACGTCGTTTAAATAAGTCCGCGACACCGCCTAAGACTTGTTTGATGAGTCTGCCAGGTTTGCTGAAAGCAGTACGAAATCCAAACTCAACTGACAGTCATTTTGGCGGAAAAAATATAGCAATCAGTGATAAGGAGCTTAACTGGCTTCGGTTATTGCATAATGAAATCCGCAACCAGTTCATCCATTTCGAACCTACCGGCTGGGTGATCGAAATATCTGGATTGCCGGACTTTGCCAAGTTGGTGGCGCGGATCGTTGCGGACATCTTAGATGCAGGCTGGGGATTTCGGCATATGGAAGATAATCAGCGCGATGCTATGCGTCGCGACTTGGACAGAATTCTATCCATAACTACTTAGCTTCTTCGTCTCCAATTAGTAGATAGGGCTACGGTGCGGCAGGATTACCCCGCCGCCTCCGCCGCAATCTCCGCCCGTGACTTCCGCCCCCGTTCCGTCGCCGACTTCAACTGCCCGCAGGCGGCCATGATATCCTCGCCGCGCGGGGTGCGGATCGGGCTGGCATAGCCCGCCTTGTAGATGATGTCGGCAAAGGCGTGGATGCGGTTGTTGCTGGACCGCTTGTAGGGCGCGCCGGGCCATTCGTTGAAGGGGATCAGGTTGATCTTGGCGGGGATGCCCCGGATCAGCTCGACCAGGCGATGCGCGTCCTCGTCGCTGTCGTTCACGCCGGCCAGCATCACATATTCGAAGGTAATCCGCTCGCTGTTCGACAGGCGCGGATACTCGCGCAGGGCGTCAAGCAGCGTGGCGATGTTCCAGCGCCTGTTGATCGGCACCAGGACGTTGCGGACCTCGTCGGTGGTGGCGTGGAAGCTGACGGCAAGCTGGCAGCCGATCTCCTCGGCGGTGCGGGCGATCTCGGGGACCACGCCGCTGGTGGAAAGCGTGATGCGGCGGCGCGACAGCGACAGCCCCTCGTTGTCCATGCAGACGCGCATGGCGTCGCGCACGGCGTCGAAGTTGTACAGCGGCTCGCCCATGCCCATCAGGACGATGTTGCTGACCAGACGGGTTTCGTCCTTGGGCGCGCCCGGAACCGGCCATTCGCCCAGGTCGTCGCGGGCCAGCATCAACTGGCCGACGATCTCGCCTGCGGTCAGGTTGCGCACCAGCTTCTGCGTGCCTGTGTGGCAGAAGGAACAGGTCAGCGTGCAGCCGACCTGGCTGGACACACACAGCGTGCCGCGCCCTTCCTCGGGGATATAGACGGTCTCGACCTCGTGGCCGCCGGCGATGCGGACCAGGTATTTGCGGGTGCCGTCGGCGCTGACCTGCCGGGTCACGATCTCGGGCAGGGCGATCTCGAACTTCTCGGCCAGCAGGGCGCGATAGTCCTTGGCCAGATTCGACATCCCCGCGAAATCGCGCACACCCCAGTGATAGACCCATTGCCAGACCTGGCCCACGCGCATCTTGGCCTGCTTTTCCGGGGTGCCCGCGTCGATCAGTGCCTGGCGCAACTGGTCGCGCGTCAGCCCGACGATGTTCACCCGCCCGCTGTCGGGCAGCTTGCGGGGAAGGGTCAGGACATCCTGCGTGATGGGCGCGTTCATGGCATTACCGATCTGGGGCGAAAGACCCGCAGATAAGCGAAACAGGGCCGAAAATCAACCGGCCTTGCCTTTCACTTTGGCTCAAATATCCCACGGGGGTCCGGGGGACGTGAAGTCCCCCGGCTCTTACTGGCAGCGCGAGCGTGCCGTGTTGGTGGCCGCCGTGATCCCCGCCAGGCTGAAGGTGTCCTTGGTCACGGTGCCGCGCGACGACCGCCCGGTGATGACCGCGTTCGACCCGCCGCGCAGGGCGCCGATCAGCTTTTCATCCTCGGACGCGCTGCCGGTCCAGGCGCTTTCGCCTTCGGTGAACAGGTTGAACTTGTTGCCGCCGATATCGACCTCGACCGTGCTGTCGGGGGCGAAGGGATAGCCGCCGGTAAAGGACACCTCGCCGTTCTGGCCAGGGCGATAGGCCACGTACAGGCGGATATCGCCGCGCGTCACCTCGCGCGGGGCGCCGTTCGCATCGGTGTTCTGCGTCGCCTTGGGCGGGGAAACGGCCCAGCATTCCTTGGGGTTTTCCGCCGCGAAGACGGTCCAGTCGCCCTCGGTCGCGACGACATTGGTGGATTCCTGCGCCGCGGCGGTTCCCAGTCCGGCCATCAGGACAAGGGCGGCGGTCATGCCGCGCAGCGTGGTATTGGTCATGCTCTGGCCTCCTGCCATATCTCGCCACATCTTTTGGGGGTTTTTCCCGATTGCTGTGGTCTTTTCAACCGTCCCCGGTCACGATAGCCAAAATCATTGCGCGAGAAAGAGCGCAAGGCAGGAAATCGCGCAATTGTCAGGGGAGGCAGGCGATGCGGTCAGCGGAATTGATCGAGCTGTGGCGCGGCGGACAGCGTGAAAGCAGCCATTGCGGCGATGCCGTCATCTGCGACACCAAGGGCGTCATCGAGGCCTGGGGTCGCCCCGAGCAGATCGTCTTTCCCCGATCGTCCTGCAAGATGATCCAGGCGCTGCCCCTGATCGAAAGCGGCGCGGCGGATGCGGCGGGCCTGACCGACCGCCAGCTGGCCCTGGCCTGCGCCAGCCACAGCGGCGCGCGGATCCATGTCGATGCGGTGGATCAGTGGCTGCGGGGGCTTGGCATGGGGGAATCTGACCTGCGCTGCGGCTGCCACATGCCGCGCGATGCGGATGAAAACCGCCGCCTGACCTGCGGCGACGAAAGCCCCTGCCAGCTTCACAACAACTGTTCCGGCAAGCACGCGGGCTTTCTGACTCTGAACCGGCACCTGGGCGGCGGCACCGAATATGTGGATCCCAACCATCCCGTGCAGCAGGCCGTGAAGGCCGCCTTCGAGGAGGTGACGGCCGAGACAAGCCCCGGATACGGCATCGACGGCTGTTCGGCCCCGAACTGGTCCTGCTCGCTGGCGGGTCTGGGCCGGGCGATGGCAGGTTTCGCCGATCCCTCCGACGACAGGCGGGGCCGGGCGATGCGGCGGCTGGTCGATGCGATGCGCGCGCATCCCGAGATGGTCGCGGGCGAGGGGCGGGCCTGCACGATCCTGATGCGGGCCATGGGCGGGCGCGTCGCCGCCAAGACGGGGGCCGAGGCGGTCTTCGTCGCCATCCTGCCCGATCAGGGGCTGGGCGTGGCCTTGAAGGTGACGGATGGCGCGACCCGCGCGGCGGAAGCCGCGATCACCGCCCTGCTTGTCCATCTGGGCGTGCTGCCCGAAAACGACCCGGCGGTCGGCCGCTTCCTGACCGACCCGATCCGCAACTGGCGCGGCATGGTCACCGGGGACATGCGGACCGCCCCCGGCTTTCCCGCCTAGATCATCTGCCAGATCAGCCGCAGCGCCAGCGCGGTCGAGGTCACGACCAGCAGCGGCTTGATCAGCCGCGCGCCGATGCGGCTGGCCAGCCGCGCGCCCAGCATGGCCCCGGCGATCTGCGCCACGCCCATCACGATCCCCACCAGCCACAAGGGTTGACCGAACAGCGCGAATGCCCCAAGCCCGCCCAGGTTCGAGGCGAAGTTCAGCAGCTTGGTATGCGCGGTGGCCTTCAGCACCCCGTATCCCGCCAGGGTGACAAAGGCGATCATGTAGAACGATCCCGCCCCCGGCCCGATCAGCCCGTCATAGAAGCCCACCAGCGGCACCGCTGTCAGCGCAAAGGCCGCCGGCGCCACCCGCTGCACCCGGTCCAGATCGTTCAGGCCGGGTTTCAGCGCGAAAAAGACCGCGATGCCGATCAGGATCACCGGAAGGACCAGCCGCAGCTTGTCGGTCGGCAGATAGCTGACCAGAACCGCCCCCAGTGCCCCCGCCACCCCGGCGATCAGCGCGGATCGCCATTGGCTGCGCAGATCGACAAGACCGCGCGCGGCATAGCTGATGGCGGCGGTCGCGGCGCCGAAGGCCCCCTGAACCTTGTTCGTGGCAAGCGCCTGGGCCGGGGGAATTCCTGCCAGCAGCAGCACGGGCAGGGTGATCAGCCCGCCACCCCCGGCAATCGAATCGATGAAGCCCGCCGCGAAGCCGGCAGCGGCAAGGATCAGCAGCAGTTCAAGGGAAAGGTCCAGCATGAACGGCGCCATGCGCCTTTGGACCGTGATTGTAAAGATGGGGGCATCGGGGGTTTCGCACGCCCCCAGCCTGCCGCATGGTGGCGGGGGTCGGACACCGGGCATGGTTCCTCGGATGTCCGTCCGGGCAAGGATAAGGGGCACGACGATGTTCGATGATCTGACGCACCGTGTGGTGCAGGCGCCGATGGCGGGCACCTCGACCCCGGAACTGGCCGTGGCGGTCTGCGAAGCGGGCGGACTGGGCTTCGTGGCGCTTGGTGCCCTGGACGCGGAGGGCGCGCGCAAGGCGATCCATGCGGTGCGGCGGGGAACGGACCGGGCCTTCGGGGTGAACCTGTTCTGCCATAGGCCCGCCCGTCGCGACCCGGCGCAAGAGGCCGCATGGACCGACACCCTGCGCCCGGTCTTCCAGCGGTTCGGGGCCAGCCCGCCCACGACGCTGCGCGAAATCTATCCCAGCTTTCGCGGCAACGACGCAATGCTGTCGGTGCTGCTGGCCGAGGGGCCGGCCATCGTCGGGTGTCATTTCGGCCTTCCCACGCCCGAACAGATCGCCGCCTTGAAAGGGGCGGGATGCAAGTTGTGGGCGACGGCAACCTCGGTCGCCGAGGGGCAGGCGATTCGGGATGCAGGTTTCGACGTGATCGTGGCGCAGGGCCACGAGGCGGGGGGGCATCGCGGCATCTTCGACCCGGACGGTCCCGACAGCCGGCTGGATCATCTGGCGCTTGTGCGGGCGCTGCTGCCGCTGGGCCTGCCGGTCGTGGCTGCGGGTGCGATCATGGACAGGGCGGCGGCGCGGGCGGCGATGGATGCGGGCGCGGCCGCCGTGCAATGCGGCACCGCCTTTCTGCGCGCGCCCGAAGCCGCGACCCCGCCCGCGCATCGCGCGGCGCTGTCGGGCGGGCGGACGGTGATGACCCGCGCGATTTCCGGCCGTCCGGCACGCTGCCTAGCCAATGATTTCACCGCAATCGACGACACGGGCGCGGCGGATTATCCGGTGGCCTATGACATCGGCAAGGCGCTGCACGCCGCCGCCATGGCGCAGGGGAACGCCGGATACGGGGCGTTCTGGGCCGGAACGGGCGCGGCCGCCAGCATCGCGCGGCCTGCGGCCGATACGGTGCGGGCGATCAGCCCGTGACGAAATCCCGCGCGCCATAGCCTTGCAGGTACAGCAGCGCCGTCAGGTCGCCGTGATTGATGCGGATGGGGGCCTGCGCGGCCACCGAGGGTTTGGCGTGCAGGGCCACGCCCGTTCCGGCCATCTGGATCATGCCCAGGTCGTTCGCGCCGTCGCCCACGGCGATCGCATCGGCGGGGGTCAGCCCCCGCGCGGCGGCGATCCGGATAAGCGCCTCGACCTTGGCCTCTCGCCCCAGGATCGGCAGCGCGACCCGTCCGGTCAGCAACCCGCCTTCGGCCAGCAGGGTGTTGGCGCGGTGTTCGTCGAACCCCAGCCGGTCGGCCACGGCCTGGGTAAAGGCGGTGAAGCCGCCCGACACAAGCGCCGTATAGGCGCCGTTCGCGCGCATCGTCGCCACCAGTTCCGCCCCGCCCGCCGCCATGGTGATGCGCGAGGCCAGGACATCGGCGATCACGCTGTCCTTCAACCCGGTCAGCAGGCCCACCCGTTCGGTCAGGGCGCCGTCGAAGTCCAGTTCTCCGTTCATGGCGCGGGCCGTGATGTCGGCCACGCGCGGGCCGACGCCTGCCATGTCGGCCAGTTCGTCGATGCATTCCTGCCCGATCATGGTCGAATCCATGTCGGCCAGCAGGATCGCCTTGCGCCGCCCCGCGGCGGGCTGGATCGCCAGATCCAGCGTCTGCTGCTGCAGTTCGGCCCAGGCGTCCTGGAAATCGGCGGGTTCGGCCGGCAGGTCGAATTCGGCCGCGACGCGGGGGTTCAGCCAGCGGATCGGTCCGCCCCCCCAGCGATGGGTCAGGGCTTGCGCCACATCCTCGGTCAGGTTGGCGCGCAGGGGCGATGCGATCAGCGAGACGGTGAACATGGGCCGGGCCTCCTTTGGCGGGGGTCTAGGCCAAAGCGGCAGGCTGCGCCAGAGCCGGGCGGCGGATGCCCAGGAAGGGGCCGTCGCCCGCAGCCTCGATCCGTGCCAGCGCGTCAGGGATGGCTTCGACGATCACGGCCATGGCAAAGGCGGTGGCGTGGATCATGCGATCCGGTCCCATCGCCAGGGCCACATGGCCCGGCCAGAACAGCAGGTCGCCGCGCCGGATGTCATCCACGGCTGGAAAGGCCACGCGTTGCAGATCGCTGTCGCCGGGGCAGGGGATGCCGCAGGCGGTCAGCGCGGCCTGGACCAGCCCGGAACAGTCGATGCCCCAGCGGCTGTTGCCGCCCCACAGATAAGGGGTTCCCAGCAGGCTTTCGGCGACGGGCACCGGATCCGGTGCGGGTCGGTCGCCGACATGCTGGACGGGAACGAAGCCGCCGGTCGCCAGCCGCGCGAACCGCCCCTCGATCGCCGCGACAGACAGGCGGGCGCCGATCGACAGGCTGGCGGTCTCTCGCTGCTTCATGTCGGGCGCGGGATAGACATGCGTCGCGGGCGCCGTCACCCGATGTGTGATGGGTGGCAGATCCGTGCCCAGTGCGGCGGCGGGCAACCAGCCGCAGTATCCGTCCAGATCCGCCTGCACGAAGCACCAGCCGTCGCGCGTCTCGATCACCGTCACGTCGGCGCCGAAATTGACCTGTCGGTCGCGACGACCGTCGGGGGCGGTCATCAGGTCGGCCAAGGGCACCGTCAGCCGCGCGGAGTGGCCGGGGGTATAGGCGGGACGCTCGATCACGCCCGCCAGGCTTTCCAGGGCAACGCGATCCGTGGCGGGGGTCAGGCGCCGGTCCAGCGTCATGATGCGTCCGTGGGCAGGATCTGCGGCAGCGCGGCCAGGATCGCCCGCGCCCCCTGGCCCACGCCGCCCTTGGGGCGACCCGGGGCCAGCACCGGCTGCCAGCCATAGATGTCCATGTGGACGTAACGCCCGCATCCTTGGGCAAAGCGGCGCAGGAACAGCGCCGCCGTGACCGACCCCGCCATCCCGCCCGAGGGGGCGTTGTCCAGATCCGCAATCGGCGGCTCGATCTGCGATTCGTAGCCGTCCCAGAAGGGCATCCGCCACAGGGGATCGCGCACGGCCATCGCGGCGCGGGACAGCGCATCGGCGGTCGCATCGTCGTCGCAATAGAAGGGCGGCAGGTCGGGGCCAAGCGCGACCCGCGCCGCGCCGGTCAGCGTCGCCAGCGAGATCATCAGGTCGGGCGATTCCTCGGCCCCCAGCGTCAGCGCATCGGCCAGGATCAGGCGGCCTTCGGCATCGGTGTTGTTCACCTCGACCGTCAGGCCCTTGCGGCTGGTCAGCACGTCGCCGGGGCGGAAGGACGCCGCCGAAACGCTGTTCTCCACCACCGGCAGCAGGACGCGGATCCGCATCCGGTCGGCCGCGCCGGTCAGCGCCAGCATCTTCAGCAGACCAAGCGCGGTCGCCGCCCCGCCCATGTCCTTCTTCATCAGCAGCATCGAGGCCGAGGGCTTGATGTCCAGCCCGCCGGTATCGAAACACACGCCCTTGCCCACGACCGTCAGTCGCGGCCCGGCATCGCCAAGGCGGATGTCGATCAGGCGCGGGGCCTGTTCGGCGGCGCGCCCGACCGCGTGGATCATCGGCAGGTTGGCATCCAGCAGATCCGGTCCGGCCGTGACCGTCACGGATGCGCCGACCTCAGCCGCCAGGGCGCGGGCCGCGGCTTCCAGATCGTCCGGCCCCATGTCGTTGGCGGGGGTGTTGATCAGGTCGCGCGTCAGGAACTCTCCGGCCGCCTGGGCGCGGATCCGGGCGGCATCGACGCCTTCGGGGCAAATGAATTGCGGCCCGTCCTGGGCTGCCCCCTTGTAGCGGGTGAAGCGGTACTGTCCCAGCAGCAGCGCCAGGGCAGCCTCGTCCGGGTCCAGTCCTTCGGGCAAGGCGGGGCGCCAGATGCCGGGCGGCAGGGCCGTGGCATGGGCCAGCGCGAAACGGGTGCGGTTTGCCCGGGTCCGGTCGCCCAGGCCCAGGAAAGCGCCCGCCAGCCCGCCCGAGGCATTGGGCAGCAGGCAGATTTCCCCCAGCTTCGCCGAAAACCCGGCCGAGGCGGGCCAGGGTCCGGCCTGGTCCGCCAGCGGATCGCCCTTCCAGACGACCCACAGCGGCAGGGCGTCGGCGGATTCGGGGGCGAAATCTGGGAGCATGAGACAATCCTTGTCTGTCGGCCTTGTCTGTCGGGCCTTGTCTGTCGGGCGCGACATTACAACCTGCGCCCCGGCCCGCAAGCCTAGCCAAGCCCGGACCTGTCCCAGATGGCCGTCAGGGACCGGTTGCCGACCCGCATCAGCCGGGCATGGACGGCGGGCAGGGCAATGGGATCGCGCCGTTCGGCGCAGCCGCCCAGGTCCATGGCCACGCCTGCCAGCGACAACAGCCCGATCTGCCAGGCAAGCCGGGCCAGCAGGTCCGACTGGCGCGCGATCTCGGGCAGGTCTTCCGCGCCGACGGCACGGTCGGCCGCAGTCAGCGCCCCCGCCAGTTGTTCAAGCGCCAGGCCGATGACATTCTGGGCCGCCGTTTCGCCCAGTTCGGTGACGATATCGCCGACGCGCCGGGAATCGACCCGAACGGGTTCCGATACGGCCAACGCCATGATTTGTGCCATCTGCCTTACCTTCATCTTCTTGCACGTCCGGTCCCCGCAACATGGGGCCTTGCCATGAAGAAAGGCTTGATGGCGGCAAAAGAAACCTCTCGAATTTGTTTCAATCCCCGCCTATCAAGCAGCGTGACAAGAGAGGTGAGACATGAACAACATCCGCCCCCTGCCGCACTATCTGGTCGGCCGTTTCCACGGCTGGCGGGCCACGTCCTATTCCGAAAACAGCGCCTGGTATCGCCGTCTGGCGACCGATGGGCAGCGTCCGCGCGCCATGGTGATCTCCTGCTGCGACAGCCGCGTCCATGTCACCAGCATCTTCGGCGCGGATTCGGGCGAATTCTTCATCCACCGCAACATCGCCAACCTGGTGCCGCCCTATGCGCCGGACGGGCTGCAGCACGGCACCTCGGCCGCGGTGGAATATGCGGTGCAGGCGCTGAAGGTGGCCCATCTGATCATCGTGGGCCATACCAGCTGCGGCGGTGTCGCGGGCTGTCATGCCATGTGTTCGGGCCGCGCCCCCGAGCTTGAGGAGAAGACCAGCTTCGTGGGCCGCTGGATGGATGTCCTGCGCCCCGGCTATGACCGGGTGAAGGACCTGCCCGAGGACCAGCAGGTCGCCGCCCTGGAACGCGAGGCGGTGCTGGTGTCGATCGAGAACCTGATGACCTTCCCCTTCGTCAAGGCGGCGGTCGAATCGGGCCAGATGTCGATCCACGGCCTTGTCCACGACATCAGCGAAGGCACCCTGGTCCAGGCCGTCGAAGGCGGCCGCAGTTGGGTGGAAGTCTGATCCGGGATAAAGGGATGCCCGGCGCTCCTCAGGCGTCGGGCTTCCAGCGGATCACGCGCCACAGATAAAGCGCGATGATCCCGATCACGACCGCCGTGGACAGCGGGTCGATCCAGTGTTCGACATTTTCGTACTGGTCTTCCAGCAGATAACCGGCAACCGCCAGCCCGCCCGACCAGATGAAGCTGCCAAGCGCGGTGTAGAGCAGGAACTGCCCCTGCGGCATCCGTTCGATCCCTGCGGGGATCGAGATCAGCGTGCGCACGGTGGGGACGAAGCGGCCGAAGAAGACGATGGCCCGGCCGTAACGGTTGAACCAGCCCTCGGCCGCTTCGAATTCCGACAGGGTGAGGGTCAGCCAGCGGCCGTGGCTGGCGATCAGGCGGCGCAGCCGGTGCGCCCCGAAGGCGCGCCCGACCAGGTACCACAGCCAGGCCCCCGCCAGCGATCCCAGCCCCCCGGCCAGGATCGCCAGCCACAAGGGTGTGCCGCCGCGCGCGGCGTTGAAGCCCGCCAGCGGCATGATCAGTTCCGACGGGATCGGCGGAAAGACGTTTTCCAGCAGCATCAGGGCCGCGATGGCCAGGGCCCCGCCGCTGTCGAGGAAAGCCGCGATCCAGTCGAACACCCGGTCAGCCCTTCTTCAGGACGCGATTGCCCAGCAGTTCGGCGATCTGCACCGCGTTCAGCGCCGCGCCCTTGCGCAGGTTGTCGCTGACGCACCACAGGTTCAGGCCGTTTTCGACGGTCACGTCCTGGCGGATGCGGCTGACGAAGGTGGCGAAGTCGCCCACGCATTCGACCGGGGTCGTGTAGCCGCCGGGTTCACGCTTGTCCACGACCAGGATGCCCGGCGCCTCGCGCAGGATGTCGCGGGCCTCGTCCTCGTCCAGGAAATCCTCGAACTCGATGTTGATCGATTCCGAATGGCCGACAAAGACCGGGACGCGCACGCAGGTCGCGGTGACCTTGATCGCGGGGTCGAGGATCTTCTTCGTCTCGGCCGCCATCTTCCATTCTTCCTTGGTGTCGCCGCTGTCCAGGAAGACGTCGATCTGCGGGATCACGTTGAAGGCGATCTGCTTCTGGAACTTCTTGGGCTCTTTTTCCTGGCCCGGCACATACATGCCCTTGGTCTGGTCCCACAGCTCGTCCATGCCGTCCTTGCCGGCGCCAGACACGGACTGATAGGTCGAAACCACCACGCGCTTGATGCGCGCACGGTCATGCAGCGGCTTCAGCGCCACCACCATCTGCGCGGTCGAGCAGTTGGGGTTGGCGATGATCATCTTGTTCTTGTAGTCGTGGATCGCCTCGGGGTTCACCTCGGGCACGATCAGCGGGATCTGCGGGTCATAGCGATAGAGCGACGAGTTGTCGATCACCACGCAGCCGGCCTGGGCGGCGCGGGGGGCGTGGATCTTGGTCGCGTCCGATCCGATCGCGAACAGCGCGAGGTCCCAGCCGGTGAAGTCGAACTGCTCGATGTCCTTCACCTTGAGGGTCTTGTCGCCGAAGCTGACTTCGGTGCCCTGCGACCGGCGCGAGGCCAGCACGGCAATCTCATCCACCGGGAACATGCGTTCTTCCAGGATGTTCAGCATTTCGCGGCCCACGTTCCCCGTGGCGCCGGCGACGACGACTTTGTACCCCATCTCCTTGGGACTCCTTTTCTGGCGGTCGGGTGCGTTTAGCGCATGGGGGGGTGCAAGGGAAGGGGAAAGGCCCGGCCACCCGACCGGCGCATGGGTCACGCCAATGTCATCCGCCGGCCGGGCCGGGCGCGCTATCCTTGGGCGACCAAACGGGAAAGGCCGGCTCATGTTCAGCACCCTTCGCCCCGCGCTTCTGGCCCTTGCGGTCATGGCCCCTGCGGCGCCCCCCGCCTTGGCCCATCACGGCTGGTCCTGGGCCGAGGCCGAGCAGTCGCGCCTGGAGGGCGTGATCGAGGACATCTCGATGGCGCCGCCCCATCCCAGCCTTCGGGTCAGGGCGGCCGACGGCACGGTCTGGTTCGTCGAGCTGGGCAATCCGGGCCGGACCACGCGGTCGGGCTTCGGGCCGGACACCGCCGCCGTGGGCGACGCCGTCACCGTGATCGGCAACCGCGACCGCGACGGGGCCGAGGCGCATATCAAGGCCGTCCGCATCGTCATAGACGGCCGGAACTATGACATGTATCCCGAACGCATCCGGTCCGACTGACGGGTGGTGGAGCTTGCGGCCTGGGTCGAGGCGTCAAGCCTGGCGCGGGTGCTGCGCGGGTCGGGCACCCTCTACATGGTCCTGAACGCCACGCATATCCTGGGGATCGGGCTGCTGCTGGGCGCGATCCTGCCGCTGGATCTGCGGATGCTGGGCGTGCTGCGCGGGCCGTCCCTGGCCGTGATCGGCCCCTTCCTGTCGCGCATGGCGGGTGCGGGGCTGGGGCTGGCGATGCTGACGGGGTTCTGCCTGTGGTCGGTCGGCGCGACCGAATACCTGGACAATGCTGCCTTCCGGTGGAAGCTGGTGCTGCTGGCGGCGGCGCTTGGCAATGTCGCCCTGCTGCACCGGCTGGGCTGGCAAAGGGTCGTGGCCACCGGGGTTGCCGACAGAGCCACGCGGGTGCTGGCCGGGATCTCGGCGGTGCTTTGGCTGTCGGTGCTGCTGGCCGGCCGCTGGATCGGGTTTCTCTAGGCCAGCGTCAGGCGGGCATCGCTGCGGCGCAGATCCGCGACCCAGGCGGCTTCGGCGCCGAAGTCGTGGGGCACCTGGTCGGCGGTGCGCCGGCCCGACAGGCTTTGGCTGGCGAAGAAATCGAAGCCGTAAAGGGTCAGACCTGCAAGCGAGGACCGCAGCAGCAGGTCGATCAGCATCGCCCCGGTGGTCGGCGGCGCGGCAAGGCGGTCCTTCAGCGCGTGATAGTCGGGCAGGGGATGCAGATAGAAACCGGGGCTGCTGGCGACCCGCCAGCCCAGCCGCTTGCGCTTGGGCGACATCCACAGCAGGCGCGACGGGTTCAGGCGGTCGCGATCCTCATGGGCCAGGCGGACCGCCAGGGCCAGCCAGTCGGTGCGGGTGCCGTGGCTGTCGGGGCTGGGCATCGGCGCGCGGTTGATGCGGATCACCAGGTCTGCGGCGTCGATGGCCGCGCCCTGACGGGTTTGCGCCAGAGACCGGGCATTGCCGATCAGCGCGACACGCTTTCCCTCCAGGTCCGCCAGCAGGTTGCCTTGCGGGACCGACAGGGATTGCAGCGCGGTTTCATCGCGTATCAGGCGGGCGGAATAGAAGGACAGCTTGTTCATGGCCGGGCCAGCAAATCGTTGTAGATTTCGACCAGAGCGCGGGCCTCACCTTCGATGGCGTGGTTGGTGGCGACATGGTCGCGGGCCGCGCGTCCTGCGGCGGCGCGGGCCGCGTCATCGTCCAGCCAAAGCCGCAGGGCATCGGTCAGCGCATCCAGATCGTCGGGCGGCACCAGGCTGCCGGTGACGCCGTCGCGGATCAGCGTTTCATAGGCGCCGACGCGGGCCGCGACCGTGGGCACGCCGCAGGCCATCGCCTCCAGCGGCGTCAGGCCGAAGCCCTCCCAGCGGGCGGGGGCCGCGAACAGGTCGAGCGCCTGATAATGGCGCACCACCTGGTCCCAGGGAAGTTCGCCCAGGAAGCGGATGCGGTCTTCCAGGCCTGCTGACCGGATTTCCTCCAGCAATTCGTCGGCGAAGGCGCGGTTGTCGGGCGTGATGCGGCCGGTGAAGACGATCTGCACGCGCGGGCGGTCCGGCAGCAGCCGCAGCCCCGCGCGGACCAGAAGATCCACGCCCTTCTGCGCGCGCACCCGGCCGAAGCAGCCGATCAGCACCGCATCGGGGTCAACGCCCAGTTCGCGCCGCAACGCGGCCTTGTCGGCAGGCGGCTGGAAGACCGCGGTATCCACCCCGTGCATCACCACCGTCGCGGGCCGGTCCAGATAGCTGGCCGCCTTGTCCGATGTCGCGACAAGCGCGTCCTGTTGGCGGATCAGCCATTTGGTGAAGCCCGTATGGCGGCGCTGCGCGGCGGATGTGAACAGCAGCCGGTACTTGCGCCGCAGCAGGTGCCGCAGGATCAGGCCAAGCGCCATTTCCGTGTTGCGCCGCGCGTGCCAGACCCGCCAGCGGTCGCGCGGCATCAGGGCCGCGCGGATCAGGGGGATATGCGGCACCTCGGGCGGCAGGCCGGGGCCGGTGGCGCGGATCGCGATGGTGCGGGCCTGCACCGGGATCAGCCGGACCACGGTCGCGGTGACGCCCGACAGGCGGCGCTTGAGGTTGGGGGCGACAACCAGAGGGTCCGTCATCGGATCAGGCATTCCGGGCCTCGGGCGTCAGGAAATACAGGGCGAAGCCGATGGCAAGCGGGATCAGGAAGAACCCGAACAGCATGGCGAAGGCCTGCGGCGGGGCATAGGCCGCAGCCGCCGCCTGGAACACCGGGCGCGAGGCGAACTGCATCACGCCGACGCCGCCGATGGAAATCATGTTGAGGAAGGTCACGCCCCGGCCCACCAGGTGATCGGGCAAAAAGGACCGCCCATGCGCCATCAGCAGCACATAGCCCGCCCCCGACAGGCCGATCAGCGCCAGCAGCACCACCGCCGCCGCCAGGCCCGGATCGGGGTTCATGACCAGGAACCCCATCACCGCCAGCGTGCAGCCCGTGAAGATCAGCACCGTCCGGCGCAGGCTGCCCACCAGCCGCACGGCCGGGGCCACCAGGAAATTGCCCGCGATCATCGCCAGACCCATCGCCAGCGTCGCCCGGCCGATCAGCACGGCATCGGCCTCGAAGACGCGTTCTAGATAGGGCGCGGCCCAAAGGCCCCGGATCGCGCCCGAGGCCGCGTAGTTCACGAAGAACAGGGGCAGGATGAACCACAGCGCGCGGATGCGCAGCACCTCGGCCAGCGAACCCTGCGGCTGGTCCGCGCCCAGCCTGGCGGGATCGCGCACGGTGCCCGCGATCAGCACCGCCACCGCCACGGTGGCCACGCCAAGGCCCGCCATGGTCGCGCGCCAGCCAAGCGCCTCGATGGCCCAGACCAGCGGTGTCGCCCCCAGGATATTGCCCAGCGAGCCGAAGCCCACGATCATTCCCGCCATGCCCCCGAAGGCCGCAGCCGGATATTCGCGGGCGATGATGTAGTATGACCCCATCAGCGCCGGCGCGCAGCCCACGCCCAGCAATGCCATTGCCAGATGCAGGTGCCAGGGCGCCTGGGCCAGGGCGAAGACCGCTGCCCCCGCGCCGCCCGCGCCGCCCAGCAGCAGGGCCACCGTCAGGCGCGGCCCGATCCGGTCCAGCATCCGCCCCACGGGGATCTGCATCAGGGCGAAGGCCGCGAACCACAGCCCGGACGACAGCGCCAGGTCCCCCGGCCTGGCCCCCAGTTCCACCCCCAGGACCGGCGTCAGCACCGCCAGGAAGGCGCGATAGAACTGGCTGAGGACATAGGCCAGCACGAGGCTGACGATGCCCACGGAAATGGCTGGCATGCGCGGTGCTTCCCCTTCGCGGCGTCGCGCGCAGGCTGGGCCATCGCGGCGCCGGGTGCAAGACGTGCAATTCCGCGGGCCAGACCTTTGGCGCCCCCGCCCCCGCTTGACCCCATCCCGGCGCCCGTCTAACCCGGAACCCGCGTCAAGAGGGAGGCCCGCATGTCCGACAGCTATTCGCTTCTTATCCTGCCCGGCGACGGGATCGGCCCCGAGGTCATGGCCGAGGTCGTGAAGGTCATCGACTGGTTCGGGGCCAATCGCGGCATGTCCTTCGACATCCGGCAAGGTCTGGTCGGCGGCGCCGCCTATGACGCGCATGGCACGCCCCTGACGGACGAAACGATGGCCGAGGCTCAGGCCGTGGACGCGGTCCTGCTGGGCGCGGTCGGCGGGCCCAAATACGATGTGCTGGATTTCAGCGTCAAACCCGAGCGCGGCCTGTTGCGCCTGCGCAAGGAAATGGATCTTTACGCCAACCTGCGCCCGGCGCAGTGCTTTGACGCGCTTGCCGATTTCAGCAGCCTCAAGCGCGAGGTGGTGGCGGGCCTCGACATCCTGATCGTGCGGGAACTGACCTCGGGCGTCTATTTCGGCGAACCGCGCGGCATCCATGCCGACGGCAACAACCCCGACAACGAGGGCGGCCGCGTCGGCATCAACACCCAGCGTTACACCAGCGGAGAGATCCGCCGCGTGGCCCGGTCCGCCTTCGAACTTGCGCGGCGCCGCAACAACAAGGTCTGCTCGATGGAGAAGGCCAATGTGATGGAATCCGGCATCCTCTGGCGCGAGGAGGTGCAGTGGGTCCATGACAACGAATATCCCGACGTGGAGCTGACCCACATGTATGCCGACAACGGCGCGATGCAGCTGGTGCGCAACCCGCGCCAGTTCGACGTGATCGTGACCGACAACCTGTTCGGCGACCTTCTGTCGGACGCCGCTGCGATGCTGACCGGGTCGCTGGGGATGCTGCCCTCGGCATCCTTGGGCGCGCCGATGGCGAATGGCCGGCCCAAGGCGATGTATGAACCCGTCCATGGCAGCGCGCCCGACATCGCGGGGCAGGGCAAGGCCAACCCGATCGCCTGCATCCTGTCCTTCGCGATGGCGCTGCGCTATTCCTTCGACGAAGGCCAGGCAGCCTCCGACCTGGAACGGGCGGTGGAAAAGGTGCTGGCGGACGGCGTGCGCACGGCCGACCTGATGGGTCCCGACGGCGGCACGCCCGTGTCCACCGCCGAGATGGGCGACCGGATCGTCGCGGCCCTGTCGCAAGCCTGATGGAAGCCGCGTCCAACGTCCGTGGCGCGGCCCTCGCCCTGCTGGCGATGGGCATCTATGCGACGCATGACGCGGTCATCAAGGTGCTTGGGGCGCAGTATCCCGCGCTCCAGGTGCTGTTCTTCTCGTCGCTGCTGTCCTTTCCGCTGGTGATGGTCATCATCATGCGCGATCCCACGCCCGGCACGCTGCGGCCCGCCAATCCCGGCTGGGTCGCGGTCCGCACGGTGGTGGGGGTGATCGCCGGGATGGGCAGCTTCTTCGCCTTTTCGCAACTGCCCCTGGCGCAGGTTTATTCGATCCTGTTCGCGGCGCCGCTGCTGGTCACGATCCTGTCGATCCCGCTTCTGGGCGAGAAGGTCGGCCCGCACCGCTGGGCGGCGGTGGTGATCGGCCTTCTGGGGGTGCTGGTCGTGCTGCGGCCGGGCGCGCAGTCGCTGGGATGGGGTCATCTCGCGGCGCTCGCCTCGGCCATCGCATCGGCGACGACGGCGGTGATCCTGCGCAAGCTGGGCCGGTCGGAACGCCCCTTGGTGCTGTTGATGTGGCCGATGCTGGGCAATTTCCTGGCCACCGGCGCTTCGCTGGCCATCGGCTATCGCCCGATGGAACTGCCGCATTTGGCCCTTGCCGGGGTGATCGCCTGCCTGGGCCTTGTCGCGGGCTTCCTGCTGATCCTGGCCTACCGCGCCGGAGAGGCCGCGATCGTCGCGCCGATGCAGTATTCGCAGATCCTCTGGGCCACCGCCTATGGCTGGATCTTCTTCGACGAGGTTCTGGACCTGCCGACCTTCGCGGGCGCCACGATCATCATCGCATCGGGCATCTATATCGTCTGGCGCGAAGGCCGGGGCGGCAATTCCGCCAACCGCCCGGTGATCGCCTCTCGCATCCGGGCGGAAACGGTGACGGCGCCGCGCACGTCGCTTCTGCAAAGAATATGGCCGCCGCGCCCCTGACGGGGCTTGCAATCCTGCCCGCCCCGCGCTACCTGCCCCGTCACGGTCGGAGCGTAGCGCAGCCTGGTAGCGCACCTGCTTCGGGAGCAGGGGGTCGGAGGTTCGAATCCTCTCGCTCCGACCAGTTTTCCCGTATGGATTGCCACTGAAGTCTTCCTCGAATGGCCACTATTCCTTCTTCGAGGCAGCGAGGCTGACGGAAGGCGCGAAGAATCACGCCCACGCTTCTCGCCGATGTTTTTCCCTTTGGCAGCAGACTGAGATCGTCCTGGCATCAAGCTTGGTAAAACGGCCAGATGCCTTGGAATGCCGAAGAAGACCAAACCGGACCATTGCCAAAGCACATCGCCGCTTTGCGGGAAAGTGTCGGACCGCCTGGCGGTGAGGGGCGTAGCTGTTCATCCTCTGGGCTTGCGTGAACTGGTTTTTCGATCTTGCGCATCATGACCCTGGACTAGCCCCGATTTTCGTCCCATCGCCTGCTGCCGCTTGAACCCGGCTGGTGACAGGATGCATGGGAGGCGGCACGTCGCCCCGGCCGAGAACCGGCCCCAAGGCCCGGCCACAAAGTGCAGCTCACCTTGCATCCCTGCAAGACACACGGTCGCTTTGAAGCCGTCCGTAAAACTGCCCGTGCCCATCATGGCCGCCTCGCCTCTAAATCGGCGGAAAAGGCGGCCATGAAACAGGGACCATCCAGTCCGAACGGGACGCTACATTGCGGGCATGACCGCAATGTCGGTCAGGTCGCCGTCGATGCCCTCCAGCCTGCCGACCTCGGTTGCGGCACCTGTTTCCAGATCGATCGTATAGATCGTACCCCCCGCGACCAGCCAGGCGGTGTTGATGCCGTCTTCGGCAGTCTGAATGTCGAAGGCGGGGGTCGTGTCGTCCATGGCGATGCCCAGCTTGCCCACGGCCGCCAGCGTTCCGTCATTGGGCGAGGTTTGGCGGATAAGAGCGCCGATGGTGGTGTCGATGTCATACATCGCCGTTTCCTCGGGCTTGCCGAAGCTGTTGGTATAGGCTGCCGCCGCGATCATCGGCATCTCGCCCGCGTGCATGTCGCCTTCCTCGAAGGCCAGGCTGCCGTCCACCGTGACTTCGCCCGTCTCGACATTGACGCGGTGGTTTGTCGTGCCGGTCATCAGCCGCAGCCGGTCGGCCATCGGATTGAAGTCAACGATCACCGGCATCTCGGAGGCGGACAGGGGCATGTTCATGGTTGAAAGCTCGGTCGCGGCGCCGGTTGTCGCATCCAGGGTGACGATCCGGTTGTCGCTGGTCACGCCCACCAGCGTGCCATTGCCGGGACGATAGTCGATCCCGACCAGCATCTCGACGCCCGTGATGGGCATCGTCGACACCTGGGCCGGGGTTTCGCTATCGAACATGGCAAGCGTGGTGCCATCGACGAGGCCAATCACGGGGGCAGCGGCGGCGATGCTGGCGGTGACGCCAAGCGCCAGGGTGGCGGCAAGTGCGGTGCAAGATACAGTCATGTCTCGATCCTTTCGGTTTGCAGGCGACCTGGGCCACCCGTTCCTTCAAGACACGGCAAGGCGCGCTTCTGGATGCAGCGGGCGGATTATTTTTTCGGACCGCATCCGGCGGCGCGGTCGATGTGTCGGGGTGACATGGAAACCGCATCGCGACGGCTGGACCACCCGCGCCTTGGCGTGCAACCCTGTCCCGCGACAAGGGGAGGCACACGCATGATCGCACCCGCCGCTGCGGCATCGGAAGATCTGGCCGACGCGCTGCAGCGCTGCGCCGCAGGGGACCAGCATGCCCTGCGCCAGATCCTCGATGCCGAAGGCGGACGGATGCTGGGTGTGGCGCATCGGATGCTGCAGCGGCGCGATCTGGCCGAGGAGGCGGTGCAGGACTGCATGGTCCAGATCTGGCGCAAGGCACATCAGTTCCGGGCAGGCGACGGGTCGGCCCGAGGCTGGATTTTCGCGATCCTGCGCAATCGGTGCCTGAACGTCCTGCGCGATGGCAGGCGTCTGGAAAGCCTTGCGCCGGCCGACCTGACCGCAATGCAGGACGCGCGCCTGCAGGCGGCGGGCGCGGGACTGGATGCGCTTGGCGACCAGGTCGCGCTGAAGGACTGCCTGCATGGCCTGGAACCGGCATCTCGGCGTGCTATCCTGCTGGCCTATGTCGGCGGTTTCACCCATGGCGAGATCGCGGCGATCCAGTCGGTGCCGCTTGGCACCGCGAAGTCATGGATACGCCGGGGTCTGGACCTGCTGCGGAGGTGCCTGTCATGACGCAAGATACCCTGGACGCCCGCGCCGACGCCTTTGTGCTGGGTCTGCTGGACGATGACCAAGAGGCAGAGGCCGAGGCTGCCCTGATTGCAGACGCGACCTGGGCCGCGGCTGTCGCGCGGTCGCGCGACAGGCTGTTGCCGTTGGACATGACGGCCGAAGAGCATCCTGGCGCGGAAGCCCTGTGGGAGGGGATCCGCGCACGCCTGGCTGCGTCCCAGCCGATCCCGCTGCCGACGCCCAACCCGGTTCCGACAGCCGCCAACAGTCCCCGGCGCCCCGGCCGGATGCTTCCTGCGGGCATCGCCGCTGCCATCGGCATTCTGGCGGGCGCGGTTCTGGGCGGATCCTGGTTCGCGCCCGAGCCGGTCGTGATCGCCGTGCTTCTGGACAATGCGGGGGCCCCCACGGCCGTGGTCGAGGATTATGGCGGTGCCGATGCCCGCATCCGCTTCGTCAACGGCGTCGAGGTTCCGCAGGACCGGCAGATGCAGGTTTGGACGCTGCCTTCGGCAGAGATGGGACCGATTTCCCTGGGCCTGCTGACCGGCACCGGCACGGCTGACCTGGACGCCCCGCGCCTGCCGGAACCCGCCGATGGCCAGCTTTACGAGATTACGCTGGAACCGCGTGGCGGCTCGCCCACGGGGCGGCCCACCGGCGCGATCCTCGCCAAGGGGCTGGCAGCCCGGCAGGAGGGCATCTAGCCGCGCTTGAAGGCCAACCGTCCCGGCCCTGTCCCGCAGCATCGTGTGGTTGGACAGAAGCATTGCACGATCCATCCTCGGGTATGCCCCAGCTTGTGATTTGAACCGGACCGCTCAACCTCGGGGGAAGTGTCGCAGTTGATGGCAGGCGCGCGGCAGCAGGGCCAACTCGGCCGTTTGAATTCCTAGGCCGTCAATTGTCCCGTACCTTCATCGCAGAACAGTGCCTGCTGGAGCCACTGGCGAAAGCTCCGCATGCCTGTGGTCTCTGGTCGGGACTGAAGCCGCGTCAACCAGTAGCTTCCCAGGGCAACCGAATGATCGAAGGGTCGAACAAGCCGTCCTGTCCTTTCCCAGTGGCTGAGCAGTGCGGCGGGAAGAAGGGCGACGCCGTGCCCCTGTGACGCCATGTCGGCCAATGCGACCGAACTGTCGAGGATCGGTCCGCGCAACGGCGGGCAGATCAGCCCTTGGCCTGTAAACCACCCTTCCCATTCGCCTGCCCGATAGGACCGCAGCAAGCGGTGTTTGTTCAGATCTTCGGGAGAAATGACGGAGAGAGCAAGAGATGGCGCGCACATCGGGGTCAAGGGGGCGTTCAGGATCCGCCAGGCGTCCAGGCCGTGCCAGGATCCGTCACCAAAGCGGATCGCCAGATCAAGACCTTCAGCCGGGATACTGACGCGATTGTTGTTGGTGAACACCCGCAAGTCGACTTCCGGGTGGGCTGCCTCGAAGTCCGCCAGCCGCGGAATGAGCCAGCCTGTCGCAAAGGTCCCCACCACGCCCACATGCAGAGCTTCGTGATAGCGCCCTCCCGAGAAGCGGTCGAGCGTGTTGCCGATCGCATCCAGGGATCTTGTCAGCACAGGCGCAAGGGCGGCACCTTCCTCGGTCAGGACCAGGCCTCTCGGCACCCTTCGGAACAGCGCTACGCCAAGTCGATCCTCAAGATTGCGGATCTGATGGCTGAGAGCCGCCTGGGTGACGCAAAGTTCCACCGCCGCCTTGGACAGCGTCAGGTGGCGGGCAGCCGCCTCGAAGGCCCGAAGGGCGTTAAGGGGGATGTTCGGTCGATCCATGGCCGGGCCTATTAGTTTTCCTCACCTGTACCGCAAGAAACGATCATTTGAAGCCTGCCGTCAGGTCGCCTTACCTCCATCCAGTAAGTTTTCCTCATGGTTCGGACGCGGCCCTGTCCGCCCGACCAAACGCAAGGCAAAGATGATGATCATTGTTCGACTTCTCGGCTTCGCAACCGCGATGCTCGCCGCTTCGGCCCATGCCCAGGACCTGACCCGGCAGGACTTCCAGGCGATCAGCGAAAGTGTCTTCCGGCCGGTCATCGAGGAGTTCGACATTCCAGGTATCGCAGTCGGCGTCACGCTGGAAGGGCGGCATTACGTCTTTGCCGACGGCATGGCCGATCGCGCGGCGTCTCGTCCCGTCGGGCCCGATACCATTTTCGAGCTTGGATCGAACAGCAAGCTGTTCAACGTGGCGCTTGCCGCCCTGGCGGAAGAAAAGGGTCTTCTGTCATTGCAGGACCCTGTTTCGGCAGGGCTTCCCGTGCTTGCTGGCACGGCTTTCGACGGGATCTCGCTTTACGATCTGGCCGCCCATGCCACCGGCGGCCTGCCTTTGCAGGTCCCGGATGATATCGCCGATCATCAGGCGCTGATGACCTATCTTGCCGCCTGGAAGCCCGAAGGAGACACCAAATCCCTCCGTTCCTATTCGAACGTCAGCATCGGCCTGCTTGGCGTGATCACGGCCGAACGGTTCGGGAAGTCCTATGAAGATGCCATCAACGAGGATCTGCTGCCTGCGCTTGGCCTGAACAGCACCTTTGTCACGGTGCCGAAGGCGGCGATGGGACATTATGCCTTCGGATACGCGCGGACCGATGACAGCCCGGTCCGGGTCAGCCCCGGCATGCTGGATGCCGAAGCCTATGGCATCAAATCCACAGTCACAGACATGATCCGCTTTCTCGACGCCCACCTTGGCAATCTCGCCCTTGAGGACGCGATGACGGCGGCACTGGCCAAGACCCGGATGTCAGAATTCGATACCGCCCACTATGCCCAGGCCATGGTCTGGGAAGGATATCCGTGGCCGGTGGATGCTTCCGAACTCGCGGCCGGCAACTCGGCTGACATGGCGATGACACCGCAGCCGATGACACGACGGGCAGCGATAGCCCTGGACGGCAAGGTCTTTCTCAACAAGACCGGCGCGACCAACGGGTTCGGCTCCTATGTCGCGATGATCCCTTCCGAGCAGATCGGCGTGGTGGTGCTGGCGAACCGGAACTATCCCAACCCTGTCAGGGCCGAGGCCACGCGCAAACTGATCCACCTGCTTCTGGAGGAGGGCGCGGAATAGTCAGCAAGGTGGGCGCATCGAATTGGCTCTGTCGTCTCGCATCGCGGCCGCCTGGCGGCGCGGCGACAACCGGGCTGATGGGCCTGCGCGGAATGGCAGGGCTGCCTGCGTAAGTTTTTGCACCCCTTTTGGCGGAAAGCGGCCTGACAGCACTGCGCCGCGGCCTTCCGACCTGACATGCTCTTCAACGGTGTTCCGGCGACCTCATGCAGCCGCGGCGCCTTGCCTCAGGTCCTTGGGCGCGATGGCCGCCCGCGTCCTTCGGGACAACCAGTCGATGGCCACCGTCGCCAGCATCGTCACGATCAGCAAAACGACCGCCCGGTCGATGCGGATTTCCTGGATCGCGCGGTCGACGTAGAAGCCCAGGGTCGGGATGCCCAGCAGGCCGATGATCGCGGATTCGCGGACGATGATCTCCCACCGATAAAGGCACAGCGCCAGGAACGAGCCATAGATGCGCGGCAGCAGCTCATAGGCGTAAAGCACGATCCCCCGAGAGGCGTCGGGTCGCAGGTTCTGGTGGAGATGCGCCGATTGCCGGCCCAGCAGGTGGGCGATGATCGCGCCATTATGCAGCCCCAGTGCCAGCACGGCAGGCAGCATCGAGGGGCCGAAGATTTGCAGGGCGAGATAGGCCAGCATGTATTCGGGGGTCGAGCGGGCGATGACCAGCGCCACATGGCCGAGCGCCGCCCCCAGCCTTCCCGCGACCGGCGGAACGGTCAGCGGAAAGCCCAGCAGCGCGACAAGCCCGGCCAGCACCAGCGCCAGTTGCGCCACGATCAGCGTCGCCGCCAGCCCCGGCAGCGCCTGCCCGGCCAGCAGGGTCCACAGCCAGTCGCCGAAATGCGCCCATGTTCCCGGATCGCCAGGATCGCCGCTTCTCAGCGGCGCGGGCACGATGTCATGGGTCAGAAAGCGGACCAGCGCGCCGGGGGCCATCGGCGGGTTGGGCATGGCGGCCATGACAAGGATCGCGGCGGTCAGGTAGACCGGCACCAGCGGCCGGCGCATCCACAGCCGCATCGTCCCGATCAGCACATAATAGATGATGAGCACGGCGGCGACCGCGCCATACATCCCCTGCTTGAAGAACGTGTCGAGCGAAAAGCCCAGCGTCGGCAGGCCCACGAAGCCCAGGACCGCGCTGGACCGCAGCCCGCATTCCAGCCGGTAGAGCAGGTAGGTCCGGAATTCGCGCCGGGCCAGCGGCAGGCGGGCGAAGAAATGGACCGAGATCAGGTCGGCGCGCGGCGGCATGGCGGCGGCGGGCCGGGGATCGGCCTCGTCCAGATACTCCGCAAGCACCTTGGCGAAGATGCCCGCATAGGGGATCGCGATGGCCAGGATCCCCGTCGTTGCCGAAAGCCCCGTGATCTGCATCAGCAGGATCGCCCAGAACAGTTCATGGATCGACCGAACGGCGATGCAGAAGTTCCGCACCAGCACGAAGCGGTAGAATGGTGCAAGCACGAAGCCCGCCGAGGCCCCCAGCGCGACCCCGCACATGGCAAAGGCCACGGTCAGCACGGCCGCCCAGCCAAGCGCCTCGATCGACGAGAAGTCCGGCGAGAGAAGCCCCGACGCCATCCGCCGCAACTCGGCCCAGGGGTCGTGTCCGCCCAGCCGGAAGTCCGCGAAAGGCAGCAGCATCGCCGCCAGCACGACGAAGACAAGCGCCGTGCCGACCCGGCCCAACCGCCGCCGGCGTTCAGGCACGGTAGAGGTCATGGATGTCACCGTCCGAAACATCGGCCGTCGGCCGGTCGAAGAATATCCGGCCCGCGCGGATACCGACAAGGCGGGTGGCGATCCGCCGCGCCAGAGCCACATCGTGCAGGGCCAGAAGGATCGTCCCGAACCGCCGCCCCAACTCGTCGATCAGGGCGGCCGCGTGACGTTCATCCACCGCCGATACCGGCTCGTCGCCGATCAGCACGCGGCCGCCGCGATGGATGGCGCGGGCCAGTGCCGTCCGCTGCTTCTGACCGCCCGACAGGGTCTCGACGGTCGCGCGGGCAAAACCGTCCAGCCCCACTGTTTCCAGCACCGGCGCGATGGCGCGGCGCTCGGCCCGGAAGGGCCAGGCGAGGTTGGCAAGGTTGTAGGCCGCCCCATGCGCGTCGAGCCGGCCCATATAGACGTTGTGGAAGACCGACAGTTGCGGAACCAGCCCGTGTTCCTGCGGGATCAGCGCGATGTCGGGAAAGCTTTCGGCCATGCGGGCATAGGCGGCGTTCAGCAGCGTGCTCTTGCCTGCTCCGCTGCGGCCAAGCAGGACGACCCGTTCCCCCGGACGCAGGGTGAAGTCCACGTCCGAAAGAACCGTGGTGCGTCCATAGGACAGCACCTCTCCGCTGAAGTTCAGCATGGGCGCTTCAGTCCAGGATGCCCAGCGCCCGCCCCGTTTCCTCGATCGGCGCATAGTCGTCGTTGGTGGCCTCGACGAACCCCTCGCGCGGGAACGAGGCGAGAAGCTCGGGGTCGTCCATGCCGATCAGCGCCTGCTTCACCTTCTCGGTGAAGCCCGCGCCGAAGCGTTCGTCGGCATCGCCCCGGATGGTCCAGTTATAGTCGGGATAGGGCGGCGTCTTCCAGATGACGCGGGTGGTCGCGACCTCGGGGGCGCCTTCGGCCACCGCCGTGTCATAGACGGTATAGTTCAGCGCGCCCACCTGATAGGCGCCCGTCGAGACGAGCCGCAGCGTCTGCCCGTGATCGCCCGAGAAGCCCACCTGCGAGAAGAATTCCTCCGGCGCCTTGCCCGTTTCCCCGCGGATGTGGAACTCCGGCATCAGCCGGCCCGAGGTCGAGGTCTGGGCCCCGAATGTGAAGCTCATCCCTGCCGCGTCCAGGGGGAAATCCTCGGACGGCTCCAGCCCCGTGCTTTCATGGGCGATGAAGTAGGACACGAAGGCCCCGTCCTCGGTCCCCTGCGCCAGCGCCTGCGAGCCGGGCACCGCCAGCCGCGCCTGCACGCCCGAAAGGCCGCCGAACCAGGCCAGTTGGATCTGGTCGTTGCGGAAGGCCGTGACCGAAGCAGCATAGCTTTTCACCGGCACGTATTGCACGTCCACGCCAAGTTCCTCCGACAGATACTCGGCGACCTTGCCGAACCTCTCCATCAGGCGGGTTTCGTCGTCGTCCGGGATAGCCGAGAAATAGAGGGTCGGGGTCTGGGCGCTTGCCGCAATGCCGCCGAGCACAAGGCCGAGGGCTGCGACCGCGCCGCCGATCAGGCGATGCATGTCGATTCTCCGTGATAAAACTGGGCCTGCACCTGAACGGCGCCGACAGCCGCTTTCGGCCATCCGCAGGTTCGACCGCCATACGTCGTCAGACGTGAGCGCCCACGGCGCATCGAGGGTCTATTCCAGAGCTTGGAGGGACGCTAGCCGCAGACGCTTGCAGAGGCAAGATTGCTGATCACCGGAAAGCGGGCCGGTCTGGGTTGCGGCACCGACAGGACCTGCAGGGACCGCACTTGCCCCGGCAGTTCCTAGGACGCCTCGACCCGCCACGATGTCCTCGATCTCCCCGGCCAATTCGGCAAGCCGTTCGGCCGGTTCAGCGGGCAAGTCCACCATCATGGCGCTGCGGCCGCCCACGCTCTTGACGAAGATTGCGGGGCGGAACTTCAATGCCCGGATTTCCCTTCTACGCCTGCCCGATCAACAGCATGACCACCGGTATCGTCACGATGCTGGCGGCGGTCGATATCAGGATCGCGGCCGATACGCGCTGCTGGGCCACGCCGAAATACTGCGCCAGGATATAGACATTGCCCGCCACGGGCAGGGCTGCGGCGGCCACCATGACGCCCGCCGCCACCGGCTCGACCCGCAAGGCCCAGGCGGCCAGCCCGACGGCCAGCGGATGCAGCACCAGCTTGGCCGCGCTCAGCCAGCCAGAGGCCGCAAGCCTGCCGATCCGGCGCCCGGCCAGGCTGGCACCGATGGCGAACAGCGCCCCCGGTGTCGCGGCCGCGCCCAGCATCACCAGGAACTCGTCCAGGGGACCGGGCAGGGGCAGCCGCATCTGCGCCCAGGCCAGGCCCGCCACCATCGACAGGATCATCGGATTGGCGACGATGCCGCGCAGGATCGGCACGACCGTCGCCAGGCGAAGCCCGCCGCTGCGGCCCGCATGGATGATCAGGGTGATCAGCGTGGAAAAGACCAGCATGTCGATGGTCAGCACCATCAGCACCGGCCCGACGGCCTGTTCGCCCAGCAGCACCACAAGCATCGGCACGCCCAGAAAGCCCGTGTTGCCGATCATGCAGCACTGCGCCTCCATCGCCGCCTCGGCCACGGGCAGGCCGCGCGCCCGCGCCGCGGCCATGCCGATCACCCAGACGGCCAGCGATCCCCCCAGATAGGCCAGGACGAACCGCCCGTCGAACAGCGCCGCCAGATCCAGCCCTGCCGCAAACCGGAACAGCATGGCCGACAGCGCGAAATAGAAGACGAACCTCGTCAGCCATGCCGCGCCTTCCTGCGGAAAGAACCGCGTTCGCGCGGCCAGCCAGCCCAGGCCGATCAGCCCGAAGAAGGGCAGGGTTTTCAGAAAGACCGCCAGCATCCCATCTTCTGTGTCTAAATATCCTCGGGGGGTAAGGCCGCCATGGCGGCCAAGGGGGCGGAAGGCCCCCTTTCGACGGTGAATTCATGGACACCGCCGCCGATGTCGCGCTGCGCCACCAGCCGATGCCCGGCGCCGTCGCAGAAATGCGGCACATCGACCAGGGCCATGGCATCGCTCGCCCACAGCCGCACCCGCGCGCCCGCCGGCTGTTCCAGCAGGACCTTGCGCAGCCGCAGGACCGGCAGCGGGCACAGCAGCCCGCGCGCGTCGATGACCGGGGCCTGGGTCACTGCACGCCCGTGACCTGGTCCAGGCACCATTCGATCAGGCCCCCCGGCGGGACAGGCTCGCCCATGCCGTCGCAGAATTCCGCAAAGGCCGCGCGCTGTTCGGCGGGCACATGCAGCAGGACCGGCACGTCCTGGGCGATGGCCTGGGCGATCACGCTGCGAAAGCCGCGGCCAATCGCCTCTTGCCGGCCGAACTTCGGCACGATCAGCAGTTCCGCCCCGGCAAGCCTTGCCGAAACCCGCGCCGCCGCCATTTCCAGGGCGCCGGGATCCAGACGGCAGCCGCTGGAGCCCGTGCCCAGCGACTGGGAAATGCGGATCGGCATGTCTTCCTCGCCCAGGACCAGCACATCCATGTCGCAGGCGCAATCCGCACCGCGGTCGGTGTTCTGCTGAATGGCGCCCGCCAGCCGCAATCCCGCATCCGCGAGGCCGGAACACAGCCGCGCCAGGATGCGGTCGGCCTCTCCCGGCGGGGCGTCGTCGTCCAGGCTGAACCATCCCAGCATCGGTCTCATACTCCGCTGTCCAGGGCGAATTTCATCAACCCGTTGATGCCGTCCACGCCCAGCTTCTTCTTCAGGGCCGAGGATGTGTTCGCCGCCGTCTTGTAGCTGACATCCAGTTCGTCGGCGATGGCCTGAAGGCCAAGACCCCGGCCGATCAGCGCCAGCACCTGCCGTTCGCGGTCCGACAGCGCCCCCAGCGGATCGGCCGAAGCCCCTGCCCGCAGCGTCGCCAGGGCCATCGCGTGCTTGGGCGACAGAAAGAATTCGCCCGCTTCCAGCACCCGCACCGCCTCGCGGAAATCGGCGGGGGGCGCGTTCTTCGACAGGAATCCCTGCGCGCCCGCCTGCAGGGCGCGGGCGGCAAAGCCGGTCTGGTCGTTCATCGAAAAGATCAGGATGCGCGCGTCGGGGGCGACATTTCGCAGCGGCGCCACCAGATCCAGGCCGCCCGCGCCCGGCAGGCTGATGTCCAGCACGATCAGGTCCGGCGCCTCGCCCGATGCCAGTTGCGCCAGCGCATCCTCGCCCGACATGGCCTGGCCGATCCGCTCGTATCCCAGGTCGCGCAGCAGGCGGTTGGCGCCCAGATGGGTGATCGGGTGATCGTCGATGACAAGCGCGGATTTCATCTGTGGCCTTCATTCGGACTGCTGCAAGGGCAGGCTGGCGCTGATGGTGGTCCCCCCCGCCCCCGAGGACAAGGACAAATCGCCGCCCAGCAAGGTGATGCGTTCGCGCATCCCGGTCAAGCCGGTGCCTTCGCGCGTACCGGGCGCCATGCCTTGCCCGTCGTCCGACAGTTCGATCCGCCAATGGGCGGGATCGGTCCACAACCGCACCGTCACGCGCGACGCCCCCGCATGGCGCAGGGCGTTCGTCGTGCCCTCCTGCACGATGCGGAACAGGGTCAAGGCGGTCGCCTCGTCGGGTTCGGCCAGGCCGGGTGCCAGATCCAGGTCGATGTCGAGGTCCGGGAAACGCCGCCCCAGATCGGACAGGTAATCCGCCAGCACCGCCGCCAGCGGCAATTGTCCGATGGCGGCGGGGCGCAGATCGCCCAGCAGGGCGCGGTTCACGCGGGCGATCTCCTCGGCGATCTGGGAAATGGCGGCCGCATGGCCGGCAATGGCGGGGGTCGGGGCGGCCTCGTGCAGGGCATCGGCCTCGACCCGCAGGCCGAACAGGCAGGGCCCCATCTCGTCATGCAGGTCGCGGGCGATGGCCTTGCGCTCCTCGTCGCCGCGGGTGACGACACGGCGTTGCAGCCGCGCGCGGTCCGCCTGGGCCCGTTGCAACGCCTGGGCCAGGTCGTCCACGCCTGCGGCGATGGGTGCCAGGTCGCGCTGCGCCACCGGTCCCACGCGCGCCGACAGATCGCCCCGGCGCAAATCGGCCAGCCGCCGGGCGATGTCGGCGACGGGCCGCAGCGCCTGCCGGGTCGCCAGCAGGATCAGGATGCCCTGGACGACCGAGGCAAGCGCGGCCAGCCCCAGGAAGGCCGACAGGTTGCGCCAGGCCAGGGCGATCTCCTCGGCCGGGTCGCTGGCGATGAAGACATAGCCGCGCGGGCGGCCCTGGATCACCACCGGCAGGCGGGTTTCCAGCAGGTCCGGGGCCACAAGCCGGGCGAACCATGCGGGTGCCTGGGCATGGGCGGCCGAGGGCGCCAGCGCCCGGCGCACCACGCCGTCCATGACATCGACCGTGCCCAGGGTCACATGGCGCGGCACCACCAGCCTTTCGGGCAGAAGCTGCATGATGCGGTCGGGCGGCACGGCCCCGTGCATGGTGCCGACGGTGGCCAGCACCAGGGCGCGGGCGGTGTCCACGGCCAGCCGGGTTTCCGAGACGATGTCACGGCGCGCGCCTTCCAGGCTGGCCACGGCCAGGGCCGCGAACAGCGCGGCCTGCATCGCCAGGATCACCAGAAGAATGCGCTGCGTCAGGGAAAGCCGGTTCATGGCGCGCAGATTGGCCGACAGGCCGGGTCGCGTAAATGGAAAGATGGCGGCTTTTCGTGCCGCCCCGCGCGGCATAGAAGGGCGCCATGACAGATTATGACGCCCTTTCCGCCCGCATCCGCGCCCTGGCTCATGGCGAGACAGACGAGGTCGCATTGATGGCGACGCTTGCCTGCGAAATCCACCATTCGGACGACCGCTTCGACTGGACCGGCTTTTACCGCGTGGTGGCGCCCGAATTGCTGAAGATCGGCCCCTATCAGGGCGGCCACGGCTGCCTGGTGATCCCGTTCTCGCGCGGGGTCTGCGGGGCTGCGGCGCGCACGCGGCAGATCCAGCTTGTCCCCGACGTGGACGCCTTTCCCGGCCATATCGCCTGCGCCAGTTCCACCCGGTCGGAAATCGTCCTGCCGGTTTTTGGCAACGGCGGCCGCCTGATCGGCGTTCTGGACATCGACAGCGACCAGCCGGACGCCTTCACCGACGAAGACGCGACCCGCCTGGCCGCCATTCTGGAGGAGGTTTTCGGCCATGTCTGACTTCACCGGGCGCTGCCTGTGCGGTGCCGTCACCTTCAGCGGCACCTGGGGCGGCGATCCGCTGCGGGCCTGCCATTGCAGCCAGTGCCGCCGCTGGTCGGGCCATGTCTGGGCCGCCGCCGGGACCGAGGGCCTGACGCTGGATGGGCCGGTCAAATGGTTCCAGTCCTCGGACCAGGCCGAGCGGGGCTTCTGCCCGGAATGCGGCAGCAGCCTGTTCTGGCGCCGCCTGGACGGCAGCGGGGTCGAGGTCGCGCCGGGCGCCGTGGACAACCCGACGGGGCAGCGGTTGCAGGGTCATATCTATGTCGCCGACAAGGGCGATTACTATGACATCACGGACGGCCTGCCGCAGGAACAGCAGGGATGATCTGGGACACCGTCGCCGCCATCCCCCTGGCGCAGCTGACCGCCTTCGTCGCGGGCGGGCTGATGCTGAACGTCGCGCCCGGCCAGGACGTGTTCTTCGCCAGCGCCTGCGGCATCCAGGGCGGGCCGCGGGCGGGCGCGCTTGCGGGCTTCGGGGTCGGTTTGGGCGTGCTGATGCATGTGACGCTGGCGACCGTGGGCCTGGGCGCCATCGTCGCCGCCCATCCCGGCGCGTTGCTGGCCGTGAAATACGCGGGCGCGGCCTATCTGTTGTGGCTGGCTTGGAAAAGCTGGCGGGCCGGTCCCGCCGATTCATCGGCGCGCGGCAGCGTCAGGCCCTGGAACATCATCCGGCGCGGCTTCCTGTCCAATGCCCTGAACCCCAAGCCCGTGCTGTTCCTGCTGGCCTTCCTGCCGCAGTTCACCAATCCCGCCTGGGGTCCGATCTGGCAGCAGATCCTGGGCCTGGGGCTGATCTTCGCCTTTACCGGCACGCTGGTCACGATGGGCTACGGCATCGTCGCGGGCTATGCGGGCCATGCGATCGGGCGGCGCCTGGGCCTGATCAACAAGATCGCCGCCGTGATGTTCGCGGGCCTGGCCATCCGGCTGGTCACGAAGTGACCGCCTTCACCTATGCCCCGCCGCCCGATGCGCCCCAGGTGATCCATGCCGATCACGAGATCCTGGTGGTGGGCAAGCCTGCGGGCCTTCTGTCCGTCCCGGGCCGGGGCGAGGGCAAGGACGATTGCCTGATCAACCGGCTGCGCGGGGCGTTCCCGACCGTGCTGCTGGTGCATCGGCTGGACCAGGACACCTCGGGCGTGATGGTCTTCGGCCTGACGCCCCATGCGCAGCGCACCCTGGCCAAGCAGTTCGAGGACCGGAAGGTCAAGAAAACCTATGTCGCGCGCCTGTCCGGGCGGCTGGAGCCGAAGACCGGCACCGTCGATCTGCCGCTGATCGTGGACTGGCCGAACCGGCCGCGCCAGAAGGTCGATCACGACCAGGGACGGCCCGCGCTGACCGAATGGCGGGTGATCCGTGCGAGCGATGCCGAAACCCGCGTCCGACTGTTCCCGCTGACCGGGCGCAGCCACCAGTTGCGCGTCCACATGGCCGAAACCGGCCATCCGATCCTGGGCGATCCGCTTTACGCGACAGGTGCGGCGGCCGATCATCCACGCCTGATGCTGCACGCCGAAAGCCTGCGCCTGCGCCATCCCGACAGCGGCGTGCAGGTCAGCTTCAGCCAGCCCGCGCCGTTCTAGGCCCCGATCACCTGTTCGGCCACCTGTTCGGACCGCAGCATGTCTTCCAGCGTCAGCGATTCGATCAGGATCAGATAGGACCAGAAGATCTCGGCAAAGACCTTGCGGATGCGGCAGGACGCCTCGTCCCGGCAATCCTCGCAGCGCTGATAGGCGCGGCGCGACAGGCAGGGCAGGGGGGCGATCGGCCCGTCGATCAGCCGCAGCAGTTCCGATATGGAAATGTCGCTGGGCCGCTTGATCAGAAGATAGCCGCCCGACCGCCCGCGGATGGAACTGACCATGCCCGCATTGCGCAGTTCCAGCAGGATCTGTTCCAGGAACCGCTTGGGCGTGTCGGACCTGCGGGCGATCTTTTCGATGGTCAAGGCCTCGGGCGCAGGCTGGGCGGCCTCGTCCCCCAGAACCAGCATCGCCTTCAAGGCATATTTCATCTTCTGCGTGATCATGGCCCACACTAGGGCGAAGAAATACCCGTATCAAGGTCGAGATTTGCAGACGAGACGATCCCTCCATAATATACGATTAAGACGCTAGACATTTGCTGTTTTTGTGGCACTCTGGCGGCAAAACCGCTTCCCCGAGGCCCGTATGACCAGCCTGGACCTGATCGACCGCAAGATCGTCGCCGCCCTGATGCAAGACGCGACGCAACCCATCGCCCAGATCGCAGACCGTGTGGGACTGTCCCAGACTCCCTGCTGGAAGCGGATCCAGAAGCTGGAATCGACGGGCGTTCTGACCCGGCGCGTGGCCTTGGCGGATCCGGCCAAGCTGGGCTTCGGCCTGACGGTCTTCGTGGGGATCGAGGCCGCCGACCACGGTGCCGCCTGGCGCGATGCCTTTCTGGCCGTGGTCGAGAAGTTCCCCGAGGTCATGGAAGCCTATCGCATGGCCGGAGAGATGGATTACCTGCTGCAGGTCGCAGTGTCCGACATGGCGGCCTATGACGATTTCTATCGTCGCCTGACCGATGCCGTGCCGATCAAGAACCTGACCTCGCATTTCGCGATGGAGCGATTGCGCCATACCACCGCCTATCCCGTCAACACCCGCGACCGCTAGATCCTTGTTCTCTTTGGCGGGCGATCTTTGGGAACTAAATCACGACAAACTATGTAGGGTTATTGTGGATAGACGGAAGGAATCGCACCATGTCCAAGACCCTGATCGTTCCCGGCCTTGACGGATCGCCCAATCCACACTGGCAGGACTGGTGGGCGCGCACCGATCCCAATGCGATGATCGTCGATCTGCCCGACCCCCGCCGCCCCGTGCGCGAGGCCTGGGAGGCTGCCCTGGCGGTGATGATCCTGCGCCATCCCAACAGCATCCTGGTCGGGCATTCGCTGGGTTCGGTGCTGATCGCGCAGATGCTGGCCCGCTGGTCGGGGCTGCGGGTGCGCGGCGCCATGCTGGTCGCCCCCGCCGACCCGCTGGCAGGGACCGACGGCTGCCGGCGCATCCGTCGTTTCGGCCCCTTGCCCGACATGGCCCTGGACGTGCCGACGGTGCTGGTGGCCAGCCGCAACGACCCCTGGATGGCCTTCGACCGCAGCCGCGACCTGGCCGATGCCCTTGGCGCCGACCTGATCGACCTGGGCCATGCGGGCCATGTCAACGTGGCCTCCGGTTTCGGTCCCTGGCCCGGCGGAAAGGTGATCCGCGACCGCCTGCTGGACCAGACCGAACGCCCTTCGGTCCTGCGCCGGTGGCTTGGTCAGGCAGCCGCTGTCAGGCCGCGTCTGACGGGGGCGTGACGATGCCCGGCCGCAGCTTTCATCGCGGTGTCGGACCTGTTCCCGCCGAACCCCTGCCTGCCCAGCCTGTCCCCATCGTCGATTTCGGAGTTCCCGCGATGTTCGACATCCAGACCGAACTGCATCTGCGCCGCACGGGGCGCCCTCCACAGGGTGACGACAGCGGCACCATCCGGGCCATCCTGATCGTGGCGAACCTGGCGGCCCTGGCGCTGCTGGCCGCCGTGCTGATCTGACCCGAAGGGTGCCGCGATGATCCTGGATCCCATTCCGACTGCCCCCCTGGCACCGATGGCGGATGGCGCCGGTCCCCATGTCGTCATCATCGGCGGCGGCGCCAGCGGCGTCCTGATGGCGGCCCATCTGCTGCGCGACCCGCAGGGCCAGGCCCGTGTCACGATCATCGAGGGCCGGAACATGCTGGGCTGCGGGGTCGCCTATTCCACCAGCGATCCCGACCATCTGCTGAACACCCGCGCCAGCAGCATGAGCGCCTTTCCCGACCAGCCGGACCATTTCCGCGACTGGCTGGCCACCCAGGGGATCGCCGCGGGGCCGGACCAAGGCGACGGCTTCGTCAGCCGCTCCACCTATGGCGCCTATATGGCCAGCCTGACCCTGCCCTGGTCCCACGGCGACGGCCCGCGCCGGCTGCGCTGCCTGCGGGCGGTCTGCGTGGCCCTGGCCGAGGACGGCTGCGGCGTCGTCGCGCATCTGGCCGACGGGCGGGCGGTGCGGGCCGATCGGGCGGTCCTTGCCACCGGCCATGCGCTGCCCGAACCCGATCCCGACGGGCTGATGCAGGGATCCTGGGAACAGGGGCCGATGCCCGACCGCGACGACCGGGTGGTGATCGTGGGCTCGGGGCTGTCCATGGTGGACCAGGTTCTCAGCCTTCTGCGCTGCGGCCATCGGGGCGAGATCCTGGTGGTGTCGCGCCGCGCCCAGTTGCCGCGCGTCCATGCCGCGACCCGGCCCCTGTCCATCGGCATCGGCGATGTGCCGCTGGGCGCGCCGGTCAGCCGGCTGATGGCCTGGCTGCGCGGCCTTGTCCGGCAGGCCGAGGCCGGGGGCGGCACCTGGCGCGATGCCCTGGACGGGCTGCGTCCGCATATCACCCCGATCTGGCAGGCCTTGCCCCAAGCCGAACGCGCCCGCTTCCTGCGCCATGCCGCGTCCTGGTGGGAAATCCATCGCCATCGCCTGCCGCCCGAAAGCGCCGCCCCGATCCGGGCCGCCATCAGGACCGGGCGGATGCGGTTGCTGGCGGCCAGCTTCCTGGGGGTGGAACGGGACGGCGACGGGGCCTTGCGGGCGGTCATCCGCTGCCGGGGCGGACGGACGCAGCAGCGCGTCAAATGCGCCCATGTCATCGACTGCCGGGGCATCCGGCGCGATCCGGAACAGAATGCCAAGCCGGTCGTGGCCAGCCTTCTGGGCGCCGGCAAGGCGCGCATCGACCCGTTGCGGCTGGGCCTGGACATCGGCCCCGATGCGGCGGTCATCGACGCCCAGGGCAGGCCGTCGGACCGGATCTTCGCCATCGGACCAGTATCGCGCGCCGCCTTCTGGGAAATCACCGCGATCCCCGACATCCGCAACCAGGCCGCGGACCTGGCCCGCCGGATGGTCGCGCAGCCGGTGCCCTAGGCCTGTTCCAGAAAGCCGCGCAGGGTCTTCAGCTTGGCCGCGATGACATCGACGATGCTGCTTTCGGACATCGCGTCGTCATTGGCCCAGATGCGGAACGTGTCCGCCAGCGCATGAGAGATCGCCTGCGCCAGCAATTCGGCGTCCGGGCGCGCGTCCTCTCCCAGGCGGGTGACGGCCAGGTCGGCGATCTGGTCGCCCAGCCGCTTCAGCGACCCATAGAAGATCGGCAGCAGTTCCGGCGACTGGTCCAGAAGCCGGTTGATCAGCTGCGACATGCCCCGGTCCAGGTCGGCATGGCACAACAGATGCCGCAGCGCCTTCAGCAGATCGCCCAGCAGCGGGCCCGAGGATGCCCGGAACCAGGCCACGGTGTCGTCGTCGAAGCTGGGCGCCGTGCCGATGATCGCCGCGTCCTTGTTCAGGTAATAGTTGAAGAAGGTCCGCGGGCTGATCCCCGCCTCGGCCGCGATCTGCTCTGTCGTCACCGAATCATATCCCAGCCGCAGCGCCAGCGTCAGCGCGACGCGCTGAATGTCGCGCGATGTCTGGAGCCGCCTGCGGTCACGCAGCGTTGATCTTGGCGTCATGACGCACCCTCGGAATTCAGTTCAGGCAAATATTGCACAGTATGCATTATTGTGCAACAAGCCCCCTCAAGCATCGCCGTTCTGCCGGCCATCTCAATAGGAATCATCCGATGTCTCGTCTTCGCCCGGTGGTTGCCGCCGCATTTCTTGGTCTCTGGTTCTTGTCCCTGCCCGTCCTGGCGCAGCAGGAACAGATGCCCCCGCCGACGGTGGGCGTGGTCACGCTGCAGCCCCAATCGGTTCCGCGCATCCTGACCCTGCCGGGCCGGGCCGTGGCGGAATCCGAGGCCGCGATCCGCCCCCGCGTCACCGGCCTGGTGACGGAAATCCTTTACGAACCCGGCACCGCGCTCGAAATCGGCGCGCCGATGTTCCGCATCGACCCCACCACCTACGAGGCAAACCTGAAAAGCGCCCAGGCGCAGGTGACCTCGGCCCAGGCGGCGCTGACGCAGGCGCGCACCTCGTTCAGCCGGACGGAACGGCTGCTGGGTTCGGGCACGACCCAAGCCCAGGTGGACGAATCCCGCGCGGCCCTGGAACAGGCCGAGGCCGCGCTGCAATCGGCCGAGGCCGCGCTGACCCTGGCGCAATCCGAACTGGACTGGACCACCGTGACCAGCCCGATCGCGGGCATGGCCAGCGTCGCGGCGGTGTCGGTGGGCGATCTGGTGACGGCGGGGCAGGCCGATCCGCTGGCGACGGTCACGCAACTGGATCCCATCGACGTGGACATGTACGAACCCTCGGCCCGGATGCTGGCCCTGCGCGACGATATCGGCGACGGGCGGTTGCAACTGAACGAGACGCTGCAGGCCACGCTGACGCTGGAAACCGGCGAAACCTATGCCGCGACGGGCGAACTGGTCGCGCCGGGCTTCACCGTCTCGACCTCGACCGGGGCGGTAGACACGCGCTTTCGCTTCGACAACCCGCGCCGGCTGATCCTGCCCGGCATGTTCCTGCGCGGCCAGATCGACCTGGGCACGACCGAGGCCTTCCTGGTCACCCAGAATGCCGCCACCCGCAGCAAGATCGGCCAACTGACGGCATGGGTCGTGCGCGACGGCAAGGCCACGCAGGTGGATTTGACCGACGACGGCACCTGGCAGAACCACTGGATCGTGACGGACGGTCTTGAACCCGGCGATACGCTGATCGTGGACAATTTCGCGGCGCTTTCCGAAGGCGCAACCGTGACGACCGTTCCCGTCACGCTGGACGAAAACGGCGTGGTGCGCGAACAGCCTGCCCCCGAGGCTGCGGCTGAAACCGCCCCCGCTGCCGAGTAACCGCGCATGGCCCGTTTCTTCATCCACCGCCCCGTCTTCGCCTGGGTCCTGGCCTTCGTGACCATGCTGGTCGGCGGCCTTGGCCTGCAAACCCTTGCGATCGAGCAATATCCCCAGATCGCCCCCACCACCGTCCGCATCAGCGCGACCTATACCGGCGCATCCGCCGAGATCGTCGAAAACTCGGTCACCACCGTGATCGAGGACGCGATGACCGGGATCGACGGGCTGATCTACATGACCTCGAACTCGACGCCGGGGTCGGCGTCGATCTCGCTCACCTTCGACGATACGGTCGATGCCGACATCGCGCAGGTCCAGGTGCAGAACAAGCTGCAGCTTGTCACCAGCCAGCTTCCCAACATCGTTCAGCAGCAGGGCGTGAACGTGTCGCGCTCGACCTCGTCGATCCTGCTGGTGGGCGCGCTGACCAGCACGGATGGCAGCCATTCCACCGTGGAACTGGGCGATCTGGTGTCCCAGATGATCGAGGATCCGGTCAAGCGGACGCCGGGCGTGGGGTCCATCGACACTTTCGGGTCGGGCTATGCAATGCGCGTCTGGCTGGATCCGATGAAGATGGCGCAATACCAGGTCACGCCCGCCGACGTGACCGCCGCCGTGTCCGAACAGAACACCAACGTCACCGTGGGCGACCTGGGCGCCGAACCCAGTGCCGAGGGCCAGCGCCTGACCCTGACCCTGTCAGCCCAGTCTCAGTTCTCATCCGTCGAGGAATTCGAGCGGATCCTGCTGCGCGTGGACCCGGACGGATCGACGGTCTTTCTGGGCGACGTGGCCCGGATCGAGATCGGCCAGGAAAGCTATGGCGCATCGGCCCGCTATAACGGCAACCCGGCGGCGGGCTTCGGCGTGAACCTGGCGACCGGTGCCAATGCCGTGGAAACCGCCCATGCCGTGCGCGAGGTCATCGCCGGCATCGCGCCATCCCTGCCCCAAGGGGTCGAGGTGGTCTTTCCCTATGACACCGCGCCCTTTGTCGAAAAATCCATCCACCAGGTCTACAAGACCCTGGCCGAGGCCGTGGTGCTGGTCTTCCTTGTGATCCTGGCCTTCCTGCAAAGCTGGCGGGCGACCATCATCCCGGTGATCGCCATCCCGGTCGTGCTGCTGGGCACCTTCGGGGTGCTGGCGGCCGCGGGCTTTTCCATCAACACCCTGACCATGTTCGCCCTGGTCCTGGCCATCGGCCTACTGGTCGATGACGCCATCGTCGTCGTCGAAAACGTCGAGCGCGTGATGGAGGAGGAGGGCCTCGGCCCCGTCGAGGCGACCGAGAAGAGCATGGGGGAAATCACCTCGGCCCTGGTCGGCATCGTCATGGTGCTGTCGGCGGTGTTCCTGCCCATGGCCTTCATGGGCGGCGCCACGGGGGTGATCTATCGCCAGTTCTCGCTGACGATCATCACGGCCATGGTGCTGTCCCTGGGCGTGGCCGTGATCCTGACGCCCGCCATGTGCGCAAGCCTTCTGAAGCCCCGCAAGCATGGCGACGGGATCGCGCCCGCACGCTGGTTCAACCGCAACCTGGACCGCGCCACCAACGGCTATGGCAATGCCGTGGCCCGGCTGGTGCGCCGTCCGTTCCGCATGCTGATCGTGCTGGTGGCGATCGGCTTCGGCGCCGCCGCGCTTTACGGCAAGCTGCCCGGATCCTTCCTGCCGGACGAGGATCAGGGCGTTATGATGGTGATGATCGAGACGCCCGAGGGTTCCACCACCGCCCAGACCCAGGCGCTTGTCGAACGGGTCGAGGAATACCTGAGCGTGCAGGAAGCCGAGACGGTGGAATCGACCTTCTCGGTCCTGGGCTTCAGCTTCGGGGGGGCGGGCCAGAACCAGGCCCTGCTGTTCGCCAAGCTGCGCGACTACGAGGAACGGCCCGGCCTTGACGTGGCGTCCCTGGTCACGCGCGCCAATGGCTATTTCTTCATGAACAACCGCGCGGGCCAGGCCTATTTCCTGCAGCCGCCGGCCATTCCCGGCATGGGCGCGTCCTCGGGCTTCTCGATGTATCTCGTGGACCAGTCGGGCCGGGGACAAGAGGCGCTGACGGCCGCTGCCGACCAGCTTGTCGCGACGGCCCAGGAAGATGGCCGCGTCACCAACCTGCGCGGCAACGACGCGCCGTTCGAGACGTCCCTGCGCCTGGACATCGACCAGCAGAAGGCCGCGGCCTTCGGGCTGTCGATATCCGAGGTGAACGCGATGCTGTCAGTGATCTTCTCGGGGCGCGACGTGAACGACTTCGCCCTTGGCACCGAACTGCGCCCCGTGGTCGTCCAGGGCGAGGCCGAGGCCCGGTCCCAGCCGGAAGACATCGACCGCTGGTTCGCGCGCAACCGCGACGGCGACATGGTCAGCTTTGGCGCCTTCACCACCCGCGTCTGGGACCAGGAACCGCAGGCCCTTGCCCGCTACGGCGGCACCCGCGCGCTGGAACTGTCTGGTGCCGCGGCCCAGGGCCTGTCGTCCGGCGCGGCGATGGACGCCATGGAGGAGATGGTGGCCGACATGCCCGGCGGATACGGCACGGCCTGGACGGGCCTGTCATACCAGGAACGGCTGTCGGGCAACCAGGCGCCCCTGCTGTTCGCGCTGTCGGCCCTGGTCGTGTTCCTGGCCCTTGCCGCGCTTTACGAAAGCTGGACGGTGCCGCTGGCGGTGATGATGACCGTGCCGGTGGGGATCCTGGGTGCCCTGGCCGCCGCGCTGTTCTTCGATCAGACGAACGACGTCTATTTCAAGGTGGGCCTGCTGACGACCATCGGCCTGGCGGCCCGGAACGCCATCCTGATCGTGGAATTCGCGCAATCGCTGGTGGCCCAGGGCCGTCCGCTTCTGGAAGCCGCGACCGAGGCATCCAAGATGCGCCTGCGCCCGATCCTGATGACGACCTTTGCCTTCATGCTGGGCGTGCTGCCCCTGGCGATTGCCAGCGGCGCGGGGGCGGGGGCGCAGAACTCGATCGGGATCGGGGTTCTGGGCGGCATGGCGTCGTCTGCCGTGATCGGGATCTTCCTGGTGCCGGTCTTCTATGTGGCCGTGCTGAAGGCGGTCGAGCTTGTGACAAGAAGAAAGAGAAAACTCGCATGACGATTGGAATGCACCGCCGCGCGATGCTTGGGTCCGTTCTGGCGCTGGGCGCCTGCGCGGCGGTCGGCCCGGATCCGAACGCCCTGCCCACCCCCGCCGTCCCCGCCGGTTTCGACGAGGGCGAGGGGGCGGCCACGCCCCCGCAGGCGGCCTTCTGGTCGGGCTACAACGACGCCACCCTGAACCGCCTGATCGGGCAGGGCATGGGCCAAAGCTTCGACATCATGGCAGCCAACGAACGCATCCGCGCGGCCCAGGCCGATGTGCAGGCGGCCCAGCCCTGGGCGTCCCAGATCGGCGGCACGACCACGGCCGGGCGGGAACGCACGGGCGGCGACGGCATCGCCGCCGGCACCGCCAACACCGCCGCCCTGTCGGCCAGCTTCGTCTTCGACCTGTTCGGCGGCGCCCGCCGCGCCCGCGAAGGCGCGGCGGCGGGCCTGCAATCGGCCCAGGCCCAGGCGCAGACCGTCCGCCTGGCCTGGCTGGCCGAGGTGATCGCGGCCTATGCCGACGCGCGTTTCTTCCAGCAGGCCCTGGCCCTGACCCGCGAGACGATCCGCACGCGCGAAGGCACGCTGGATGTAACGCGCAACAGCCAGTCGGTGGGCATCGCCACCGAATATGACGTGGCTCAGACCGAGGCGCTGCTGCAAACGGCCCGCGCCGATCTGCCGAATTACGAGGCGCAGTTCAACGCCCAGGTTTATCGCCTGTCCACGCTGCTGAACCTGCAGGCCGCGCCGCTGATGGGACAGATGCGCGGCGGATCGGCCCAGTTGCGCACGCCGCCGGGGCCGGGCACCGGGGTTCCCGCCGACCTGCTGCGCTCGCGCCCCGACATCCGCGTGGCCCAGGCCGATTACGCGGCCGCGCTTGCCGCGGTGGGGGTGGCCACGGCCGACCTGCTGCCCGCGATTTCACTGACGGGCACGGTCACGGACCGAGGCGGGGCGAATGCCTGGGGCTTTGGGCCGGGCCTGTCGCTGCCGGTCCTGAACCAGGGCGCGTTGCAGGCCACCCGGTCCCGCCGCCTGTCCGAAGCCCGCCAAGCCGAGATCGCCTGGAAATCCGCCATCGCCGCGGCGGTCGAGGATGTGCAGACCGCCCAGTCGAACCTGCGCCGCTTCCGCCAGCGGGCCGCGACCCTGGAAGGGGCTGCGGCGTCATACGACCGCGCCTATGCGCTGGCCCGCCAGAATTTCGAGGAAGGCGCCCTGGCACTGGTCGATCTGCTGGAGGCTGACCGGTCCCGCGCAGGCGCCCGCTTGGCTGCCGCACAGGCCCGCAATGCCGCGGCAAAGGAATGGGCGACCTTGCAGATCGCCACGGGGGCAGGATCGCGGTAAGGCATGGTGCGTGTGAACACGCACCCTACGCCACGCATATCCGCAAGGTGCGTGCTTGCACGCACCTTGCGCCCCATCAGACGATCCGCGTGACCAGCGGCGTCAGCCCCTCGATCTCGACCGTCGCGACCTGCCCGCGTGTGACCGCGCCAACCCCTGCTGGGGTTCCCGTGAAGATCAGGTCGCCTGGTTCCAGCCGCACCGATTGCGACAGATGGGCGATGACATCGGCCACCGGCCAGATCATCTGCGACAGATCCGATTCCTGCCGAATTACGCCATCGACCGACAGCGCGATCCGTCCGTCGTTCAGCGGGCCGGTCTGGCCGACCGGATGCAGCAGCCCGCAGGCTGCCGACAGATCGAAGCCCTTGGCCAGATCCCAGGGCCGCCCCGCCTTCTTCGCCGCCGCCTGCAAATCGCGCCGGGTGAAGTCGTTGCCGGTGGCATAGCCCCAGATCAGCCCCTGCGCGTCGGCGGGCGCGATGTCCGTGCCGCCCGCGCCAAGGGCCACGACCAGTTCGGCCTCGAAATGCAGATCCCCGGTCTGCGGCGGGTAGGGCAGGTCGGCATCCCCCGCCAGCAGCGTGTCGGCGGGCTTGGAAAAGAAGAAAGGCGGTTCGCGGTCCGGGTCGTGCCCCATCTCTCGCGCGTGGTCGGCATAGTTGCGCGCCACGCAATAGATGCGGCGGACGGCAAAGCGGCGGCTGTCCCCTGCCAGGGGCAGGGACGGGATGGCGGCGGGCGGGATGACGAAATCGGACATGGAGGACAGGGCCTTCGCTGGTTCGGGGGGCAGAGTGTTGCGCCGCCCCGTCCCCGTCAAGGCCAGCTTCGCCCCGAGGATGCCGGTTCCAGCACCACCACCGTCGGCCGGTCCGGCAGCCCGCGCAAGGACGCCAGGTATTCGCTGCCCCCCGGCCGCTGGATGTCGAACTGGCCCGACATGCCGGTCAGGAAGGTTTCCAGCCGGGCGGGGCCGAACCAGTGCATCGGGATCACCACCGAACTGTTCAGCCGGCTGACCACCCGCATCATCGCCGCCTGTTCCATCGTATAGCTGCCGTCCACGGGGACCAGCAGCACGTCCACCCGGCCCAGGCGGGCGTAATCCTCATCTGTGGGTTCGTGATGCAGGTGGCCCAGATGCGCGATGCAGAGGCCGCCCGCCTCGAAGACAAAGATGGAATTGCCGCTTTCCTCGACCGTGCCAAAGGACCGGATATCGGTCGGGACGTTGCGGATCAGCGCGTCGTCCAGCGTCAGGTAATGATCGGCCGCCACGCCGAACTGGTCCGACCAACCGCGCAGCACATGGGGGATCCCGTCCACCTGGTCGGTCCAATGGCTGGAATGGGCGCGGTTCATCGTCACCACGTCCGGGACCGGCGCGTCGGGATGCAGGTTGCCGTTGAAGTCGGTCACGATATCCAGGCCCCCCGGCGTCTGGATCAGGAACATCGCATGGCCCAGGAAGGACAGCCTGACCGACCGTTCCGGCACCGGGTCGGACCAGGCGGCCTGCTGGATGCGTTCGGGTCCGCCGGCGATGGCGATGCAATGGCTGGGCCTGCGTTCCTGTCCCTGCGCGGCCAGCGGCAGAACGGCGATCACGGCGGCGGCAAGGGCAAGGCGCATGGTCGTCCCCCGGAAAGATCGCGGGAAGCGTAACCCGGAACGCCTCGAACCCCCGTCACAAGCGCGTGACAGGGGGCGGGCCGGGGCTTATCCATGGCGGCAGGATCGGCAGGATCGCCGGCAAAGAGGAGTTTCGCCATGTTCATCGCCATGAACCGTTTCACCGTCCCCGTCGAGAACGCCGCCGAGTTCGAGGCCCTGTGGCTGTCCCGCGACAGCAAGCTGGACAGCCTGCCGGGCTTTGTCGAATTCCACATGCTGAAGGGCCCCGAGGAGAATGGGCGGCGGCTTTATGCCTCGCACACGGTCTGGGAGTCCGAGGATCATTTCATCGGCTGGACCCGCAGCCAGCAGTTCCGCGATGCCCATGCGCGGGCGGGCGAGACGAAGAAGCTTTACGAAGGCGGTCCCCGCTTCGAAGGCTTCACCGCGATCCAGCATATCGGCCGGGCCGGCTGATCGCAAAAAAGGGGAGGGGGACATGACCAACACCATCTACGACCAGGGCCTTGACGCCTGCGCGGCCAACTTCGCGCAATTGACGCCCTTGGATTTCCTGGCCCGCACGGCGGCGATCCATCCCGACCGGCTTGCCCTGGTCCACGGCCCGGTCCGCCGGACCTGGGTCCAGACCCAGGACCGGTGCCGCCGCCTGGCAAGCGCGCTGTCGGCGCGCGGGATCGGGCGGGGCGACACGGTGGCGGTGATCGCCCCCAACATCCCCGAGCTTTACGAGGCCCATTTCGGCATTCCCATGCTGGGCGCGGTGCTGAACGCGATCAACACCCGGTTGGACGCGGACACCGTGCGCTTCATCCTGCAGCATGGAGAGGCCAAGGCCCTGCTGGTGGACAGCGAATTCGCGCCCCTTGCGCGAGAGGCGCTGAAGGGATGCGACATGGGATTGGTCGTGGACATCCTGGACCCCACGATCACCCATGGCGATCCCATAGGCCACCTGGATTACGAGGCCCTGCTGGACGAAGGCGATCCCGCATTCGATTGGCAGCCGCCCGCCGACGAATGGGACGCGATCGCGCTGAACTATACCTCGGGGACGACCGGCAATCCCAAGGGCGTGGTCTATCACCACCGGGGGGCGGCGCTGAACGCGATCTCGCAACTGCAGGACTGGGGGATGCCCGCGCATTCGGTCTATCTGTGGACGCTGCCGATGTTTCACTGCAACGGCTGGTGCTTTCCCTGGGCGATGGCCGCTAACGCGGGAACCTCGGTCTGCCTGCGCGCGGTGCGGGCCGAGCCGATCTTCGACCTGATCGCGGGCGAAGGCGTCACGCATTTCTGCGGCGCGCCCATCGTGCTGAACATGCTGGCCCAGAACGCGCATCTGAAACGCTTCGACCACCCGGTGAAGGTGATGACCGCCGGCGCCTCGCCCCCTGCCGCCGTGATCCAGGCGATGGAAGACATGGGCGTCGAGGTCACCCATGTCTATGGCCTGACCGAGGTCTATGGCCCCTCGGTCGTCTGCGTCTGGAAGCCGGAATGGAACGAGCTGCCGCCGGATCGAAGGGCGCGGCTGAAGGCGCGGCAGGGGGTGCGCAACGCGGCGCTTGGCGGGCTGATGGTGGCCGATCCCCAGACGCTGGCCCCCGTCCCCCATGACGGGCAGACGCTGGGCGAGATCTTCATGCGCGGCAACAACGTGATGCGCGGATACCTCAAGAACCCCGAGGCCACCGCCAAGGCCTTTCGCGGCGGCTGGTTTGCCACGGGCGACCTGGGCGTGATGCATCCCGACGGCTATGTCGAGATCAAGGACCGCAGCAAGGACATCATCATCTCGGGCGGCGAAAACATCTCGTCGGTGGAGATCGAGGACGTGCTGTATCGCCACCCGGCGGTGAACGAGGCCGCGGTGGTTGCCCGCCCCGATGCGAAATGGGGCGAAACCCCCTGCGCCTTCGTGGACCTGCGGCCGGGCAAGGACGCGTCCGAGGCCGATATCATCGCCTTCTGCCGCGACCACATGGCCCATTACAAGGCGCCGAAGACCGTGGTGTTCGGACCGCTGCCCAAGACCTCGACCGGGAAGATCCAGAAATTCGTGCTGCGCGATCAGGCCCGCAGCCTGTCGGGCTGAGAAACGGGCAGCACCGTCCCGGCAAAGCCGTCATCGGCGATGTCGCGGCACAGGCCGGACCATTCGCAGCCCGCGCAGGCACCCCGGATCGCCCCGCCCGCGAAGGCGCGGCGCATCCGGGCCAGGGTCGCGGGGTCCAGCACCAGCCGCTGCCCCGCCGCCAGTGGACGACCCAGAAGCGCGGCCAGATCGCGGGCAGCCCGCGCGTCGCGGCGCGCCACGCTGCCGCCCCGGCAATGGCAGGCGGGATCGTCCAGCATCGGCGCGCAGACATCGTCGGGGCCTTCGACCATCGCCACCGCCTCGCCCGCCGCGATGCGGGTGGCGATAACGGTGAACCCCGCCGTGAAGGCGGGGCTGTAGCCCTTGCCCGCCCAAGTCAGCAGGCAAAGCAGGTGATGCGCGCGAAGGCGGATCGTCATGCGCGGCGCGGGCGGCCCAACTGGCGCAGCGCCAGCGCGCCCACGGCGGATTTCAGCACCGCGCCGACCAGGAATGGCAGCACGCCATGGGTGATCGCCGCGTCCCAGCCGATGCCGCGCGACAGCCAGGCCGCGCCCATGGCCAGGCAGATCAGGTTGCCCACCAGCATCGACAGGAAGGCCAGGCCCGCCCGGTCGCCGTTCCAGCCGCGTTCCGCCAGCCAGCCGATCTGCGCGGCCATCACTGCGAAGGCCGCCAGATAGCCGCCGGTCGGTCCCGCGAAATGCGCAAGGCCCCCTGCGCCGCCCGCCAGCACCGGCAGACCCAAAGCCGCCTGTCCCAGCCAGGCCAGCACCGTCAGCGTTCCCAGCCGCCAGCCGTAAAGCGCGCCGATCATCGCCACGGTGAAGGTCTGCATGGTCACCGGCACCGGCACCATCGGCACCTCGATCCGCGAGGAGACAGCCAGCAGGACCGTGCCGAAGGCGACCGCCAGCAGGCGGAGGGGCAGGGACAGGCTGTGCGGGTTCACGGGGCTGAAGGCTGGAATTGGCGTCATTGATCGTCCCTATCCTGAATTATAGATAATTATGGATTCGTCGTGCGAGGATAGTCCACGGATTATCTATCGGATCAAGAGGGATCGTTCAGCGCCGCGTCCGGGGCCGTTGGCCGCTGAACTGGACATGCCGCGCCAGCACGGCGCAGGCGCGGTCCAGATCGCCCGACCGCAGCGCGTGCAGGATCGCGCGGTGGTCACGGTCGGTCGGCGCCTCCCATTCCGCGCGCCAGCCGGAAAACAGGAAGCGGGCGCTTGCGGTGTGCAGATCGGCGATGGATTTCAGCAGGCGCGGCATCCCGCAGGGGTCCAGGATCAGGCGGTGGAACTGGCGGTTTGCCTCCTCCCAGGTTTCCACATCGGCCGCACGGTCGCCCGCCCGCGTCGCTTCCTCGGCCCGGTCCAGGATCGCGGGGGTCAGGTGGGGCGCGGCATGGCGCAGGGCCAGCACCTCCAGCGCGGCGCGCATCTCGGCCACCTCGCGCACCTCGGCCAGGGAAAAGCCCGCAACGCGAAAGCCGCGGCGGGGTTCGCTGACGGCAAGGCCGCGGCTTTCCAGGTGGCGAAACGCCTCGCGCACGGGGACATGGCTGGCGCCGAATTCGGCGGCGATGTGGTCCTGTCGCAGCCGTTCGCCGGGGGCGATCCGGCCGGAAACGATGCGCGCGGCAAGTTCGCGGCTGATGCGATGGGCAAGGGGTTCGTTCGGCATGGATTGTAGATAATCCAGTCGCCCGGCACCGTCCAGCCGCCGCGATCAGAAGCCGCCGTGGGTTTTCAGGAACTCCTCCTCGTCCGGGGTATTGGGCCGGTCCAGAGCCGCGTTGCGATGCGGAAAGCGGCCGAACTGCTGGACGATGTCGCGATGCGCGATCGCGAAGCGCAGGCTGTTGTCGTCGCCCAGGGCCTCGTAAAGCTCGACCGAGCGGGTCTGGTCGGGCAGATCCTCGCTGTGCATGAAGGGCAGATAGAAGAACTGCCGCCGCTTGGGATCGACCTGCCGGTCATGGCCCGCGTCAACCGAGGCGCGGGCATGTTCCAGGGCGATGTCGTTCGATTCGAAGGCCCGGCCGCTGCCCCGGAAGATGTTGCGCGGGAACTGGTCCAGCACGATCACCAGGGCAAGCGCGCCTTCGGCCGTGGCGGCCCAGTCGTCCAGCTCGCGCCGGTGCGCGGCCTCGTAGGTGGCGGCGAAGTCGTCGCGGATGCGGGCATCCACATCGTCGGACTTGGCGAACCACATCGGTTCCATCTGCGGCGAGAACCAGAAGTCCAGCACGTCCTGGGCGGTCTTGATCGTCATGGTTCAGGTCCTTTCGGGCAGGGGGATGTGTTCGGCGCGGTCCGTGGGCGGCAGGTCAAAGAGGCCCGCGCCCCAACGTTCCGCCCGCCATTGGCGTTTCGCCTCCTCGATGCGCTCTCGCGAGGAGGCCACGAAGTTCCACCAGATATGGCGCGACCCGTTCAGCGTCTCGCCCCCCAGGGCCATCAGCCGCGCGCCCCGGTCGCCCGCCTGCACGGTGATCGCGTCGCCGGGGCGGAAGACCATCATCTGCCCGGCCTCGAAGTCCTGGCCGGCGATGCGGATGGAGCCTTCGGTGACATAGATGCCGCGATCCTCGTGATCGGCGGGCAGGGGAAAGCGGGCGCGGGGGTCCAGCGTCACGTCCAGGTAGAAGGTGTCCGAATACATCGTCGCGGGCGCGGTTTCGCCATAGGCGCGGCCCAGGATCAGCCGCGCCGTTATTCCCGCGTCGCGGATCACGGGCAGCGCATCCTTGCCGTGATGTTCGAAGGCCGGGGCCATGTCCTCGTGGCTGTCGGGCAGGGCGATCCAGGTCTGGATGCCCAGAAGGCTGCTTGGCCCCTGGCGCGCGGCCTCGGGGCTGCGTTCGGAATGGGTCACGCCGCGCCCCGCGATCATCCAGTTCAGCGCGCCGGGTGTGATGATCTGGTCGGCCCCGGTGCTGTCGCGATGCTGGAAGCTGCCGCGATAGAGATAGGTGACGGTGCCCAGCCCGATATGGGGATGGGGGCGCACGTCGATGCCCTGGTTCGTCAGGAACTCGGCAGGTCCCATCTGGTCGAAGAAGATGAACGGCCCGACCATCTGGCGCTTGGGCGCGGGCAGGGCGCGGCGCACCTCGAACCCGCCCAGGTCGCGGGCGCGGGGGATGATCAGCGTCTCGATGGCGTCCGGTCCGATCTCGTCGGGGCAGCCGGGGGTCAGGGCGGGATTCCAGCTCATGTCGGTTCCTCCTGTGTCAGGCATCAGGATAGGTGCGCTGCGGCAGAACGGGAAGCGGAAAGCCGTTCGCCGGACGCGAACACCGGATTGGCCCCGCCCCGACTGGCGCGGGCCCTGCCGGAACCGCATCTTCGGCGCGAATGTTTCTTGCGGCAAAGGTGCGCGATGACCAGCGGTATCCATCATGTGACGGCGATCACCCGCGACGTTCAGGCGAATGTCGATTTCTGGATGGGCTTTCTGGGCCTTTCGCTGGTCAAGCAGACGGCAGGCTTCGAGGATGCCGAGCAGTTGCACCTGTTCTATGGTGACCCGCAGGGCAGGCCCGGCAGCCTTGTCAGCTTCCTGGTCTGGCAGGACGGCGCGCCGGGACGGGTGGGCCATGGCCGCGTGGCGGAAATCGCCCTGGCCATTCCGCGCGCGCGGATCGGCGACTGGCTGACCCGGGCCATGCAGCGCGGATTGCGGGTCGAGGGGCCGGTGCGCGAATGGGGCGAACCCGTTCTGCGGCTGAGGGATCCCGACGGCATCATCGTCAAGCTGGTGGGCACCGAGGCGCCCGACGCGGACTGGCCCGCCGCCCCCGCCCGGATCCGCGCGGTGACGATCTGGTCGGCCCTGCCCGAACAGACGGCCGCCTTTCTTGGTCCATTCGGCTATCGCCAGCACGGGGCCGAGGGCGGGCTGACGCGGCTGGTGTCCGAAACCGATGCCATCGGCATCCGTGACGCCTCGGGCTTCGTTCCGGGCATTCCGGGCACCGGCGTCATCGACCATGTGGCGCTGCGGGTGCCCGATCTGGCGGCATTGCAGGGCCATCACGATGCCTTGAAGGCCCGCAATGCCAGCGGTGTGACGGTCCACGACCGCCTTTATTTCACCTCGCTTTACGTCCGCGAACCGGGCGATACGCTGATCGAACTGGCGACCGACGGGCCGGGCATGGCGGTGGACGAAGCCGCCGATGCCTTGGGCCGGGTCTTGATGTTTCCGCCCCATGCCGGAAACATTGACGACCTGCGCCTGCGCCTGCCGCAATTCGCCCGTCCGGGCGAGGAAAGGACCGTGATGAGAGAGCTTCCCTTCGTTCACCGCCTGCGCCAGCCCGACCAGGCCGACGGATCGGCCATGCTGCTGCTGCACGGCACCGGCGGGTCCGAGACCGACCTGATGCCGCTGGCCCATCGCATTGCGCCCCATGCCACGCTGCTGGGCGTGCGGGGCCGCTCGACCGAGGAAGGCGTGGCACGGTATTTCCGCCGCACCGCGATGACCAGCTTCGACCAGGACGACATCCGGGCCGAGGCCGAGGCCTTCGCGGCCTTCTGGACCGGCGCCCTGGCGGCCTACGGCCTGGATCCGGCGCGAATCACGGTGATGGGATACAGCAACGGCGCGAATTTCGCGGCTGCGGTGATGGGCCTGCATCCCGGCCTGATCCGCCGCGCGATCCTGATGCGTCCGATGGCCGTGCTGGACGACCTGCCCCAGGTGGAGCTGACCGGCCTTTCGGTGCTGACGCTGACCGGGGCGCGCGATCCTTACGGTGTTCATGCGCCGCGCCTGAACGACTGGCTGGCGGCCCGGGGCGCGACGCTGGACGCCCGCGTCGTGCAGGCGGGCCATGATGTCGTGGCCGACGACCTGGCGGCCGCGACCGACTGGATGAAAGGGGAAACCGATGCCTGACCTGACCATCACCCGCGAGGATACCGATGCCCGCCACGGCCGCTATGTCGCCCGGATCGCGGGCATCGAGGCCGAGGCCGAACTGACCTTCACCCGGCGCGGCAAGGGCCAGGTCAGCGCCGACCATACCGGCGCCCCCGAGGCCCTGCGCGGCACTGGCGCAGCCGCGGCCCTGGTGGAGGCCATGGTGGCGGATGCGCGCAAGGAAGGATTCCGCATCATCCCGGCCTGTTCCTATGTCGCGGACCGGCTGGCGAAGAACCCCGATTGGGCGGACGCCTTCGCGGTCGAACGCCCGTAGGGTGCGTGCTTGCACGCACCTTGGTAGGCGGCTTGGTGCGTGCAGGCACGCACCCTACAGGAACCGGAACGGCGTTCCCCACGGGTCGGTGATGGTCTGGCTTGCCCGGCCAAGGTCCCGGATCACGACCTCGGCCAGGCCCGTCATTCCTTTGTCGCGCATCCCTGCCCCGCGGCTGTTCCAGGTGTTCCCGGCAAGGTGGTGGTGATAGCCGTTCCAGCCATACCAGGCCCCGCCGGGGGCGTCGAAGGTCCGCGTCAGGCCCAGGTCGCCCGCCAGGAAGGCATCGGCCTGGTCCAGGTCGCCCACCTGCAGATGCACATGGCCCACGCTGCTGCCTTGGGGCGCGCCCTGCCACGGGGTGTCGGCCAGGGCCAGCAGGTCGTTCAGGTCCAGGCGGTGGGTGAACATCTCGATCCGGTCGCCGCTGCGCTGCCACTGGTCGGGCGAACGGTCCCAATAGATTTCGATGCCGTTGCCCTCGGGGTCGTCCAGATACAGCGCTTCGCTTACGCCGTGGTCGCTGGCTCCCGACAGGCGCGTGCCGTTTTCGGCGGCATGGCGCAGCCAGCGGGCCAGATAGGCGCGGTCGGGCAACAGGAAGGCGGTGTGGAACAGCCCCGCCTCGCGCGGGTCGCGCGGGCGTGCGGCGCCGTCGCGGCGCAGTTCCAGCAGGGTGCTATCCCCGGCGCCAAGCCGCGCGGTCTCGCCGTCGCCGCCCAACTGGGCCAGGCCAAGGGCGTCGCGGTAGAATGCCGTCATGCCGGGCAGGTCGCGCACCGTCAGCGCGACATGGTCGATGTCAGGTGTCATGATGCGGTCCTTTCCGGTGTCAGGCTGCCCACGAAGCCTGCGATGAATTCGGCAAGCTGCTGGCGGGTCTTGTCGTCGGTCAGGTTGCCCTGGGCGTCGAACAGCCCGCCCGCGCGCGACACCATCAGCCGCCCGTCCCACCAGGGCCGGGTCTTCAGCGTCCGCAGCACAGGCCACCAATGGGTCTGTGCCTGCGTGGTCCCGAAGCCGCCGGGGGACGCGCCCATGACCGCGACCGGCTTGCCCGCAAAAAGCCGCAAGCCTTCGCCCCGCGACATCCAGTCGATGGCGTTCTTGAAGACGCCGGGAATGCCGTTGTTGTATTCCGGTGTCACCAGCAGCAACCCGTCGGCCTGCGCAAGCTGGCTGTTCAGCGCGGCGACGGCAGGGGGCGTGCCGTTCGCGGCCTCGTCGTCGCCATCATAAAGCGGCACGCCCGAGATGTCGCCGATCACGATCCGCGTCCCCTCGGGCGCCACGTCGCGGGCCGCCCGCAGCAAGCCGCTGTTCAGCGAGGCGCGGCGCAGGCTGCCCGACAGGCCAAGGATGGTGGTCATGCGCGTCGTCCTTTCATGCGGTCAGTCCAGCGGCTTCAGCCCGGCCTCGATGGCGGCGCGCCTGCCTTCCAGGAAGGGCGGCAGGGACAGGCCCTGGCCCATCGTCTCGCGCGGTTCGTCCACGTCGAAGCCGGGGCCGTCGGTCGCCAGTTCGAACAGGTTTCCGCCCGGTTCGCGGAAATAAAGCGAACGGAAGTAATACCGTTCCACCTCGCCGGAATTCGGCACGCGGAAGCCCCGGACCCGGTCGGCCCATGCGGTCAGCGCGTCCGTGTCCGGAACCCGGAAGGCGACATGGTGGACGCCGCCCGCGCCCTGGCTTGCGATGGGCAGGCCCGGCTGGACCGCGACATGCAGTTCAGCCGCCGCCCCGCCATCGCCCATCTGGAAGACATGGACCTGTCCCTGCCCGTCAGGGCTGGGATAGTCGCGCACAAGCGTCATGTTCATCACCTGGGTCAGCACCGCCTGGGTCGGGCCCAGGTCAGGGACGGATATGGTGATCGGACCCAAGCCCTGGATCTGGTGCGAAGCCGGGACGGGGCTTTGGTCCCAGGGCTGGCCTGCGGGTTCGGGGGCGGCCACAAGGCGCAGCCGCTGGCCTTCGGGATCTTCGACATCCAGGCTGGCGCGGCCGTCCAGCATTGTGACCTTGCCGGTGGTCACGCCCTTGTCCGACAGGCGCGCGGCCCACCAGTCCAGGCTGTCTTCCGCGACCCGCAGCCCGGTGCGGCTGATCGAATGGGTGCCGCGCCTTTCGCGTGGGGCGGGCCAGTCGAAGAAGGTGATGTCCGTGCCCGGCGTGCCCGCGCCATCGGCGAAGAACAGGTGATAGGCCGAGGTGTCGTCCTGGTTCACCGTTTTCTTCACCCGGCGCAGGCCCAGGGTGTCGGTATAGAAACGGTTGTTACCCGCCGCGTCGGCGGTGATGGCGGTCAGGTGGTGGATGCCGGTCAGTTGCATGATGCGGTTTCCTGTCTTTGCTTGATGCCAATATGGCGCAGCAGGGGCGTTCGTGGCAGCCGTCTTGCAGGGAATGCGGTGTTCGGTTCTTGCGAACGGGGGGCGGCGCGCTATGCTGCCCGGATGGACTGGTCGATCAGCGACATTCGGACCTTTCTGGCGGTCCTGGACGCGGGCAGCATATCCGCCGCCGCCGCGCGGGCCGATCTGTCGAAATCCGTGGTCAGCAAGCGGATCAGCGACTTCGAGGCGGCCCTGGGCGTGGCCCTGTTCACGCGCCATGCGGGTCGCATCGCCCCCACCGACAACGCCCTGGCCCTGGCCGATCGCGTGCGGCCCGCCCTAGCCGAACTGGTCGCTGCGACCGAAAGCCTGGGCGGGCAGGCCGATCTGCGCGGGCGGCTGGCCATCGCGGCCCCGATGAGCTTTGGCATCCGTCACCTTGGCCCGGTGATCGCGGGCTTCGCCCGCGCCCATCCGGGGCTGGAGGTGGTGCTGGATTACGACGACCAGTTGACCGACCTGGGCCGGGCGGGCTTCGACGTGGGGTTGCGGATCGGGCAGATGCGCGACAGCAGCCTGATGGCCCGCCGGGTTTGCGCCGATCCGCGCGCCCTTGTGGCAAGCCCCGACTATCTGGCGGTGCATGGTGACATAGACGGCCCGGCCGACCTGTCGCGCTACAGCGCCATCGGCTATCTGAACGCGCGGTTGGGCGATCTCTGGCCCTTTGCGGGCGTGGCGCAGCCGCCCCTGGGCCGCATCACCGCTAACAACGGAGAGGCGATGCGCGACATGGCCATCGGCGGGCTGGGGCTGGCGTTGTTGCCGATGTTCATCGTCCATGACGCGCTGCGCGACGGGCGTCTGGTGCGGCTGCTGCCCGACCTGCCGCAGGACCCGTTGCCCGTCAGCCTGGTCTGGCCGCCGGTCCGGCCGATGCCGCGCAAGACCCGCGCCTTCATCGACCATGTCGCCGCCGCCTTCGCCGGAGAGCCGCCCTGGCTGGCGGGGTTGTAGGCAAGGCCGGGGCGCTGCCCCGGACCCCG